>NZ_CP154630.1:0-375000 GCF_039555535.1 Stenotrophomonas maltophilia | reverse complement strand
AATTCCGAACAAGGGCGCGCACGCAAGCAGCGCTTCCAGGAACGCCTCCACGTCCTGCACGACAACGCCCTGCATCGGAAGCTCAGGCAACATCTTCCCGCCGCCTTCAACGAGCGCTGGACCCGGCGCCATTGGATGCATGCCAGCCTGTTCGCGACCATCGGCGCCCTGGTGGCAACGATCGTCCCGGGCTTCTCGCACACCATCGACGCCCCCTTTGCCGACAGCCATACCAGCCTGGCACTGCCGTTGCCGCCGCTGACCATGGCCCGCCAGCAGCAGGTACCCGGTGACAGCTGGCAGGTACTGCGCGTGGAACGCGGCCAGACCCTGAGCGATCTGTTCGACAAGGCCGGCATTCCGGCCACCACCCTGCACCGGGTACTGGACCACCCGGGCGCGCGCGAGGCGCTGACCAAGCTGCGCCCGGGCGCCGAGATCGCCTTCGACATGCCGCTGTCCGGTGACCTGCGCAGCATCCGCTTCGACCGCGATGCCGACAACCGGGTGGAGCTGAGCCTGGCCGGTGATGACATCAAGGAGAAGGTGACCAAGCGCGAGACCTCCACGCGCACGGTGGTCACCAGTGGCGAGATCACCAGTTCGCTGTACGCCGCCGCACGCCGCGCCGGGCTGTCGCCGTCGGCGATCGCGACGATGACCGACGATATCTTCAAGTACGACATCGACTTCTCCAAGGACCTGCAGCCGGGCGACCGCTTCAGCGTGGTGATGGATGAAACCTGGCGCGAAGGCGAGAAGGTGGACACCAGCAAGATCCTGGCGGCGACCTTCACCACCGGTGGCAAGACCTATTCCGGCTTCCGCTTCGACCGCAACGGCAAGTCCGAGTACTACGACATCAACGGCCGTTCGCTGAAGAAGAGCTTCATCCGCATGCCGATCCCGTTCGCGCGGCTGAGCTCGACCTTCGGTGCGCGCAAGCACCCGGTGCTGGGCAAGATGCGCATGCACAAGGGCGTGGACTACGCCGCGCGCACCGGCACCCCGATCATGGCCGCTGGCGACGCCCGCGTGCAGTTCGCCGGCGTGCAGCGTGGTTACGGCAACGTGGTGATCCTGGATCACGGCCGCGGCCACACCACCCTGTACGGGCACATGTCGCGCTTTGCGAACATCAAGACCGGCCAGCGCGTGGCCCAGGGCACGGTGATCGGCTATGTGGGCTCGACCGGCCTGGCCACCGGCCCGCACCTGCACTACGAATTCCGCGTCAACGGCGAGCATCGCAACCCGCTGACCGTGACCATGCCGCCGCCGGAGCCGTTGAAGGGCGCCGAGCTGGTCGCCTTCCGCGCGCAGACCGCGCCGGCGATGGCCCGCATCCAGGGCATGGAAAAGCTGATCTACGCCGATGCCAGCCCCGCGCCGACCAGCCGCGACGAGGCCGCCCCCGAGGTGGCCAGCGCCAAGGACAAGAGCAGCACCGGCCGCAAGCGCGGCTGAGCCGCTGCGTTGACGAAGAAGGACGCGGCAGCACAAGCTTGCCGCGTCCTTTTTTTATGCCCGCCATGAACACGACCGCCGACGCTGACGCCCCCCTGTACCTTGGCCTGATGTCGGGCACCAGCGCCGACGGCATCGATGCCGCGCTGGTGCAGTTCCCCGCCGGCGGAGGCTGCCGCTTCGTGCACGGCCTGACCGCCCGCTGGGAGCCGGTGCTGCGTGCGCGACTGGTGGCGCTGGGCGAAGGTGGCCGGCTGGACTCGCTGGAGGAGCTCGGCGAGCTGGACGCCCGGATCGCGATCAACTTCGCCGGGGCCGCCAACCAGCTGCTGGCCGAGGCTGGCGTGGACCGCAGCCAGGTGCGCGCGATCGGCTCGCACGGCCAGACCGTGCGTCACCGCCCGCTGGCCGACCCCGCCTTCACCGTACAGCTGGGCGACGGCAACCGCATCGCCGAGTTGACCGGGATCACCACGGTGTCCGACTTCCGCCGCCGCGACGTGGCGGCCGGGGGCCATGGTGCGCCACTGATGCCGGCCTTCCACCTGGCCATGCTGGGCACGGCTGACGAAGACCGCGCGGTGCTCAACCTCGGCGGCATCGCCAACCTGACCCTGATTCCGCGCGAAGGTGCGGTGCGTGGCTTCGATACCGGCCCGGCCAATGCGCTGATGGATGCCTGGTGCCAGCGCCACACCGGCCGCACCTTCGACGCCGACGGCGCATATGCCGCCAGTGGCGCGGTGGACGAGAGCCTGCTGGCCGGCTGGTGCTCGGACCCGTGGTTCGCGCTGCCGCCGCCGAAGAGCACCGGCCGTGAGCAGTTCCACCTGGCCTGGGCCGAGGCGCACATGGCCGAAGGCCAGTACGCTGCGGCCGACGTGCAGGCGACCCTGTTGGAGCTGACCGTGGCAACGGTGGCCGATGCGCTGCTGGCGCAGCAGCCGCAGACCCGCCGCCTGCTGGTCTGTGGCGGCGGTGTGCGCAACCGGCAGCTGATGAAGCGGCTGAGCGCACGGCTGCCGGGCGTGCAGGTGGAATCCAGCGCCGTGCACGGGCTGGACCCGGAGTACGTGGAGGCCATGGGCTTTGCGTGGCTGGCGCAGCGGACGATGGACGGGTTGGCCGGCAACCTGCCGAGCGTGACCGGCGCCCAGGGGCCGCGGATCCTGGGAGCGATCCATCTGGCGTGAGGATGGTGCCATCCACGCATGGCGTGGATCTACGGGGCAGCCGAGCGTGGGCTCGGCTCTACAGCATTGCGGCGCGGCCGTTAATCAAACCCCTGCCCTGCGGGCAACGCCTGCAGGGCGGCGATGGCATCGGACAGGGCATCCACTTCGGGATCGCCGAAGCCGGAGCGGACTTCCAGCTCACTGCTGAACAGGCCCTGCTCCAGCAAGGCGGCACAGGTCTGTTCGTGAGTCCAGCCGCGGGCGACCGCGACGCGTCTGATACGTTCCAGCAGCAGCGGGTCCAGGTCCCGCAGCACAACGTCGGCCATGCTCACTTCCCCGTTCGCAGGGCACCGCCCCCTCGGCGCGTCGGGGCGATGATCCCGCAGACCGGGCGGGCAGGCAATCAGGTGGCGCTTGCGGCCTGGCGACGGCGCTGCTGCACGATCAACAGAGCGCACAGGATCACCACCGGGATCGCCACCAGCGCGGTACCGACGAAGAACAATGCATAACCTTCCAGCAGCGTCCGACCCTGCGCGAGCGTTTGTACCGACCACCCCGAGAATCCCTTGAGGGCCTTGCCGGGCATCGCGTAGAACGAGCTCAGCAGCGCGTACTGGGTGGCGGTGTATCCGATGCTGGTCAAGCTCGACATGTAGGCGATCAGCGCCGTACCGGCGAAGCCGCTGGCAAAGTTGTCGATCGCCATGGCCACGGCGAAATGGGTTGTGTCCGGGCCGGAATAGGCCAGCCAGGCAAACGCCAGATTGGAGGCCGGCCCCAGCACGGCGCCCACCATCAGCGCCGCCAGCACGCCCCAGCGGACCGAGACCAGGCCCGCTGCGGCAATGCCGACGAACGTCGCGACCAGCCCGACCGAGCCACGCACCGCGCCCACGGTATCCTCGTCCAGGCCGAGATCGACATAGAAGGGGTTGGCCATCGGCCCCATGACGAAGTCGGCCATGCGATAGACGCTGATGGCCACCAGGATCAGGATCGCGCCGCTGCGGTGCTCGCGGACGAAGGCGATGAACGGCCCGGCCACGGCGTCGAACAGGCCCCGCGGCGTCCACAGCGAGATCGCCTGGGCCTGCACGGCAGCCACCTCCCTGGCCGGTTCCCGGGCCATGACCACGGCCACCACGCCAAGCGCCATGAGTACGGCCATGATCTCGTACGAGACCTGCCAGCCGACACGGGCCGCGATGATCAGGATCAGCGCATCGGTGACCAGCAATGCGGTGCGATAGCCCAGCGCCGAGGATGAGGTCAGGAGGCCGAGCTGCTCGCTGTTGTCAGCACTTTCAATGCGCCAGGCATCGATGACGATGTCCTGGGTGGCCGAAGCAAATGCCACGATCACGGCCATCACGCCGAACACGACGATGTGCTGCCAGGCGATACCCAGGAACTGGATCTGGCCCCCCTTGGGCTGGACCAGCGCCATGCCGACCAGGCCCACCACCACGACCAGCTGCGACAGCAGCATCCAGCCACGGCGGCGGCCAAAACGGCCGAACAGAGGCACGTCGGTCTTGTCGACGATCGGCGCCCACAGGAACTTCATGGTGTAGGCCAGCCCGACCCATGACAGGAAACCGATCGTGCTCAGCTCGATGCCTTCCTTGCGCATCCAGAAGCCGAGCGTGTTGCCCACCAGGTAGATCGGCAGGCCGGAACTGAAGCCGAGCAGCAGCATCGCCAGCACCTTGCGCTGGCTCAGGTTGGACAACACCTGCTGCCACGGTCGGCGCGGCTTGGCAGCCTCGGTCACAGGTCGTAGTCCACGGTGAACGGGGCGTGGTCGGAGAAGCGCTCGTCGCGGTAGATCGAGCAGCTGCGCAGGCGGTCACGCAGGCCCGGGGTGATGAACTGGTAGTCGATGCGCCAACCGACGTTGTTGGCGCGGGCGGCGCCGCGGTTGCTCCACCAGGTGTAGTCCTCGCCGGTGGGGTTGAGCAGGCGGTAGGCATCGGCCCAGCCGCGGCCGGCGGCGACATCGGTGGCCTGGCCGTGGTCGGCGCAGAGGGCGTTGAGCCAGTCGCGCTCTTCCGGCAGGCAGCCGGAATTCTTCTGGTTGGACTTCCAGTTCTTGATGTCCAGCGCCGAACGCACGATGTTCCAGTCGCCGCACAACACGTAGTCGCGGCCGCTGCGTGCCCACTCCTCCAGGATCGGCCGCAGCCATTCCATCACTTCGAACTTGAAGCCCTGGCGCAGGTCGCCCGAGCTGCCGGACGGGATATAGAAGGAGACCACGCTGAGGTTGCCGTAGCGTGCCTCGATGTAGCGGCCTTCGTCGTCGAACGGGGCCCAGCCCAGCGAGGTGATGACCTGGTCCGGCTCGCGCTTGCTGTAGATCGCCACGCCGCTGTAGCCCTTCTTGGTGATGGCGTCGCGGTAGAAACAGTGGTGGCCGTCCGGGCGGAACATCGGGTCGGTCAGCTGGTCTTCCTGGGCCTTGGTTTCTTGGATGCACAGGACGTCGGCATCCTGGGCACGGAACCAGTCGAGGAAGCCCTTGGTCGCGGCGGAACGGATGCCATTGGCGTTGAAACTGATGATGCGCATGCGGAAGACCTACGGCGGGAAACCGGGCAAGCATACCGGTTGACCGCGGGGCTGCGCAGTCCGTCGGTTGGGCCCGCAAACGCCTTCACACGGGGCCGGACGAGCGCGAAACGCCCAGCTGGATTAGGATTTATGCTCCAAATGAAGATGAATCGAGTTTTGATGAGCGACCACCGCCACCGTTTCCTGCAGCTGGCCCTGACCGCCGATGCCCTGCGCTTCGGCCAGTTCACCCTCAAGTCCGGCCGGCTGAGCCCCTATTTCTTCAACGCCGGCCGCTTCGACTCCGGTTCGCTGCTGTCCCAGCTTGGCGCCTGCTACGCCGATGCCATCGATGCCAGCGGGATCAAGTACGACGTGGTGTTCGGCCCGGCCTACAAGGGCATCCCGTTGGCCACCGCGATGGCTTGTGAGCTGGCCCAGCGCGGCCGCGACCTGCCGCTGTCGTTCAACCGCAAGGAAGCCAAGGACCACGGCGAAGGCGGCCAGCTGATCGGCGCCGACATGCAGGGCAAGCGCGTGCTGATCGTCGATGACGTGATCACCGCCGGTACCGCGATCCGCGAAGCGCTGGGCATCATCCGCGCCGCCGGTGGCACCCCGGCCGGCATCGTGGTGGCGCTGGACCGCCAGGAGATCGCTTCGGAGACCGACCGCCGCTCGGCGGCGCAATCGGTGGCCGAAGAGGCCGGTATCCCGGTGATCGCCGTGGCATCGCTGGCCGACCTGCTTGATTTTGCCTCCGGCAACCCGGAACTTGTGGGTTACCGGCAGCCGCTGGAAGCCTACCGGGCCCAGTACGGCGTTCGTTCGATCCGCTGACCGACCAGGGGAAAGGTCATGTCCCGAGTTCCTGCTGTCCTCTTCACCGGCCTGCTGCTGGCCGTGCCGTTCACCGTACCGGCGCAGTCGCGCGACAGCGGCAAGGCGGAAAAGAAGCTGTACTGCTGGAACGAGGGCAAGGAGCGGATCTGCAGTGATTCGCTGCCGGCAGACGCGGTCAATCATGCGCGCGAGGAATTCAATGCGAGCACGGGCCTGCGCAATGCGCAGGTCCAGCGCGCGTTGACCGACGAGGAACGTGCCGCTGCCAGCACCGCTGCGCAGCAGCAACAGCTGGACCTGATGGCCGAGCAGACCCGCCAGCGCACTGAGCAGGCCATGTTGTCCACCTACGGCAGCGAGGCCGACCTGCGCCGGGTGTTTGCCGAGCGCCAGGAAGTGCTGGACAACAACCTGAAGACCGCCGAATACAACGTCACCAGCCTGCGTGAGTCGCTGGTGGCGCTGCTGTCGGCGGCAGGAGACCGCGAGCTGGCCGGCGGCAAGGTGGTCGACAAGCAGGCCGAGGCGATCCGCAAGCGGCATGCGCAGCTTCAGGCCCAGCAGCGCCTGCAGGCCGGGCTCGTGCAGCAGCAGCAGGCGTTGAAGGCCGAGATCGACAGCACCCTGCAGCGCTATCGCGAGCTGAAGGGGCTGGTGCCGGCGGACGCTCCGGCGGGCTGACGGCGCTGCCTCCGCCGGGCATGGCCCGGCGCTACCCCGGGCCCGGTTACGGGTTGGCCCACGGAATTTATGCACTTTTTACGCGTCGGCCCGGTCCGGCGCGTAGTGCGTTTATGGGGGGCAGGACGACGATGGCGGCCTGAGGTGGAGGGGTTCCACCAGGACGCTATTGCAATGTCCCCCTGGCTGTCGTTGTTGTGTGGCGTGCTGGTGCTGGTCGCCGCCGCCTATCTCCTTTATGTCGTGCTGCGGCCCGAGTCGTTCTGAGCGGAGCCTGCCATGACTGAGATGCTTGTGATTATTGCCGCCAGCCTGCTG
Organism: Stenotrophomonas maltophilia; assembly: GCF_039555535.1. Lineage (NCBI taxonomy): Bacteria > Pseudomonadati > Pseudomonadota > Gammaproteobacteria > Lysobacterales > Lysobacteraceae > Stenotrophomonas > Stenotrophomonas maltophilia. The sequence continues at coordinate 367,957 of NZ_CP154630.1, read as the reverse complement.
CTGGCGTGGCCGCTGGGTCTGTACCTGGCGCGGGTGATGCACGGCACGCCGATGAAGGTCGACGTGCTGTTCCACTGGATCGAAAAGCCGCTGTACAAGGTGCTTGGCGTCGATCCATCGCGCGCCATGTCCTGGCGCGGCTATGTGCTGGCCTTCGTGCTGAGCAACGTGATGGTCGCGGTGCTGACCCAGGCGGTGTTCATGACCCAGGCCTGGTTGCCGTTGAACCCGGACCAGATCCCGAACATGCGCTGGGACACCGCGCTGCACACGATGATCTCGTTCCTGACCAACACCAACCAGCAGCACTACTCGGGCCAGGCGCAGCTGTCCTACCTCTCGCAGATGACCGGCATCACTGGCCTGCAGGTGGTGACGCCGATGATGGGCCTGGCGCTGGCGGTGGCCACGCTGCGCGCGTTGTTCTCGCGTGCGCCGCAGGCTGCGGCGGCCAACGGGGCCGGCGATGACCGGCAGGTCGCGGTCGGCAACTACTACGTGGACGTGGTGCGCCTGTGCGTGCGCTTCCTGCTGCCGCTGTGCCTGGTGTGGACGCTGCTGCTGACCAGCCAGGGCGTGCCCTCGACGATGGCCGGCGGGCCGCAGGCTGCGCCAATCGATGCCAGCGCCGGCATGGCCCAGCAGAAACTGCCGCTGGGCCCGGTCGCGGCGATGGTCGCGGCCAAGCAGCTGGGCGCCAACGGCGGCGGCTGGTATGGCCCGAACAGCAGTTTCCCGCTGGAGAATCCAACCCCGCTGTCGAATGCGCTGGAAATCGTCGGCATCCTGCTGGTGCCGATGGCAGTGATCTTCATGATCGGTGCGTTCACCGGCCGGCGTCGCTTCGGCGCCCTGGTGTTCAGCTGCATGCTGGGCATGTCGCTGCTGTCCACCGGCGCGATGATGTGGAGCGAGGGCCATAGCGCCAGCGCCGCCACGCCGCTGCTGATGGAAGGCAAGGAGGTGCGCTTCGGTGCCGATGGCACCGCGCTGTGGGCGGCGGTGACCACCCAGGTGTCCAACGGCTCGGTGAACGGCATGCACGATTCGCTGGCGCCGCTCAGTGGCGGCATCGCGATGGTCAACATGCTGGTCAGCGCGATCTGGGGCGGCATCGGCTGTGGCCTGCAGCAGTTCATCGTGTACCTGCTGCTGGGCGTGTTCCTGGCCGGGTTGATGACCGGACGTACGCCGGAACTGTTCGGCCGCAAGCTGGAGACGCCACAGGTACGCCTGCTGGCCCTGCTGGTGCTGCTGCAGCCGATCACCCTGCTGGTATTCACCGCGATCACCCTGGCCGTGCCCGGCCTGGCCGGCACCTCCAATCCCGGATTCCATGGCATCAGCCAGGTGTTCTACGAGTACGTGTCGGCCTACGCCAACAACGGTTCGGGCTTCGAAGGGCTGGGTGACGCCACGCTGTGGTGGAACCTGAGCTGCTCGCTGGTGCTGCTGCTGGGCCGCTTCCCGCTGCTGATCATCCCGCTGGTGGTAGCCGCCCAGCTGGCCGCCAAGCGCCAGGCGCCGGAGTCTGCCGGCAGCCTGCAGATCGAAACCCCGACCTTCGCCCTGACCCTGGTCTCGGTGATCGTCATCCTGACCGTGCTGCAGTTCATGCCGGCGCTGGTACTCGGCCCGATCGCCGACCACCTGAGCCTGGGACTGCACTGAGGACACCGCAATGAGTACCCACGCAAGTTCAACCCGTAGTTCCCTCGCACCGCGCCCTGCCCTGCTCGATGCCGCAGGCCTGCGCCGTGCACTGGTCGAGGCGGTGCGCAAGCTGTCGCCGATGCACCTGGTGCGCAGCCCGGTGATGGCGGTGGTGATGGCCGGCACGATCGTCGCCGCCATCGTCACCCTGACCGGCAATGCGCCGCTGGGCTTTGGCCTGGCGGTGACCGCGATCCTGCTGGTGACCGTGCTGTTCGGCAACTTCGCCGAAGCCGTGGCCGAAGCGCGCGGCCGTGGCCAGGCTGCATCGCTGCGCCGTGCCCGCCAGGATCTGGTGGCGCGCCGTCTGGCCGCACCGCAGCCGGGTGCCGCCGAAACCCAGGTACCGGCTGCGGAGCTGCGCCCGGGCGACCATGTGATCGTCAGTGCCGGTGAACTGGTGCCGGCCGATGGCGAGATCGTGCAGGGCCTGGCGACCATCAACGAAGCGGCCGTGACCGGCGAATCGGCACCGGTGCTGCGCGAAGCCGGTACCGACCGTTCCGGCGTGATCGGCGGTACCAAGGTGCTGTCCGACCAGATCATCGTGCGGGTGACCGCCGAGCCGGGCCACAGCTTCCTGGACCGGATGATCGCGCTGGTGGAAGGCGCCAATCGCCAGAAGACCCCGAACGAGATCGCGCTGACCCTGCTGCTGGCGGCGATGACGCTGACCTTCCTGGTAGTGGTGGCAACGCTGCCGGCGATCGGTGCAGCGGTGGGCGTGCAGGTTGATCCGCTGCTGCTGATCGCGCTGCTGGTGTGCCTGATCCCGACCACCATCGGTGGCCTGCTGCCAGCCATCGGCATTGCCGGCATGAACCGGGCGCTGGCTGCCAACGTGCTGGCCAAGTCGGGCAAGGCGGTGGAAGTGGCGGGCGACGTAGACGTGCTGCTGCTCGACAAGACCGGCACCATCACCTACGGCGACCGGCAGGCCAGCCACTTCCATCCGTTGGCCGCTATCGACGCCAGCCAGCTGCGTGAAGCGGCACTGCTGTCCTCGCTGGCCGACCCGACTCCGGAGGGCAAGTCGATCGTGCGCCTGGCGCGCGAGCAGGGTTGCGCCACCGCCGAACCGGACCATGCCGACTACCTGGCCTTCACTGCCCAGACCCGCATGTCCGGCGTGGACCTGGAACATGGGCGGCAGATCCGCAAGGGCGCCGCCGATGCCATCCGCGCGCATGTGCAGTCGCTGGGCGGCAACGTGCCGGCCGAGCTGGCCGGTCGTGTCGAGCAGGTCGCGCGCAACGGCGCCACCCCGCTGGTGGTGGCCGAGGGCCGCCACGTGCTGGGTGTGATCGAGCTGTCGGACGTGGTCAAGCACGGCATGCGCGAGAAGTTCGCGCAGCTGCGGGCGATGGGCATCCGCACGGTGATGATCACCGGTGACAACCCGCTGACCGCCGCCGCCATCGCTGCCGAAGCCGGTGTGGACGACTACATCGCCGAAGCGCGGCCGGAAGACAAGCTGGCGCGCATCCGCCAGGAACAGGCCGGCGGTCGCCTGGTGGCAATGGTCGGCGACGGCACCAACGACGCCCCGGCGCTGGCCCAGGCCGATATCGGCCTGGCGATGAACTCCGGTACGCAGGCGGCGAAGGAGGCCGGCAACATGGTCGACCTCGATTCGGACCCGGCCAAGCTGCTGGCGGTGGTGGAAGTGGGCAAGCAGCAGCTGATCACCCGCGGCGCGCTGACCACCTTCTCGCTGGCCAACGACGTCTCCAAGTACTTCGCGATCCTGCCGGCGCTGTTCGCCGCTGCCGTTCCGACCATGGCCGCACTGAACGTGATGCAGCTGTCGAGCCCGCGCAACGCCGTGCTGGCGGCGCTGATCTTCAACGCCCTGGTGATTCCCGCTCTGATCCCGCTCGCCCTGCGTGGCGTGCGCTTCCGCCCGGCCACCGCGACGGCGCTGCTGCGCCGGAACATGCTGGTGTACGGCCTCGGCGGCGTGTTGCTGCCGTTCGCGGCGATCAAGCTGATCGACCTCCTTCTTGTCCTGGTATTCGGCGCATGAACCGTTCTGCTTCCACCTCGTCTTCCCTGTCCCGTGAACCGAAGGCCGAGGCCCGCGTAGCCAGCCTGCAGGATGACGCCCGCTGGCGTCCGGCGATCGGCCTGGGCCTGGCCACCCTGCTGCTGGCCGGTGCGGTCTACGCCGGCATTGCAACCGGCTTTGCCGGCCTGGCATTCCCGGGACAGGCCGAAGGCAGCCTGCTGCGCGATGACAGTGGCCAGGTGCGCGGCTCGGTATGGCTGGCGCAGCCGTTCACCGGTGATGGCTACTTCCAGGCACGGCCGTCGGCCGCCAACTACGATCCGATGGCGGCCGCCGGTTCCAACATGGCGCGCAGCAACCCCGCGCTGGCCGAGCGCGTCGCTGCCAGCACCGCTGCGGTGGCTGCACGGGAAGGTGTCGCGCCAGCGCAGGTTCCGGCCGATCTGGTCACCCAGTCCGGCGGCGGTCTCGATCCGCAGTTGTCGCCGGCCGCCGCACAGCTGCAGGTGGCGCGCGTGGCGCGTGCGCGAGGCCTGCCAGTGGAACGCGTGCAGGCGCTGGTGCAGGCGCATACCGAAGGCCGCCAGTGGGGCCTGTTCGGGCAGCCACGGGTAAACGTGGTGACCTTGAACTTCGCGCTGGACCATGCAGCCAAGGCACCGTGATGCCGGCCTGCACCGGCTGCGCGCACAATGGCAGCCATGACAGCGGCTCCCATGACTGATGCGCGTACCCGCCAGGCCGATGCCCTGGTCGAAGGCCTGCAACGCGAAGCTGGCGGCAAGCTGACCGTGTTCCTCGGCGCGGCGCCGGGCGTGGGCAAGACCTACGCCATGCTGACCCGCGCGCAGGAACAGCTGCGCCGCGGCGTCGACCTGGTGGTCGGGCTGGTGGAAACCCATGGCCGTGCCGATACCCAGGCGCTGCTGGAGGGGCTGCCGCAGTTGCCGCTGAAGGACGTGGCCTACCACGGCCACGCCCTGCAGGAGATGGACCTGGATGCCGTGCTCGCACGGCATCCAGCGTTGGTGCTGGTGGACGAACTGGCCCATCGCAATGCACCGGGCAGCCGTCACGAGCGGCGCTGGCAGGATGTGATGGAGCTGCTGGACGCCGGCATCGATGTCTGGACCACGGTCAACATCCAGCATCTGGAAAGCCTCAATGATGTGGTGATGCGCATCACCGGCGTGCGGGTCAGCGAGACCGTGCCCGATGTCGTGCTCGACCGCCTGCACGACATCGTGCTGGTCGACCTGCCACCGCGCGAGCTGATCGCGCGCCTGCAGCAGGGCAAGGTCTATGTGCCGGAACAGGCCGCGCAGGCCCTGCAGGCGTTCTTCTCGCCGGCGAACCTGACCGCGCTGCGCGAACTGGCCATGCAGGAGGCTGCCGACCGCGTCGACAGCAGCCTGCGCGAGGCACGCGCCGCCCGTGGCGAGAGCAACCTGCCACTGCGCCGCGGCGTGCTGGTGGCGATCGACGGCGGTGGCCAGAGTGAATACCTGGTGCGCGTGGCGCGCCGCATCGCCGAGCGCCGCGACGCACCGTGGACCGTGGTGACCGTGCAGGGGCGGCGCCAGGATGAAGCGACACGGCGCGAGATCGATGCCGCCTTCGCGCTGGCACGGCGGCTGGGTGGCGACGCCGAACTGTTGCACGGATCGAGCATCGCCGACGCCCTGCTCGACCACGCCGCGCACAACGGCGTGTCGACCCTGGTGCTGGGCCGGACCCGCGAACGCCCGCTGGCACGGATGTTCAACCGGACGTTGACCCAGCAGCTGATCCAGCGCGGCGCGCATTACGAGATCACCATCATCAGCACCCCGCAGGCACGTGCGCGCTCGCGCCGCGAGGGCCTGCTGCCACCGATGCGCGGCATCAGCTACGAGCCGGTGCAGGCGCTGGTCGCCACGGCGCTGGCCTGTGCGGTGGCATGGCTGGCCGAACGCTGGGTAGGCATGGCCGACCTGTCGATGGTGTTCATCGTGGCGGTGGTGCTGGTGGCTGCGCGCACGCGCGCCAGCGTGGCGGTGATGGCGGCGATCCTGTGCTTCCTCGCCTACAACTTCCTGTTCATCGCGCCACGCTTCACCTTCGCCATCGGTGCACGCCAGGGCGTGATCACCGTGTTCCTGTTCCTGGCCGCCGCACTGGTCGCCGGGCGCCTGGCCTCGCGCCTGCGCATGCAGGTGATCGCGCTGCGCGCGGCCAACCGTCATGCGCGTGCGCGCCAGCAGCTGGGACGGCAGCTGGCCAGTGCGGCCGGTAATGGTGAAGTGGCGCAGGCCGGGCGCCTGGCGCTGGAACAGGCGATGGACGTTCCTTCGTGGCTGCGGATCGGCGCCGACACGGCATCCGGTGGCCGTTCGCAGCCGGGCGATACCGATCTGGCGGCGGCCGACTGGGCCCTGCGCCACGGCCAGCCCAGCGGCCGCTTCACCGATACCCTGGCCGGTGCGCAGTGGTGGTTCCTGCCGCTGCTGGATGGCGAAGACCGCGCCATCGGCGTGGCCGGCCTGTACCTGCCCGGCGCGCAGGCGCGCCTGCTGCCCGAGCAGCGGCAGCTGGCCGAGGCGATGGTCGACGATATCGCGCAGGCCGCGTTGCGCACCCGGCTGGTGGCCGAACTGGAACAGGCGCACGTCAGCAACGAGACCGAGCGGCTGCGCTCGGCCCTGCTCTCTTCGGTGTCGCACGACCTGCGCTCGCCGCTGGCAGCGATGATCGGCTCCGCCGACAGCCTGGCCAGCTATGGCGCGGCGATGGACACGACGGATCGACGCGCCCTGCTGGACACCATCCTGGTCGAAGGCGAACGCCTGGACCGCTACATCCAGAACCTGCTGGACATGACCCGGCTTGGCCACGAAGGCCTGAAGATCAATCGCGACTGGATCGGCGTGGACGAACTGATCGGCTCGGCGGCGCGGCGCCTGCAGCGCTACCAGCCGAAGGTGCGACTGGAGCTGGACATCCCAGCCACGCTGGCACCGATCTGGGTGCACCCCGCGCTGGTCGAACAGGCGGTGTTCAACGTGATGGAGAACGCCGCCAAGTTCTCACCGCCCGACGCCGCCGTGCAGGTGCAGGCGCGCGAGCTGGACGGCCAGCTGCGCATCGACGTGATCGATGCCGGACCCGGCATTCCCGACGACGAGCGCGCGCGCATCTTCGACATGTTCTACAGCGTCGAGCGCGGTGACCGCGGCCGCCACGGCACCGGCCTGGGCCTGACCATCTGCCAGGGCATGATCGGCGCGCATGGCGGCAGCGTGCAGGCGCTGCCCGGACGCGACGGTCGCGGTACCCTGATCCGCATCACCCTGCCCCTGCTCAAGCCAGCCTCCCACGATGAGCCCGACTCCGATTGATGCCAGCGTGCCGGCCGCGCGCGTGCTGGTGATCGATGATGAAACCCAGATCCGCCGGTTCCTGGACATCAGCCTGCGCGCGCAGGGCTACCAGGTGCGGCAGGCCGCAACCGGCCAGGAAGGCCTGCAGCTGGCCGCCAGCGAGGACATGGACCTGGTGATCCTGGACATTGGCCTGCCGGACATGGAAGGCCATGAGGTACTGGAGCAGCTGCGGCAATGGAGCCAGGTACCGGTGATCATGCTGACCGTGCGTGCGGGTGAAGCCGAGAAGGTGCGCGCACTGGATACCGGCGCCAATGACTACGTAACCAAGCCGTTCGGTACCCAGGAACTGATGGCACGGGTGCGCGCGCTGCTGCGTACGCGCAGTGTGCCCAGCGATGGCACGCCGCCGGTGTTCGACGACGGCCACCTGCACGTGGACCTGGTGCGTCGCGAAGTCGCCCTCGGTGGCGAGCCGGTGGCGCTGACCCGCAAGGAATACGCGCTGCTGTCACTGCTGCTGCGCAATGCCGGGCGGGTGGTGACCCAGCCACAGATCCTGCAGGAGATCTGGGGGCCGACCCACCAGCATGACACCCACTACCTGCGCATCCTGGTCGGCAAGCTGCGGCACAAGCTGGGCGATTCCGCGCTGGATTCGCGCTACCTGTTCACCGAACCGGGCGTGGGGTTGCGGTTCAAGGGGTAGATCCACGCCATGCGTGGATGCCGTCATTGATGCCGTCATTCCGGAATATGGGGTCAGAGCCCGTTGCGCAGCAACGGGATCCGACCCCGTACCGTTCCGGCAGATCGCGGAGATCTGTCGAAGGCGGGGTGGGTCCGGTTGCGGGGGTGTGAGCGGCATGGATGCCGCGACCAAGCCCCCAGGGATGGGTTTACGGCGTCCCCCGCAACCGGACCCACCCCGCCATCCCTCAGAAAACCCGCTCTTGACGTTGACGTTGCCTCGGCGGGTGCCGGGCGCAGCCCGGCCCCAGCTCAGAACCCCAGCGGGGTGTCGCCCAGCACCGGCTGCAGCTGGCTGCAGAACAGCGCCTGGATGCGTTCCAGTGCCGCCTCGTCGTTGCCCTCGAAGCGCAGCACCAGCACCGGCGTGGTGTTGGAGGCACGCACCAGGCCCCAACCATCGGGGAAGTCCACGCGCAGGCCATCGATGGTCGACAGCCGCCCACCCACGTACGGGTTGTCCGGCGACTGCGCTGCTGCCACCAGCATCGCCACCAGCGCGTGTGGCGTACCTTCGGCCACCGGCACCTTCAGTTCCGGCGTCGCCACCATCTCCGGCAGCTCGGCCAGTACCTCGTCCGGGGTTTCCTCGCGCTGGGCCAGGATCTCCAGCAGTCGCGCGGCAGCATACAGGCCGTCGTCGAAACCGAACCAGCGCTCCTTGAAGAAGAAATGGCCGCTCATTTCGCCGGCCAGTTCCGCATCGGTTTCGCGCATCTTCGCCTTCATCAGCGAATGCCCGGTCTTCCACATCAGCGGGCTGCCACCATTGCGCAGCACGTGGTCGGACAGCTTGCCGGTGCACTTCACGTCGTAGATCACCATTGCGCCGGGATTGCGCATCAGCACATCGGCGGCAAACAGCATCAGCAGGCGGTCTGCATAGATGATCCTGCCTTCGCCGGTGACCACGCCCAGGCGGTCGCCGTCGCCATCGAAGGCCACGCCGAGGTCGGCGCCGAAGCGCTTGACCGTCTGTACCAGGTCTTCCAGGTTGGCCGGTTCGCTGGGGTCGGGGTGATGGTTGGGGAAGGTACCGTCGACATCGCAGTACAGCGGAATGACTTCGGCGCCGATGGCTTCCAGCAGCTGTGGTGCGAGCGCACCGGCGACGCCGTTGCCAGCATCGGCCACGACCTTCAGCGGGCGGTCCAGCTGCACGTCATCAGCGATGCGCTGGATGTAGTCGGCCCCCACTTCGCGCTGCTGGTAATCGCCCGGCTCGGCCGCCTGCACCAGGCGCCCCTCGACGATGCGCTGGTAGAGATCGGTGATGGCATCGCCGGACAGCGTCTCGCCACCGATGACCACCTTGAAGCCGTTGTACTCGGGCGGGTTGTGGCTGCCGGTGACCGCCACGCAGGTGCCGGTACGCAGATGGAAGGCGGCGTAATAGACGACCGGGGTCGGTGCAAGGCCGATGTCGATCACGGTGCAACCGGTGCGACGCAGGCCCTCGGCCAATCCCGCCGCCAGTTCCGGGCCGGACAGGCGGCCATCACGGCCGATCACCACCTCGCGCAGGCCCTGTTCCAGCGCCACGGTACCGATGGCCTGGCCGATCAGCGCGGCGGTCTTCGGCGTCAGTTCGCTGCCGACCACGCCACGGATGTCGTAGGCACGGAAGATGCCGGCGGCCAGTTCCCCGGCCGGGACCGGCGGTGGCGGCGGCGCACTTTCCGCGGCGCTGGCGGCGGCCACCGGCGGCGGCGCCATCTGCAGGCTCTCGCTCAGCGTAGGACCGTGATCGGCTTCGGCCGCAGCGGCGCGACGCGGCAGCGGCAGGGTCTTCGGCAGGCGGCCGCGACCGACCACCAGCAACACGGCGACAAAGGCCAGCAGCAGCGCGACGATGGCACTGGCCAGCGATCCCAGGCCCAGCGGACCGGCTTCGACATTGGGTACGGCAGCCACCAGCCGCAACGGCGTGCCCGGAACCGGGCGCGCCAGCGCTTCGGCGCTCTCGGCCAGGCCGGCGTCGCCCTGGGCAACGAGGTCATGCGTGCCTTGGCGCAGGCCGAGGAAACCGGTGGACGGGGCGCTCACCTGGTCCAGCGGCGAGGTCAGCCGCAGCAATGGCTGGCGCACGTAGAGCACTGCCGGGCCAAGGCTGCCCAGCTGCACCGGTGCCGCCAGACCAAGACGATTGCCACCGGCATCGCGTACCACGCGCAGGCCCGGCTTGCCCTCGGCCAGCGCTTCTTCCAGCAGGGCCAGGCGTGCATAGCCGAAGGTGGCCGGGTCGGCATAGGCCGTGGCCAGATCGGCGCCCAGCACTTCAACCTGCTCCACCCCGGTCCAGCTCTCGCGTACGGCCAGCGCTGCCGCGGCGGCGTCGCCGGCCTGCAGTGCCTGCTGCACGCGTTCGTTCTTCAACTGCTGCTGCAGCTGCTTCAGCTGGCCGGCAGCCGCCTCCTGCAGTCCCTGCACGGCCTGGTCACGCGCTTCTTCCAGCGCCTGGCCATTGGCTTCCTGCCGCCATTGCTGCACCGCGCTCCATCCGAACCAGCCGGCGAGCAGGACCAGCAGCACCCCCAGTAGTGGCGCACTGCGTCCCAACGACCGTTCCCGCTGCCCTTCCCCGATGCCGCTCATCAATGTCCCCCGTCAACGCACCCCGGTATGGCCGAATCCACCCGTTCCCCGCACGCTGTCGGTGAAAGTATCCACCACCTGCAGGCTGACGCGGGCAATCGGCACGACCACCAGCTGCGCGATGCGATCGCCCGGCTCGATGGTGAAGGCCTCGCGGCCACGGTTCCAGACGCTGATCAGCAACGGGCCCTGGTAGTCGGCGTCGATCAGGCCGGTGCCGTTGCCGAGCACAATGCCGTGGCGGTGGCCCAGCCCGGAACGCGGCAGGATCACCGCGCACAGGTTCGGATCGGCGATATGGATGGCCAGGCCGCTGGGCACCAGCGCGGTGTCGCCCGGCTGCAGGGTCAGCGCGGTATCCAGCGCGGCGCGCAGGTCCATGCCGGCGCTGGCTTCGGTGGCGTAGGCGGGCAGCGGCCAGCTGTCGCCGAAGCGCGGATCGAGCAGCTTGACCTGCAGCGGTTGGGAAGTGAAAGCCTGGGTCATGCCTGGAGTCTCCGCGCGATCAGCGCCAGCAGTTGTTCGGCCAGCTCGCGCTTGGAGGTGGCCGGGAATACCTGTTCACCGTCCTGCCAGTAGGCCGTGGCGGCGTTGTTGTCGCTCTCGAAACCACCGCCGCTGATGCCGACCTGGTTGGCGATCACCAGGTCCAGGCGCTTGTCGACCAGCTTGCCACGCGCATATTTCTCCACGTCGTGGGTCTCGGCGGCGAAGCCGACCACCAGCTTCAACGACTGCGTCTGTGCAGCGACCTCGGCGAGGATGTCCGGCGTGCGCACCAGCTCGATCACCAGCGACTGGCTCTCGGCGGTCTTCTTCAGCTTCTGCGCGGCCACCTGGCGCGGGGTGTAGTCGGACACCGCGGCGGCACCGATATAGATGTCGGCCGGCAGCGCCTTCAGCACGGCATCGCGCATCTGCGCGGCCGAGCGCACGTCCACGCGCTGCACGCCGGGCGGCGTCGGCAGCTGCACCGGGCCGCTGACCAGCACCACCTGGGCGCCCATCGTCGCGGCGGCCGCGGCCAGGGCAAAGCCCATCTTGCCGCTGCTGCGGTTGCCGACATAGCGCACCGGATCGATGTCTTCGTAGGTCGGGCCGGCGCTGATCAGCAGGCGCAGGCCCTGCAGCGCGCGGGTTTCCGGTGCGGCAATCACCGCTGCGGCACTGCCATTGGCGGCCAGCGCGGCGACGATGTGGCCCGGTTCGGCCAGACGGCCGGGACCGGATTCGCCCTCGGCCAGCGGACCATCGACCGGGCCGATCACCTGCGCACCGCGCTGGCGCAGCAGGGCGATGTTGGCCTGGGTGGCCGGATGCAGCCACATGCGGTGGTTCATCGCCGGGCAGATCGTCAGCGGCGCGGTACTGGCCAGGCACAGGGTGCTGACCAGGTCATCGGCGTGGCCCTGGGCCAGCCGGGCCAGCAGATCGGCGGTCCCCGGGGCGACCACGATGCGGTCGGCCCAGCGGGCCAGCTCGATGTGGCCCATGGCCTGTTCGGCGGCACTGTCCCACAGCGTGGTGCGGGTCGGCTGCCCGGACAGGGCCTGGAAACTGAGCGGAGTGACGAACTGCTGGGCACCGGCGGTCATCGCCACCTGCACCTGGGCACCGGCGTCGCGCAGGCGCCGCACCAGTTCCAGGGCCTTGTAGGCCGCGATCCCGCCTCCGACGCACAACAGCAGTTTCTGACCTTCCAGCGCGCGAGCCGGCGCGGGGGAAGCGTTGGGGGAGTCAGCCACCTGGAATTCCTGTGCAAACGAGGGCGCTAGCTTACCCGATGGTCGGTAACGTCCCGGTGCACGGTGCACATAGCGGGCGGCTATCAGCAGATGGATTCCGCCCAGGTTGGCGGGGAATCCAGCCGGCATCGATTTCGGACCTTTCCTATACCTATGCGGGACAGTGCTTTTGCAGAATCAGGCCTTGGCTGCCGCACAGCGTGGCCTGTTCGATCTCCGAGGAGCCACGTGCGCCCACGTATCATCATTGCCGACGACCATCCCGTGGTCCTGCACGGCATCCGCATCGTGCTGCAGACACATCTGATGGACATCGTCGGCAGCGCCCGTGACGGCGCCGAGCTGCTGCAGCTGGTCGACCATCACCCATGCGATGCCGTGCTGACCGACCTGTCGATGCCCGGCACCGGCCCGGATGGCCCGGAACTGATCGATGCGCTGCACACCCGCTTCCCCGGGCTTCCAGTGGTCGTGCTGACCGGCGCGCGCCATCCCGGGCTGCTCGATGGCCTGCTGCGCGATGGCATCAACGGTCTGGTCGACAAATGCGCCGATTTCTCCGAACTGCCGCAGGCACTGAATGCCGCGCTTGTCGGGCAGGTGTTCGTTTCCCAGCAGCTGCGCCACCACCTGCAGGCCCGCGACCTGCTGTTCCCACGCGAACCGGCGCCGTTGTCGGCACGCGAGCAGGAAGTGCTGGACCTGCTGGCGGCCGGCCTCAGCGTGAACGCCGTGGCCGCACGATGTGGACGCAGCCCGAAGACGATCAGCCGGCAGAAGGCCGAGGCCAAGCGCAAGCTGGGCCTGCAGAACAACCAGGAACTGTTCGACTACCTGCAGACCCGGCGCGACTGAGGCATTGGCCGACCCGGGCCCGCGGCTTGCCCCGATGGGAGCCGCCGCAAAGTCTGGCGATGATGGGGCCATGCCCATCCATGACTGGCCCGAACAGGAACGCCCGCGCGAGAAGTTGATCGCACGCGGGCCCACGGCACTTTCCGACGCCGAACTGCTGGCCCTGTTTCTCGGCTCCGGGTTCGGTGGCCGCGATGCCGTGCAGACCGCGCGCGACCTGCTGCAGGCGCACGGCCCGTTGCGGATACTGCTCGACCGCCCCGCAGCCGAACTGGCCCGCCTGCCCGGGCTCGGCCCGGCCCGCAGTTGCACGCTCGCTGCCGGGCTGGAGCTGGCCCATCGCTATCTGGCGGCCGAACTGGAGCACGGCGAGGCGGTAGGCAACAACCCGGCGGCGGTCGGCCGCTACCTGCAGCACCGCCTGCGTGGGCAGGCCCGCGAGGTCTTCATGGCCCTGTTCCTGGACAACCGCCACCGCCTGATCGCCTGTGAAGAGCTGTTCCACGGCACCATCAACGCCGCCCCGGTCTACCCCCGCGAAGTGGTGCGGCGCGCCCTGCTGCACAACGCGGCGGCGGTGATCCTCAGCCACAACCACCCTTCCGGCGACCCGGAGCCCTCCAGCGCCGATACCCGCATCACCGACGAACTGCAGCAGGCGCTGGCAATGGTGGACGTGCGACTGCTGGACCACTTCGTGGTCGGCGAGGGCCGTCCCGTTTCGTTTGCTGAACGAGGCCTGCTGGCCCAGGCCCAGCCGCGCCTGTTCGGCTGAGCGCGGCCCCGCCAGGGGCCATCGGTCGCCCCCACAGGCATCTTCCGGTCAGCGTGGCTGCGGGTATCTGCGCTAAAATGGGCGATTCCGCCGCTCATTCTCACAGCAGGCCTCGTGAAAAATCTCCTCCGCGCCCTGATCAGCCAAGGCATCGAAGCCTTGCGCGCCAATGGCACCCTGCCCGCCGACTCCCTGCCGCCGGACTTCGTGGTCGAGCGCCCGAAGACCCGCGACCACGGCGACTTCGCCACCAACGCCGCGATGCTGCTGGCCAAGGCCGCGCGCAGCAATCCGCGCGCACTGGCACAGGCGCTGGTCGAGGCGCTGCCGCGCAGCGAGGACGTCAGCAAGGTCGAGATTGCCGGCCCCGGCTTCATCAACTTCCACTTGGCTCCGGCTGCGTACCAGCGTGAAGCCGCTTCGGTCATCAAGGAAGCCCACGACTACGGCCGCAACCTGTCCGGCAATGGCCGCACGGTGGGCGTGGAGTACGTGTCGGCCAACCCGACCGGTCCGCTGCATGTCGGCCATGGCCGCGCGGCGGCGATCGGCGACTGCGTGGCGCGCGTGCTCGATGCCAACGGCTGGAACGCCAAGCGCGAGTTCTACTACAACGACGCCGGCGTTCAGATCGAGAACCTGGCGCTGTCCACCCAGGCACGGATCAAGGGCATCGCGCCTGACCAGGACGGCTGGCCGGAAGGCGGCTACCGCGGTGAATACATCGCCGACGTCGCCCGCGCCTACATGGCCGGCGCCAGCGTCGACTTGGAAGGCAGCACCGTGGTTGGCGCCAAGGACCCGGACGACATGCAGGCGATCCGCCGCTTCGCCGTGGCCTACCTGCGCAACGAGCAGAACCTGGACCTGGCCGCGTTCGGCGTCGACTTCGACATCTACTTCCTGGAAAGCTCGCTGTACGCCGACGGCAAGGTTGCTGAAGCGGTCGCCAAGCTGCAGGCCTCGGGCCATACCTACGAGGAAGGTGGCGCGCTGTGGCTGCGCAGCACCGACTTCGGTGACGACAAGGACCGCGTGATGCGCAAGTCCGACGGCACCTTCACCTACTTCGTGCCGGACGTGGCCTACCACCTGTCCAAGTGGCAACGCGGCTACGAGCGCGCGATCACCGAGCTGGGCGCCGACCACCACGGCTCGCTGGCGCGCGTGCGCGCCGGCCTGCAGGCGATGGAAGTGGGCATCCCGCAGGGCTGGCCGGAATACGTGCTGCACCAGATGGTCACCGTCATGCGCGGCGGCGAGGAAGTGAAACTGTCCAAGCGTGCCGGCAGCTACTTCACCCTGCGCGACCTGATCGAGGAAGCCGGCCGCGATGCGACCCGCTGGTTCCTGATCGCGCGCAAGCCCGATTCGCAGCTGACCTTCGACATCGACCTGGCACGCCAGCAGAGCAACGACAACCCGGTGTTCTACGTGCAGTACGCGCATGCCCGCGTCTGCAGCCTGTTGCGCCAAGCTCAGGAGAAGGGCCTGGTGTACGAACAGGGCAACGGCCTGGCCAACCTCGGCCGCCTGGCCGACGACGCCTCTCTGCTGCTGATGAACGAGATCTCGCGGTATCCGGAAGTGGTGGAAGCGGCCGGCGTGGCACTGGAACCGCATCTGGTGGCGCAGTACCTGCGTGAATTGGCGCACGCGTTCCACACGTGGTATCACGGGACGCCGGTGCTGGTGGATGACGCCGCCGACCGCAACGCCAAGCTGACCTTGGCCTGTGCGGCGCGCCAGGTACTGGCCAATGGCCTCGACCTCCTGGGCGTCAGCGCCCCGGAAAAAATGTAAGCATCAGGAGACGCAGTACTCATGGCAGCACGACGCGGCAAAAGCCAGGCACGACGCAACAGCGGCAGCCAGGGCACACCCGGATGGGTGTGGCTGGTGGCCGGTGTAGCGATCGCGGCCGTGGTGTTCCTGGCGGCGCCGAACCTGTTCAAGGGCGAGGGCGATGGCTTCCTGCGCGCCGGTCCGCAACCGAACCCGAACGCGCAGCCGGCGCCGGTCGCAGATGCCGACAGCGATGTCGGCACCCAGCCGGCCGCGCAGCCGGCGACGCCGAAGCCGGCCGAACCGGAAAAGCCGGCCGCCACCCAGTACGACTTCTACACCCTGCTGCCGGGCAAGGAAGTCGAAATGTCCGACGCCGAACTGGCTGCCAGCGCACGTGCCGAAGAGCAGCGCCGGGCCAAGGCCGAAGCGTCGCGCGCGCAGGCTGCCCTGGAAGGCAAGCCGGTTCCGCCGGCGACCACCACCGCACCGGCACCGGCACCGGCACCGGCGGCCACCGCCAGCGTGTCCAGCACCGCGCAGGTGACCGCCACCAGCCGTCCGCTGCCGGCACCGCTGAGTGAACGCCCGGCGGCGGCAACGCCGTCGGCCGGCACCGCCCCGGCCTCGACCAGCACCGCGGCCGCCACGCCGGCAGCACGCACGGAAACTGCACCGGCAACGGCGGGTACCGCGGCCGCTGCCGCCGCACCGGCGGCTGCCGACAACGCCCGCTACATCCTGCAGGCAGGCGCCTTCGGTGCCTCCGGCGATGCCGAAGCCACCAAGGCCAAGCTGGCGATGATGGGTCTTGCGGCACGCGTGGAGTCGGCACAGATCAACGGCAAGACCGTGTACCGCGTGCGCATGGGGCCGTATGGCAGCGCCGGCGAACTGTCTGAAGCCAAGCAGAAGCTGGATGGCACCGGCCTGCAGGCGATGGCGATCAAGGCGCAGTAACCTGCCGGATCGAAATGGAAAAAGCCGGGCATTGCCCGGCTTTTCTGTTTCTGTAGAGCCGAGCCGTGCTCGGCTGAATCCCGACGGAGCCGAGCATGGGCTCGGCTCTACAGGACACACCCCACCCGCGATGGCACGAGACGTCGTACGGCGCAGGTCAGCCTTCGCGGGCCACCTGGAAGCCGGCGAACGACTGGCTGACCGGCATCAGTTCCAAGCGATTGATGTTCAGGTGCGGCGGCAGCGTGGCCACCCAGAAGATCTGCTCGGCGATGTCCTCGGCGGTCATCGGGTTGGCGCCGGTATAGAGCTTGTCCGACGCCGCCTGGTCGCCGTGGGTGCGGACCACGGTGAACTCGGTTTCGGCCATGCCCGGTTCGATCGTGGTCACGCGCACGCCGGTACCGTGCAGGTCCGAACGCAGGCCCAGCGAGAACTGGCTGACGAAGGCCTTGGTACCGCCGTAGGCGTTGCCGCCCGGGTACGGGTAGACACCCGCCACCGACGAAATGTTGATGATCGCGCCCTTGCGCTCCACCAGCTGAGGCAGCAGGCGGTGGGTCAGGGTCACCAGCGCGGTGATGTTGGTGTCGATCATCGTGGTCCAGTCCGACAGCTTCGCGCTCTGCGCCGGCGCTGTGCCCTGTGCCAGGCCCGCATTGTTGACCAGCAGGTCGATCTCACCGAACGCCGGCGGCAGCGCCAGCAGCGCCGCTTCCATCGCCACCGCATCGCGGATGTCGAAGACGGCGGCGTGCACCACGTCCTTGCCGTAGCGGTCGACCAGCGGCTGCAGGCGCTCGCCGCGGCGGCCGGTGGCGATCACCTTCCAGCCCGCCTGGGCGAAGCGGTGGACGGCGGCGGCGCCGAAGCCGGACGTGGCGCCGGTAATCAGGACAGTGCGGGTCATCAGGCAACTCCAGGGGAAACCAGACCCCCATTCTGGCATCGTCGGTTGGCCGCTGTGTTGCCGGATCGGCCAGATCCGGGGTCAGATCCCTCTGCTCCGCACAGGGATCTGACCCCAGCTGCAGGGGGCCGGTACAATGGGCCATGATCAACAACGATGTCCTGCGCAGCGTGCGCTACTCCCTGGACCTGGGCGACCAGCACGTGGTGACCCTGTGCCAGATGGCCGACCCGGCCTTCGCCGTGGATACCGAACAGGTGAAAGCCTGGCTGCGCCGCGAGGACGAAGCCGGTTTCGAGGCGATGAACGACAGCGCGCTGGCCCACTTCCTCGACGGCCTGATCGTGCACCTGCGCGGTCGCGACGAGAGCCAGCCGCAGCGTGCGGTGGAAACCCGCATCGACAACAACCTGGTGCTGAAGAAGCTGCGCGTGGCATTCCAGTTGCGCGACGTCGATCTGATGGAGATCTTTGCCAGCGCAGGTTTCAATGTCTCCAAGTCGGAAGTGGGCGCGCTGTTCCGTCAACCCGGGCACGCCAACTACCGGCGTTGCCTGGACCAGATGCTGCGCAACTTCCTCAAGGGTCTGAGCCTGCGCCTGCGCGGCTGAGCACGGCGTCGACGAACGCCCGCGCCGCTGGTGTCGGCAGGCGCTGCCAGACCAGGTGCACGCGCCGGGTCGGGGTCGGCTGCAGCGGAATCTGCACCACACCCTGGAACCCATCGGCGATCAATGCCGGCACGATGCCGACCGCCAACCCATGGCGGACGAAGCGCTCGACCAGTTCCATCAGGTTGACCTCGAAACGGACCGTGTGCGGCAGTCCGGCTGCGGCAAAAGCATCATCGGTCTGCTGGCGTGCGCCGGTGCCGCGCGGGAAGTCGACCAGTGCTTCATCCTGCAGTGCGGCCAATGGCAGCCGCTTGCGCCCGGCCAGCCGGTGCGATGGCGCCATTACCGCTACCAGATCCTCCTCCTGCAGCACCTGGTGGCAGACACCGTCCAGCGCTGCCGAAGGCGCCAGGCCTACCAGTGCCACATCCAGCGCGCGCGACTGTACCTGCGCGATCAGGTCCTCGCTCTTGTCCACGTGCAGCTGGAACTCCACCTGCGGGTGCACGCGCTGGAAGGCCGCCAGCATCGCCACAACGTCGATGCCGGTCAGCGAGGAAATCTGCCCGATGGCCAGCAACCCACCCACTTCGCCACTGACGGCGGCCACGTCGGCGCGCAGGTGGCGCAGGCTGGCCAGCACCTGGCGTGCGTGCACCAGCAACGCCTCGCCGGCGGCGGTGGCCCGCACCTGGCGCGGCAGGCGCTCGAACAGCGTGGCACCCAGTTCCTGTTCCAGGTGGGCGATCTGGTGGCTGAGCGCGGACTGCACCACGTGGCAGCGCTCGGCGGCACGGGTGAAATTGCTCTCTTCGGCCAGCGCCACGGCGAATTCGAGCTGCTTGAGGTTCATACAACTATCTTGTTTCCAGATGGTACGGATGATGATGATTCATTTCCATCATGCTCGCAGCAGGCGGACACTGTGCCCCCCCGCTTCCTGGAACATCGCGTGAGCCCGTCCCTTCCCCCTCTGCACCGTTGGCAGGTGCTGCTGATGTCGGTCGCTACCGGCGTGGCGGTGGCCAGCAACTACTATGCGCAGCCACTGCTGCACACCATCGCCGATGCCTTCGGCGTGCCGTTCGGCCAGGTCGGCATGGTGGTGACCGCCGCGCAGCTGAGCTACGCCGCCGGGCTGATCCTGCTGGTGCCACTGGGCGACCTGTTGGAGCGCCGCCGCCTGATCGTGGTAATGAGCCTGCTGTCGGCCGGCGGCCTGGTGATCAGCGCCTGCGCGCCGTCGCTCGCCTGGCTGCTGGTGGGTACCGCGATCACCGGCCTGTTCTCGGTAGTGGCACAGGTGCTGGTGCCGTTCGCGGCCACGTTGGCTGCCCCCGAGCATCGCGGCCGCGTGGTCGGCACGCTGATGAGCGGCCTGCTGCTGGGCATCCTGCTGGCCCGCACCGTCGCTGGCCTGCTGTCCAGCCTGGGTGACTGGCGCCTGGTGTACGCGATCGCGGCCGGCACCCTGGTGGTGACCGCACTGGCGCTGCAGCGCGGCCTGCCGCGATTCCACCACAGCGCCGGCCTCGGCTACTTCGCACTGCTGCGCTCGATCGGCGTGCTGTTCGTGCAGGAACCGGTGCTGCGCCAGCGCACCCTGCTGGGCGCCTGCAGCTTCGCCATGTTCGCGATCTTCTGGACACCGCTCGCCTTCCTGCTGGCACAGCCGTCCTACGCCTACAGCGACGCCACCATCGGCCTGTTCGGCCTGGTGGGTGCGGCCGGCACGCTGGCCGCCGGCCTGGCCGGGCGCATGTCCGACCGTGGCCAGACCGGTCGCGCCACCGCCATCGCACTGCTGCTGTTGCTGCTGTCGTGGCTGCCGCTGGGGCTGTCCGCGCACTCGCTGCTGGCATTGCTGGTGGGCGTGGTGGTGCTGGACCTGGCTGCGCAGCTGCTGCACGTCAGCAACCAGAACCTGATCTATGCGCTGCAGCCTGCGGCACGCAATCGCCTCAATGCCGGTTACATGACCGGCTACTTCATCGGCGGTTCGCTGGGTTCGCTGCTGTCGGCGCAGGTCTACCAGCGCTTCGGCTGGACCGGCGTCTGCGTGGCCGGTGCTGCCGTGGCCGTGCTGGCGCTGCTGCTGTGGCTGCCCGGCGCGCTGCGTGCACGCCAGGCCTCGATGGCCGACTAGAAGCTGCCCTGCAGCGCCAGCTCCCATCGCCCACCGGCGTTGCCGGGGAACAGGCGCTTGGCTGCGTTGTCCGTGTCGTGAACGGTGGCACGCAGCTCCCACGCCGGCGTCAACGTGGCAATGGCACTGAGCTGGCCATGCAGGTAATCCGGTCCCTGTGCGGTGGCCAGCCAGTACTGGCCCACCGCCGCTTCCAGACGGACGCGCTCGTGCAGCGGCACACGCACACCGAGCTGGGCATAGGTACCACGATGGCCACCGGCCAGCGCATCGTTGGAGTGCGCGACCTGCAGCCAGGCGCGCTGCTTCCAGGTCAGCGTGGTGTTGAGTTCGGTCCAGTCCAGCGCGCGGCCGGTGCCTGGATACACGTAGCGCGTCAGGTTGGCATCCAGCGTCCAGTCCGTGGCCAGCGCGCCCGACCAGCCAGCAACCAGATCGAATTCGCTGCGCGCGCCGTTGTCCGGTTTGAACGAAACATTGGAACCCCACACGCTGGCGTACCAGCCCGATCCCACCGTGACCTTGGCGCCCGCCTGTACGGCCGGCTGGCCATCGCTCTGCGAGCTGCCACGCCACACGTAATCGCTGGTCAACGCCATGTTGCCGCTCACCTGCACCTGTGCCTGCGCGCTGCCGATGCCAAGCAGCCCTGCCAGCGCGGCCACCGCCGCCGCCATTGTCCCCTTGCTGTTCACTGCACTGTTTTCCTCGTCGAAGGCGGTCTGGCCGCCGGGACGGCAGTGTCGGAGGAGGGGCCGTAACGGATCGAGGGTGCTGCCGGGTCCGCAGCGCAAATTCGGCGTAAATCCAGCAGACCGGGGCCGGGCACCACCGGCGCGGTATCATGGCGCCCTGTTCAAAGGGACCAACTGCGTGGATGCCATCCTGACTCCGGTATCGATCGGCGAGCTGATCGACAAGATCACCATTCTCGAGATCAAGGCCGAGCGCATCGATGATGCCGCCAAGCTGGCCAACGTACGCACCGAGCTGGACGGCCTGCTTCCCTTGTTGCAGCAGCAGCTGCAGGCACAGCCGGCGCTGGCCGTGCTGAAGCAGCAGCTGAAGGCGATCAACGAGCGCATGTGGGACATCCAGGACCAGCTGCGCGACAAGGAAGCGGCCCAGGTGTTCGACGATGCCTTCATCCAGCTGGCACGCGGTGTCTATGGCACCAATGGCGAGCGCGTGCAGGTGAAGAACGAGATCAACCGGGTGGCAGGTTCGGCGCTGGTGGAGGAGAAGCAGTACCAGGGCGAGTAGTTGCCCCTCAATCCGCTTCGATCAGATGGCGGAAGCGGAACAGCTCGCTATCGTTGCGGATGCCCAGCTTGCGATAGGCCGCGCGCTTCTGCGTGCTGATGGTGCTGGGCGAACGACCGCAGCGGCGTGCCATCTCGCCGGTACTGCCCCCACGCAACACCCATTGCAGGACCATTCGTTCGCGCATGCTCAATCGCAGTGGACGCATGGACTGCTGGCGCTGCCGGCGTGACTGGTTCAATTGCGCTCGCAGTTCCGGCGGCACGAAGCGTCCACCACGGCCCACCACGCTCAACGCCCGCAGCAGCATCTGTGGGGCGCAGGTCTTGGACAGGAACCCGCGCGCCCCCGCCTGCAGTGCCCTGGCCACGACACCAGCGTTACAGTGCGCCGACAGCACCAGAATCGGCATTGCCGGCCAGTGCAGCGATACGTGGCGCAGCAGTTCAAGGCCTTCTCCGCTGTCGCCGATCGGCAATGCATCAACCAGCAGCAGATCGATCGAAGCCTCCTGTTGCCTCAGGCGTTGCAGCAGGTCACCGCTGCAGCCAAAGCTTCCTTCCACGCGCAGGCCCGCCTGCTTCGCCAGAAGTTCCTGTACGCCATGCCGCAGCAGTGGGTGCGGATCCAGCAGCAACAACCGGCGGGGAGGATCGCGGGGCGACTGGAACGTGGGCATCTTTGCATTCCTGCAGAACAGGCCACCCACCCTAGGGTGGAGTTGGCGCGTGCGGAATCCAATTCGTTGCAATGCCGTGGCCCCGGCGTGACTCGGTCAGATGGCGTTTGCCCGGCCGGATACGCAACAGGCCCGGCATGAGCCGGGCCTGTCGAGGCATCTTCAGCGCGCAGGCGCGCCGAGGAAGCAATTACCAGCTGAAACGCGGGCCGACGGTGTATTCCTTGTCGCCATCGCGGTTCATCTTCAGCTCGCCGTTCAGGCCCCAGTTCTGGTTCAGCTTGACCTGACCACCCAGGCGGCCGTACCACTGGCCTTCCGGATTGATGCCGTGCTTCTTCGAGAAATCTTCGTAGCCGACCATGCCGTAGACTTCGGCGTGGGCACCGAAGGCGGTGCGGATACCAGCTTCAGCGCTGTAGCCGTTGAAGTCCAGGCCGTGCTTCTGGTCGCGCTTCTGGTAAGCAACGCGGGCAACGAAGTCGGTGGTCGGAGCGATTTCAACGTTGTAGCCGGCGCCGATCTTCCACTGGTCCAGCTTGATGTTGGTGTGGTCGATTTCCTGGCGGCTGTACTCACCGAACGCGTGGAAGTTCGGCAGGAAGCCGTACGAACCCTTCACGCCCCAGCCGTCGGCCTTGAACGCGTCGATGTCGGTCTTGGCGTAGTCGGCTTCGGCGTAGTTGTAGGACAGGTTCTCTGCAGCCGAGGCGGTGAACGGCAGGGCAGCGGCCAGGGCCAGAGCAATCAGCGAATTCTTCATGGGGGTACACCTTTACTTTCTTATGGTGTGCAGCAGCGCCAGGGCGCCATCGCATCGGGAATGTAAATTCTCCGTTATTCGCCACAACGCTCCCTGAAAGCAGCCGTCTTCGCATTGCTGAATTTTTGGGCTTGATTCAGGCTTCGTCTGGCATACGCGCGCGGCGCGCGTGCATTTGTGATTCGTCGCCGACTGCATCAGGAGGTTGCCTTGCACGTTTCCGATCCACTGCTGATGTCTGTTCGCGCCGCCCTCCTGGCCTGCGCTTCCCTGTTTCCGATCCATGCTGCGCACGCGCTGCAGGCGGCTGACTACCAGCGCGCCGAACGCGTGCATGACAGTCATCTGCGCGGTGCGCTGCGCAATGCTTCGGTCCTGCCCCACTGGCTGGCGGATGGGCGCTTCTGGTACGAACGCGAAGACACACAGGGCCGGCGCCAGGCGATACTGGTCGATCCAATCCAGGCTACGCGCCAGATCCTGTTCGAACCCGATGCGCTGGGCGCCGCAGTTGCACCGCTGGGTGCCAGCGGGCCACGCCTGCGCTTGAACAACGTGCAGGTACTGGATGATGGCCTGCGCCTGCAGTTCAACGGCGAAGCGGAGATCAACTGCCAATGGCCACGCCTGCAGTGCACGGCCGCACAACAGGCGTTGCCGCCGGCTGATGCACTGCCGTCGCCCGGCGGTGATGCCTGGCTGCAGGTACGCGACCACAACCTGTGGCTGCAGCGCTCTGGAGCGGCGCCGCAGGTACTGACCCACGGCGGTGAAACCGGGCATGGCTATGGCGTACTGCCGGACTTCACCCTGCGCGGCATTCCACGCCGTCAGGGCCGGATGCCGGCACGACCGTTCGCGGTGAGCTGGTCACCCGATGGCCGTTACGCAGCCGGCATCCGCTACGACGAACGCGCGCTGCAGGACTATCCCTATCTGGAAAGCAGCCCGACCCACAGCGCGCGGCCGCGCGTGCATGCCGTGAAGCTGGGGGTACTGGGCGATGCACAGCAGGTCCGCGACAGCCTGTATGTGATCGATATCCTCAGCGGCAGGCAGCATGACATCGCGCTGCCCGAGGGCTGGAACACGCTCAGCGAGGCCGGCATCCTGGGTTGGGACGGTGATCGGTTGTATGCCGTGATCGCGCACTTCGGCACGCCGCGCAGGCTGCGCCTGGTGGAGATCGATGCCAACAGCGGTGCATTGCGCACGGTTCTGGAAGAAGCCAGCGACACTCGCCTGCAGCTCAACGTGTATTCCTACAACCGGCCAGCGGTGGCCATCCTGCCCGGGCAGGACACCGCCGTGTGGTTCTCGCAGCGCGATGGCTGGGGCCATCTGTACCGGGTGCGCCTGTCCGACGGCAAAGTGCTGCGCCAGCTCACCCGCGGCAAATGGGTGGTGCGTGACCTGCTGGGTGTGGACGCTGCGGGTGGCTGGGCGTACTTCAGCGCCGGTGGCGTCGACGGTGGCGACCCCTACGTGCGAGGCCTGTACCGGGTATCGCTGCAGGGCGGTCCGATCCAGCGCCTGGCCGCCGATGGCAACGACCACATGGCCGATGCCGGTACCGGCGCGCTGTTCGGGGCACGCGCGCCGCAGGCGCTGTCGCCGGGCGGCGGCTATCTGGTGGATACCGTTTCCCGTCTCGACCAGCCACCACGCACCGTGCTGCGGGCCAGCGATGACGGCCGTGAAGTGATGGTGCTGGAAACAGCCGATGACAGCGCGATCGTTGCTGCCGGTTGGCGCCCACCACGGCGCGAGCGGCTGCTGGCCGCCGATGGGCGCACGCCGATCTTCGCCACCGTCTACCTGCCCCGTGACTATCGCGATGACGGCAGCTTCCCGGTGATCGACGCGATGTACGGTGGTTCCTTCATCAGCAATGCACCGGTGACCTACGCCGAGGCGGTGTCTGCCTTGAACCCGGTGGCACGCGCCAGCCTGGCCGAACTCGGCTTCATGGTGGTCAGCATCGATGCGCGTGGCACCGGTGGCCGCGACAAGGCATTCCATGACAGCAGCTTCCTGCGCGCCGCCGATGTGCAGCTGGATGACCATGTGGCTGCGCTGCGCCAGCTGGGCGAACGCTACCCGGGCATCGACCTGCAGCGGGTCGGCATCTATGGGCATTCGTTCGGCGGCTACAGCGCAGCGCGCGCCCTGCTGCGCTATCCGGCGTTCTACAAGGTAGGCGTGGCCTCGGCCGGCAGCCACAATTTCCAGGGCATCTACGGCGGCGCCCTGCACGGCATGGACCGGCTGTTCGGTGGCGTGCTGCCAGCTACGGCCATGGCGGATGGCGTGCCGGCGCCCTTTGCCGGGCTCGACAATGCGGCACTGGCCGGCAACCTGCGCGGGCATCTGCTGCTGGTCTATGGCGAACTGGACGAGAACGCGCCACCGGCGCTGACCCTGCAGCTGGCCGCCGCCCTGAACAAGGCCCAGCGCAGCTACGACCTGCTGTACCTGGCCCGGCAGGACCACGAACTGTTCCGCAACGACGCCACCTACACGCACCGCATGTGGGACTACTTCGTGCGCCACCTGGCCGGCCAGCAGCCACCGGATACGGTGCTGGCGCCGCTGCCCGGCGGTCCGGGCTGAACAGGCGCACACAGGATGTCGATCCACGACGCCCTGGTTCGTCGGGTACTTGAAGGCCGTGCATGCGGCACGGTCCATCCGGAGGCAGGCAATGAGCTACATCGATGGTTTCGTCCTGGCGGTGCCCACCGCCAACAAGGAGAAGTTCCTCGCCCACGCACGCACAGGGGATCCCGTCTTCATCGAATACGGCGCGCTGCGCGTGGTCGAGTGCTGGGGAGACGACGTGCCGCACGGCAAGACCACCGACTTCTTCGGCGCAGTGAAAGCCACGCCAGACGAGACGGTGGTGTTTTCGTGGATCGAATGGCCGGACAAGCCGACCCGCGACGCCGGCATGAAGAAGATGATGGAAGACCCGCGGTTTGATCCTGCGAGGAATCCGATGCCGTTCGACGGCGCGCGGATGATCTACGGCGGCTTCGTGCCGATCTACGAACTGACCCGCTGAACCGGGCGGACGTGCTCAGCGCGCGTCCGTTTCTTCGCTGGCGGAGGCATGGCCGGCGCCCAGGGCGGCGCCGGCGCCGAGGCCCACGCCGCCCATGCCGGCTCCCACTCCGCCACCGCCACTTCCACCACCACCCGCACGACCGCCCTTGGCATCGCCGTCGTTGCGGCCCTTGCCGCCACCACTGGCACCGGGCCGGGTCGGCCCCTGCGGTGGAATCTGCAGGTCGGCCGGAATCGGCGCCAGATCCAGCGCCTCGCGCACGAAGTCGCGCAGCGAGACCACCAGTTCGTGGGTGTGCACCGGCCGCCCCTGTGCCAGTTCGTTGGCAGCGCGCGCGGCCAACCGCACCTGTTCGTCGGTGCCCAGCAACAGGATGTCCGACAACGCGGCCTCGACGGCATCACGGATGCGGCGCGCGCGATCCGAGCGGGGCTCGGCGATGCCCTCGGCATCTTCGCGCTGGCGCAGGTCACGGCGATGGCTGGGATCCACACCCAGTTCGCCGGTGAACGAACCGCCCAGGGTCTTGTAGGCCGCCATCAGCGTGCGCAGCCGTTCGTTGATCTGCCGGTTCTCGCGCTCGCGGCGCTGCTGCAGGGTCTGCATCACCAGCAGGCGGATGCCCACGCCCAGCAGGGTGATCAGGACCAGGCCGGCCAACGTGGACAGCACGCCCTGCCAGGAACTGAAGTCGATACCACGCATGCCCGGGGCTCCGGCGGAAGAACCTGCATCTTGCCCCAGACCGCGTCCCAGAAACGCGAAAGGCCCCACCACCCGGGGGGTGGCAGGGCCTTCGGTCACGGCGCGATTACTTGCGCTTGGCGACCTTGCGCACGGCCTTCTTGGCCGGAGCCTTCTTGGCGGCGACCTTCTTCAGCGGCGCAGCCTTCTTGGCGACAGTCTTGCGGGTGGCGGCAACCTTCTTGCCAACTGCCTTCTTGGCAACGGCGGCCTTCTTGCCGACAACCTTCTTGGCAGCAGCGGTCTTCCTGGTGGCAACCTTCTTGGTGGCAGCAACCTTCTTGCCAACAACCTTCTTGGCAGCGGCGGTCTTCTTGGTGGCGACCTTCTTGGTGGCGGCAACCTTCTTGCCGACAACCTTCTTCGCAGCCACGGCCTTCTTGCCGGCGACCTTCTTGGCGGCGACGGTCTTCTTGGCCACAGCCTTCTTGGCGGTGGCGACCTTCTTGCCGACCACCTTCTTGGCGGCCGCGGTCTTCTTGGCAACGGTCTTCTTGGCGACGGCAGCCTTCTTGGTGGCGGCCTTTTTCACGGTGGCGACCTTCTTGCCGGCAGCCTTGGTGGTCTTCTTGGCAGCAGCAGCCTTCTTGGTCACGGTCTTGCCGGCAGCCGCCTTCTTCTTGGCCACTTCCTTCTTCAGGGCAGCGGCTTCGGCCTTGGCGTTCTTCTTGGCCGCTTCCAGCTTCTGCTTGGCCTTGGCAACGGTCTTGCCGACCGACTTGGCAGCCTTCTCGGCCTTCTTGGCAACGGTCTTCTCGACCTTGGCCACGGCCTTCTTGGCCTTGGCAACGCGGGTACCGGCAGCCTTGGTGGCGCGCTTGACGGTCTTCTTGACCGACTTCACTGCGTCTTCGGCAGCGTGGGCGATGGTCTCGCCAACGTTGGTGGCGGTTTCTTTGACGTTCTCGACGGCGTCGGTCACGACCGACACACCATTACCGTTGCTCATGTTGCCCTCCTGGGGGCCTTAAGTATCAAAACGGGGCGATGCTATACCGACATTGACGATCGTGGAACGGGTGATGCGCCAGCAATCGCATCTGCTGCGACGACAATGGTGTAGTCGACCCCCCCTCGCGTTGCGGCAGGTTTTCAGGAAACCCCTTTTTTTAAGGACTGTGCGCCGCCGCCCACCGGGTTGATCGTCGCCGCTGCGCGCACCTGCGCACGTGCAACGGCAGGCATGCGTTGTGGCGCAGTGCGGCACCTCCCTGCGCGGAACTGCGCAAGTATCCGACTGCGTCCGCGCGGCGAAGGGTGGCTCTCGGAGGTGTCCTGATCATCTCGATGGGTGTCGCCGCGGGTCAGGTGCCCGGCTCTCGACGCACCGTTCGCATACCTGTTTTTCATGGCGCATTTATCCAGATCGCGACACACTCATTCAGCTTGTTTTACCGTAGAGACGAACCGCCCCCCCTTCCCGCCAGCGAACCGACTCCCATGCGACCGCTACCTACCCTGCTCACGCTCGCAATCGCCGCCGCCTTCGGTGGCTTCGTTGCCACCGGCATCAACGCCCACCTGGACAACCGTGCCGATGCCGCACCGCTTCCGGCGGTGGTACCGACCATGGCGGCTCTGCCGGCTGCAGTGGCCGGGCAGCAGGTGCCGTCACTGGCACCCATGCTGGAGAAGGCGATGCCGGCGGTGGTCAGCGTCAACACCAAGCAGGTGGTTCGCGTGCGCAACCCCTTCTTCAACGACCCGTTCTTCCGGCGCCTGTTCCCGGACATCCCGCAGGAACGCATCAACGAATCGCTGGGCTCGGGCGTCATCATCGACGCCAAGGAGGGCCTGGTGCTGACCAACCACCATGTCATCGACAACGCCGATGACGTTCAGGTGACGTTGGCCGATGGGCGTACGGTCAAGGCGGAGTTCCTCGGCTCCGACCGCGACACCGACATCGCGCTGATCCGCATCCCGGCGCAGAACCTGACCGACATCAAGCTCGGCAACAGCGACCAGCTGCGGGTGGGCGACTTCGTGGTGGCCATCGGCAATCCGTTCGGCTTCAGCCAGACGGTCACCTCCGGCATCGTCTCGGCGGTGGGCCGCAGCGGCATCCGCGGGCTGGGCTACCAGAACTTCATCCAGACCGACGCGTCGATCAACCCGGGCAACTCGGGTGGCGCGCTGGTCGACCTGCAGGGCCAGCTGGTCGGCATCAACACGGCCAGCTTCAACCCGCAGGGCAGCATGGCCGGCAACATCGGCCTGGGCCTGGCGATTCCCTCGAACCTGGCGCGCAGCGTGGTCGACCAGCTGGTCAAGCACGGCGTGGTGGTACGCGGCACGCTGGGCGTGGAAAGCCAGAACCTGACCGCACAGATCGCGCAGGGCCTGGGCCTGGGCGAAACCCGCGGTGCGCTGATCACCCGCGTGCTGGCCGGTTCGGCCGCCGCCGCGGCCGGCCTGAAGCCGGGCGACGTGGTGGTGTCGGCCAATGGCCAGCGCGTGGACAGCGCCGAAGCCCTGCACAACGTGGAAGGCCTGGCGGCGGTCGGCAGCCCGTTGACGCTGGACGTACGCCGCGAAGGCAAGCCGCTGCAGATCAAGGCGACACTGAAGGAACAGGCACGCGCGGTCACCGGCGACAGCCTGGACCCGCGCCTGGGTGGGGCCACCTTTGTCGACCTGCCCGAGTCGCTGCGCCAGTCAGGCGCCAGCGGCGTGCTGGTCAGCGAGGTCAAGCGGGGCAGCCGCGCCGCCAGCAACGGCCTGCAGCAGGGCGACATCATCACCGATGCCACCGTGGGTGAATTCGCCGACCTGGCCAGCTGGCGTGCCAACTTCCAGCAGCGCCCGCCGACGCTGGTGCTGCGCGTGCTGCGCAACAATGGCCAGCAGCAGGGCCAGCTCGTGATGCGCTGATCGCCCTGCCGTAACACCCCCTATACCCCGGCAATGCTATTGCTGTCAGTCCAGGTCGGCACCGCCGACCCCGTTCCCCCATCGCAACAGGAGTGATTCGATGAGCCCCACCAATACCGAGAACCTGAAGGAACACCTGGGTGAAGCCGGTTCCCACCTGAAGCAGGCCGCTACGGCCGCCGGCGGTGCGATCAAGGGTGCAACCGGTGCAGCGACCGACGAGCTTCGCATCGGCAAGGCCAACGTCAAGGCTGAATTGTCCGACAGCGCACTGTCCGGCCTGGCCGCCGCCGAGTTCGGCGGTGCCGCCGCCAAGGAACAGGTCGATGCGCTGATGGACAAGGGCAAGGACCTGATCGACAGCGCCGCCGAACTGATCCGCGAACGTCCGCTGGCCTCGTTCGGCGTCGCCTTCGCAGCCGGCTGGATCATCGCCAAGCTGGCCCGCGGCAGCAGCGACAAGTAAGCCGCAGCGTGAGCGAAAACAACACGCAAGCGCCTGATCCGGCGGCCACCCCGCCGCTGGATGAGAGCATCCGCCAGGTCGGCGCGGCCGGTCGTGCCGCTGCCGATTCGGCCAAGCACACCGTGCGCTCGCTGCGCCGGTTGGCTTCGGCCGACTTCGCGCTGGCCCGCAGTGCGTTCGGTCGTGCGCTGGCCTGGGCCGGCGTGGCGATCGTATTTGGTGCCTCGGCGTGGCTGCTGATGGCCGCCACCCTCATCGCACTGCTGGAGAGCTGGGGCCTGAGTTGGCTGCAGGCCCTGCTGATTACCTCGCTGCTGAGCCTGGCCATCACCGGCTATGCGATCTGGCGGGTGTCGTACTTCTTCCACCACACCGGCATGCATGCCACCCGGCGCCAGCTGTCACGCCTGGGCCTGTTCGACGAGCCCAGCGAAGACGACCCCGATGCCGGCGTGCAGCTGCCCGAGGGCAAGCCATGAAGTTCGGTGCGCTGCAGCGGCGGGTGAAACGCTGCGAACAGGTGGTGACCGTGCGCCTGGGCGAGACCCAGGACCACTGGTCCACGCTCAGCCAGGTCTGGCGACAGGGGTGGTCGCCGCTGCGCATCGTGGTGGTCGGCCTGGCCGGTGGCTTCATCGCCGGCAAGCTGGAAGTGCCGGGCAAGGTCAATGGTGCCCGCTGGCTGCAGATGGTCGGTTCGGTCTCGAACCTGTTTGCCAGCGCACAGGCGGCATTTGCCACGGCGATGGCGGCGCAGGCCGCGGCCACTGCCGACGACGCGGCCGAGGAAGCCGACGAGGCCAGCGAACAGGCACAGGCGGCAACGTCGGCGACCGCCGAGCGACCTGCGCCGGCAGCGCGGCCCGTGCCCGAACCGGAACTGCGCGAACCGCGGCCGGCCGAAGCGGCCACCGAGCTGTCCGAACGTTGATGCGTGTAATCCGCCGCGCCGATCGCGGCCGGCGGATAATGCGCTCCCCTTTCCGGTTGATGCGTCGATGAGCGAGTCCCCCCTGTCCCCGTCACCGGCCGGTCCCGAGCAGCCCGACGCACCGCTGCCCGCGCCGTCGCGTCCGCGCGGGCCGATGTCGCTGGTGGTGCTGGCGACCCTGGCGGTGGGCTACACGCTGTGGGCCGCGCAGGACATCATCCTGCCGGTGCTGCTGGCGGTGTTCTTCGCGCTGGTCGGCAATCCGATCCTGCGCCTGCTGCAGAAACTGTGGATTCCGCGTGCGCTGGGCGCACTGCTGATCCTCGGCGCCGGCCTGGGCGTGACCGGTTCGCTGGCGGTGCAGCTGATCGGTCCGGCCATGGACTGGGCACAGGAAGCGCCGCAGCAGCTGCGCAAGGTGGCGCGCCAGGTGCAGGACCTGACCAAGCCGGTGCAGCAGGCCAACCAGGCGGCGGAGAACTTCGCCCGCGTGGCCGGCGGTGACAGCAACCACAAGGTGCAGGTGATCCGCACCCAGATGGACGACCCCTACCGCATGCTGACCCGCGCGCCACGTCTGGCCGCCTCGGTGCTGGCGGTGGTGCTGCTCACGCTGTTCTTCATGATCTATGGGCAGAGCCTGCAGCGCGCGGCCATCGCCCTGTTCCCGAACCGCCAGCAGCAGCGATTCACCAGTGACATCCTGCGTTCGATCGAGCGCGAGGTCTCGCGCTATGTGCTGACCATCAGCGTTATCAATACGCTGGTCGGGTTGGTGTTCGCTGGCGTGCTGATGCTGTTCGGCATCGGCCTGCAGGAGGCGTTGCTGTGGGGCACGGTGGCCGCACTGCTGAATTTCGCCCCCTACGTGGGCCCGCTGATCGGCGTGGCGCTGATGCTGCTGATGGGCTTCGTCGAGTTCCGCGACCCGCTGCAGGCACTGCTGCCGGCCGCCGCCTACCTGGCCCTGCACACCCTGGAAGGGCAGATGGTGACCCCGATCGTGCTGGGCCGTCGCATGAAGCTGTCGCCGCTGGTGCTGATCCTGGCACTGATGGTGTTCGGCTGGGCCTGGGGCATGATCGGGCTGCTGCTGGCGGTGCCGCTGCTGGTCTGCATCAAGCTGGTGCTGGCGCGGCTGGACGGCATGCAGGGCTGGGCAAGGCTGCTGGAATGAGCCGGCCTGAAGACAGGTAACGCAGGCCACAGGAACAGGAGCAAGGGCATAACTGGCAGGCAACCTGCGCCGCCCCGAACCCGGCTGCCCCGCCCGCCGCGCCGCATGAAAGGCCGCGCGGGCAGGTAGAATGGCGGGGTGAATTTCCCCGTCCAAGCCATCACCCTCGACCTTGACGACACGCTGTGGCCGTTCGCTCCGATCGGCGCCCGCATCGAACAGGTCCTGCACGCGTGGATGCGCGAACACAGCCCGGCCACCGCTGCGATGTATCCGGTGGCGGCGATGCGCAAACTGCGCGAGCGGCTGTACCACGCCCATCCGCACCTCCACCACGACCTGAGCGCACTGCGCCGGCTGACCCTGCACGAAGCGCTGCACACCAGTGGCGCCAGCCTCGATCTGCTGGAACCGGCGTATGAGGTGTTCTACGCCGCGCGCAACCAGGTCGAGTGCTACCCGGATGCAATCGACGCGCTGGCGCGTATCGCCGCGCGGGTGCCGGTAGCGGCGTTGAGCAACGGCAATGCCGACCTGGAACGGATCGGCCTGGCCCATCATTTCGTCTTCCAGCTGGGTTCGCGCGAACACGGCGCGGCCAAGCCCGAGGCCAGCATCTTCCACGCCGCCTGCACCCGTCTGGGTGTGGCGCCGGCCCAGGTACTGCACGTCGGCGACCACGCCGAGATGGACGTGGCCGGAGCGATTGCCGCCGGCCTGCGCGGCTGCTGGATCAACCGCGAGGCTGCCACCTGGACCCATCCGCAACTGCAGCCGGACCTGCAGTTCGACACCCTTACCGGCCTGGCCGACTGGTTGGACGCCAACCTCGACGCCGCCGCACCCCGGAGTATCTGACGCATGAGCGAGATCACTGGTTTCACCGCCGACACCGCCGCGGCGCTGCCGTTGTACGTGCTGGACCGCGAGCAGTTCGCCGCGTGGAAGGACGGCCAGCCGGCTGCCACCCAGGCATGGCTGGCATCGCAGGGCTTCAACGCCGGCGCCCACAGCGTGGCGCTGCTGCCGGGCACCGATGGCCTGGCCGGTGCCGTGATGGGCGTGGGTGATCGTGGCGATGCCTACAGCTATGCGCATGCGCCGCACGCGCTGCCCGAAGGCAGCGTCTGGCAGCTGGCCAATGAACTGCCGGCCGCCGAACTGGCGCTGCTGCAGCTGGGCTGGGGCCTGGGCAGCTACCGCTTCGACCGCTACCGCAAGCGCAACCGCGCACCGGCGCAGCTGGTGGCTGCACCGTCCGGCGAAGTGGCCGACCTGATCGCCGCCAGCCTGCGCGTGCGCGACTGGGTCAACACCCCGACCGAAGACATGGGCCCGCAGCAGCTGGAAGACGCCGCACGCGCCCTGGCCGATGCACATGGCGCGCAGGTCGAGGCGATCACCGGCGATGAGCTGCTGAAGCAGAACTTCCCGGCCATCCACGCCGTGGGTCGCGCTTCGCACCGTGCGCCACGCCTGGTCGTGCTGCGCTGGGGCAAGGACACCGATCCGGCGCTGGTGCTGGTCGGCAAGGGCGTGTGCTTCGATACCGGCGGCCTGGACATCAAGCCCGCCGACGGCATGCGCAACATGAAGAAGGACATGGGCGGCGCCGCACACGCGCTGGCCCTGGCCGGCCTGGTGATGGCGCGCGGGCTGCCGGTGCGCCTGATCCTGCTGGTGCCGGCGGTGGAAAACGCGATCGGTCCGGATGCGTTCCGTCCAGGCGAAGTGATCGCTACCCGCAAGGGCCTGAGCGTGGAGATTGACAACACCGACGCCGAGGGCCGCGTGATCCTGTGCGACGCGCTGACCTTCGCCGGCGAGCAGAAGCCGGACCTGGTGCTGGACTTCGCCACCCTCACCGGTGCCGCGCGCATCGCACTGGGCCCGGACCTGCCGGCACTGTTCAGCAACGACGACACGGTGGCCCAGCAGTGGCTGCAGGCCGGTGATGCAACCCGCGACCCGGTCTGGCGCATGCCACTGTGGCGCCCCTACCTGCGCTACCTGAGCAGCGGCATCGCCGATCTGGCCAACGCCGGTTCGCGCATGGCCGGCTCGGTCACCGCCGCGCTGTACCTGGAACGCTTCCTGGAAGACGGCCAGCGCTGGGCGCACCTGGACGTGTATGCCTGGAACGACGGCGAACGCCCGGGCCGTCCCGCCGGTGGCGAAGCGCTGGCGCTGCGCTCGGCATGGGCGATGCTGAAGGCGCGTTACAGCTGATCGGGTGGGTGCCGACCTTGGTCGGCACGCCGTACCCGACCCGACCGCCGGGGCAGGCATGGGCACGGTAGAGTCGACTGTTAGTCGACTGCTCTTGGATCCGACTGCTCTTGGATCCGGCTGCTCTTCAAACCGACTGCTCTTCAATTGGAACCGGCCGTGAAAACCCCGCGCTGCGCGCGCGAGTCGACTGACAGTCGACTCTACCGGGGCGTTGGCAGGGCTGGAAGTTTGACGAAAAATTGAATTTCGGCCGCGGCCGGGTTCTGCGAGGATGTGTGGGTCGACCACCCACACGCTCCGTGAAGGCAGGACTCCGACCATGTCGCTCTTCCGCTACACCCGCGCCGGCCAGACGCCGGGCGCACCACGCAAGCATTCACCCCTGCTCTGGATCGCACTGATCGCGCTCATCCTGGGTGCGGTCGCGTTGGCCTTCGCCTGGCTGGCCGGATGGATTGGCGGCCGCCTGACCGCGCAGCGCTTCACCGACACCATCGAAGCCACCGGCCCGGCTCATCCCGGGTTCCGCCGTGCGCACAGCAAAGGCGTGTGCGTGAGCGGCTGGTTCGAACCAAGCGCGCAGGCTCCCACCCTGTCCAGTGCACGGGTGTTCTCGCAGCGCCGCGTGCCGGTGATGGGGCGGCTGTCGATCGGCGGCGGCGATCCCTACGGCGCCGACAACACCGCACGCGTCCGCAGCATCGCGGTGCAGATGGTCAGTGATGATGGCCAGGAATGGCGCATGGCGATGAACAGCTTCCCGTTCTTCGCCGTGCCCAACGCCGAGGCGTTCTACGCGCAGACGCGTGCCTCCATTCCCGACACGGCCACCGGCAAGCCGGACCCACAGAAGATGGCGGCAGTGCTGGCGAAATACCCCAGTGCGCAGGCGTTCCAGCAGTGGGCCAAGACCGCACCGTGGACCAGCAGCTGGGCCGACACCACCTTCAACAGCGTCAACAGCTTCTGGTTCACCAATGCACAGGGCCAGAAGCGTGCGGTGCGCTGGCGCTGGCAGCCGCAGGCGGCAGTGGTGGAGATGGATGCGGAAACGCGCAAGCAGGCCAGCGTCGATTTCCTCAGCCAGGAACTGCAACAGCGCCTGGCCAGCGGCCCGGTGCGCTGGAACCTGGTCGTGACCATCGCCGCGCCCGGCGATGCCATCGATGATCCATCGGTGCCGTGGCCCGCGTCGCGCGATGAGGTGGTGGCCGGCGTACTCAGCCTGGACCGCATGCAGTCGCAGGAGGAAGGCGCCTGCGGCCAGATCAACTTCGATCCGCTGATCCTGCCCAGCGGCGTGCGCGGCAGTGACGATCCGATCCTGGCTGCGCGTTCGGCCGTTTATTCGCAATCCTTCAACCGTCGCGAACGCGAGCGCGCCAGCGGCAATGTCGAGCAACCGAAGGAGGCCGCGCGATGAACACCCACAACGGCCACTTCAACCTGCTGGCGCGGGTGCTGCACTGGACCATGGCGCTGATGATCATCGCCATGCTGTTCATCGGCGTGACCATGGTCGCCTCGCTGCATCTGCGTCCCGTGCTGATCGACCTGCACCGCCCGCTGGGCATCGCGATCCTGTTGCTGGTGCTGCTTCGCCTGTACAACCGGCTGCGCCATCGCCCGCCGCCACTGCCGGCCGACCTGCCGGTGTGGCAGGTGATGGCGGCCAAGGCCTCGCACTGGATGCTGTATTCGCTGATGCTGGCGATGCCCTTGATCGGCTGGGCGATGCTGTCGGCGGGCGGTTACCCGATCGTGCTGTGGGGAGGCCTGCACCTGCCGCCGATCGTGCCGCACACCCCGGCGCTGTACGCCGCGTTGCGCAATACGCACAGCCTGCTGGCATATGTGTTGTTCGCCACGGTGCTGATGCACGTGGGTGCAGCGCTGTTCCACCTGTGGGTGCGGCGCGATGGGGTGTTCCAGGCGATGGCGCGCGGGAAGGATTGAAGGGGCTCGCCGGGAGTTCCCGGCGGATCGTTTCCGCGACTGCGGAGGGGTGTCACTTTCTTTGCGCGCAAAGAAAGTAACCAAAGAAACGCTCCGCCGGCCGCGAGCCGACGTGCTTCGCACGCCGGTGCCCTGCGCTCCTCGATCCGTCGAGGGACGGCGCGGGAACTCGCTGCGCTCAGACACCCGCGCCTCTTCGCCCTCGCCGGACCTGCGGTGCTCGGCTCGCTCAAGGCGGACTTGAAGGTCAAGATCAATGGCAACAGCATCCACGCATGGCGTGGACCTACGGGGTGCAACATCGGCTTTTGACGTTGGGTCCGCCTTTTAGCGAGCCGAGCATCGCAGGGGAATCAGGGGCGAAGAGGCGCGGGTGTCTGAGCGCAGCGAGTTCGGCGCCGTCCCCTGATTCACCGAGAAGCGCAGGGCACCGGCGCGCAGCGCCGGCTCGCGATCTGGCGGCGTGTTTCTTTGGTTACTTTCTTTGCACGAGCAAAGAAAGTGACACCCCTCCGCGGTCGCGGAAATGACATCACCGGGAAACGCAAGGCGCCGCTACAACCACCCCTTCTGCCGCGCCAGCCGGTACGCCTCGATCCGGTTGGCCACGCCAAGCTTGCCGATGCACTCGGACAGGTAATTGCGTACCGTGCCGTGCGACAGCCCCAGCTGTTCGGCAATCTCACTGGCGGTACGGCCCTCACCTGCCAGCCGCAGGACGCGGCGCTCGCGGTCGGTCAGCGGATCGGCCTGCGACCACGCATCCAGCGCCAGCTGCGGATCGATCGCGCGGATGCCCTGCTTTACCTTGCGCAGGGCCTCAGCCAGGTTCTCCGCCGGCGCATCCTTCAACAGGTAGCCCAGCACGCCCGCTTCCAGCGCGCGGCGCAGGAAACCGGCGCGGGCGAAGGTGGTCACGATCACCACCTTGATCGGCAACTCATGGCGGGCGATGCGCTGCGCCAGCTCCAGCCCCGACAGGCCCGGCATCTCGATGTCGGTCACCAGG
This sequence comes from Stenotrophomonas maltophilia, assembly GCF_039555535.1. Lineage (NCBI taxonomy): Bacteria > Pseudomonadati > Pseudomonadota > Gammaproteobacteria > Lysobacterales > Lysobacteraceae > Stenotrophomonas > Stenotrophomonas maltophilia. Next base: position 330,578 of record NZ_CP154630.1, on the reverse strand, counting down.
ATGTCCGGCTGCAGCTGCTGCAGCATGCGCCAGGCGGCCTCGCCGTCGGCAGCACTGCCCAGCACCTCGATGTCCGGCTCCAGGCCCAGCAGCGCGGACAACGCACCCCGCACCATCGCCTGGTCTTCAGCCAGCAGGATGCGGATCATGCGGCACCGCCCGCTGCCAGCGTCGGCGGCGCGCCCGGCGGCAGCGGTGTGGTGGCCGCGCCCACAGGCACGCGCACGGTCAGCACCGTGCCCTCGCCCTTCGCAGACTGCACCTGCAACTGCCCGCCCAGCGCCGCCACCCGCTCACGCATCCCGCACAGGCCATTGCCTTCGGCCTGCACACCGCCGCGGCCATCGTCGCGGATCTGCATCGCCAACATCCTTCCTTCCAGCATGAAATCCACCCGCGCCTGCGTTGCCTGCGCATGCCGGGCGATGTTGGTGGCCGCTTCGCGCAGTACCAGCGCCAGGCCACGTTCGACGTCCACCGGCATTGCCGGTGGCGACGCATAGTGCAGGTGCACCTGCTGGCATTCCAGCAGCAGGCGTGCCGAGGCCAGTTCGCCCGCCAGGTCGCTGGCACGGATGCCGGTGACCGCACTGCGCACCTGCGCCAGTGCCTCACGCGCGATGTCCTCGGCCTCGCCGATCTCCTGCCGCGCACGTGCATCGCCACGGTCGTGCAGCTTGCGCGCCAGCTCCAGCTTCAAGGTGATCAGCGACAGGGTATGGCCCAGCAGATCGTGCAGATCGCGGCCGATGCGCTCGCGCTCGGCGGTGGTGGCCAGCCGCCGCACTTCCTCCTGCGAAAGCTGCAATGCGGCATCCTTTTCCTTGTTCACCGTCTCCACGTTCACCACCATGCCGATGATGAACGACACCGCCGGCACCCAGACCAGGCTCTGCCACGGGTAGTGCGCAAGGTAGGCCACCAGGTAGAACACCGCGTTGAGCACGGCCAGCAGCAACAGATAGCGCCACCAGCTGCTGCGCCCGCAGACCCGCAACATCACGCAGCCGAAAATGAAGTAGCTGATGCCCGATGGGTACCAGGGCACCAGCACGATCGCCAGCGCGGTCATCGCCAGTGCATAGCGGGGCGCATGGTGCCGCGGCGACAGCAGCAGGCGCGCATACAGCACCAGGAACAGCGGATAGCTGGCCAGGGTGAACCACAGCCAGCGCAGTGTGTAGCCCCCGGAGAACAGCGGCGTCATGAACACCCACACCGTCCACAGCAGGTGGATGGCATCGGCCCAGGCCGGTTTGCCGCGGCGCAGGTTGTCGGCCACTGCCGAGTCCGGTGCGGGGCGCAGCAGGGAAGCAAGCCAGCTCGACGACACGGGGTGATCCAGGCGGGGACGATCGCTGCCGATCATGCCAGTTCAGCCGATCCGGCGCAGGCGGCGACGCGCCAGCAGCAACGCCACAAGGGTGACCGCCAGCAGCACCAGCAGATGGCCGGAGACGCTGCCCACCGACGGCAGCCCCACCACCGGCAACGCCAGCTGGGCCAGGTGCCAGGTCGGCCACAGCGGGGCCATCGTCGAAAACACCTTCGGCAGCGCCGACAGCGGCAGCCACAGGCCGGACAGCAGCGCCAGCGGCAGGTAGACCAGGTTGACCATCGCCGGCGCCGCACTGGCGCTGACATGGCTTCCGATCAGCAGGCCGATCGCCCCCAGCGGCAGCGCGGCCAGCCCCGCCACCGCCATCAGCTGCAGCATCTGCACCGCCTGAAGCTGCACGCCACCCATCGCGCGCGCCACGCCGATCAACAGAGCGGCCACCAGCAGCGCGAACATCACGGCCATCGCAAGTCGCGCCAGCAACGGTGCCGCCGCCGGCATCGGCAGCGCGCGCTTGAGGGTCAGCAGGCCGCCTTCACGGTCCAGCGCCAGCTGCACGCCGAAGCCGAACAGGGCCGGCGCCATCGCACCGAACACGCAGTAGGTGGCCAGCAGGTACAGCGGTGCATGGCCGCGGCCCAACAACACGCCGAACAACAGGTAGAACAGCACCGGGAACAGCAGCGAGGGTACGGCGAAGGCGGGTGTACGCCAGGCGCGGCGCAGCTCGGCCTGCAGTTCGGCACGGTACGGGCGCAGCGCGCGCCGCCAGGTCGATACCGGACGCGCAGCGGCGGCAGTCGGATTCAGGGTATTCATGCGGCCTCCCGGGTCAGGTCGAGGAAGGCATCGGCCAGCGCCGCGCCCTGTACTTCCAGTTCACGCAGCTGCGCATCGGCGGCCAGCAGGCGAGCCACCACCGGCTCGGCCGGGCTCGCCAGCAGCTGCAGATGCTCGCCGTCGCGCTGCACCTGCTGCACGCCCGGCCAGTACTGCACCTCTTCAGCGGACAGCACGCTGCGGCAGCGGATGCGACGCGGCCGCTCGGCCAGGCGCAGTTCGGCCAGCGGCGCGTCGGCCAACACCCGGCCCTGTTCCAGCACCACCACCTGCTGCGCCAATGCCTCGGCCTCCTCCAGGTAGTGGGTGGTCAGCAGCACGCCGCAGCCTTCGGCCACCAGCTGCCGGATGGCCTGCCACATGGTCTGCCGCGCCTGGATGTCCAGCCCGGTGGTGGGCTCGTCCAGGAACAGTACGCGCGGGCGCCCACACAGTGCGTTGGCGAACTGCACGGCGCGCTGCTGGCCACCGGACAGCTGGCCGTAGCGGCGGCCCGCCAGCGCCTGCAGTCCGGCGCGCTGCAGTACCTCCTGCAACGGCATCGGGTCGGGGTAGCAGGCACTGGCCTGGGCCACCAGCTCGTCCACCTGCAGCATCGGCGGCAGGTTCGTGCTCTGCAGCATCACGCCCAGGCCGAGGCGGCTGGCACGCTGCTGCGGGTCGCCACCGAGCAGCTCGACCTGGCCGGCGTCGGCGCGGCGCAGGCCCAACAGCACGCTGATCGCGGTACTCTTGCCGGCACCGTTGCGGCCCAGCAATGCCAGCACCTGGCCAGCGCGGACCTGCAGGTCGATGCCATGCAGGGCGGTATGGTCGCGATAGCGCACCTGCACCTGCTGCAGGCGGGCCAGCGACGGGGCGATCGGATCCATGGGCGGTACCGGTAGCGGGGACGTTGCCATCCTGTGCCGCCGTGGTCACATTTCGCAGTTGCCGCCGTCAGTGTCATCGGATGACAGCTGTCACTGCCGTCATCGCTGTGCCTGCCTTCATGCTGTGCCGCACGCTCCACCGCCGGAACCGCCGCCGTCCGCTCTTCCGGCCACACCCGCCCGAACGTCTGTGATGGAACGAATGAACGCTTCTGCCGAGCTGTTGAAGGAACTCCGTATCGACCGCAAGTCGCCACAGCCGCCCTCCGGTGGCAATGGCGGCGGTCGGCGCTGGCTGTGGATCACGATTGTCGTGATTGCCGTGCTGCTGGCCGCCGGCGCCTTCGCGCTGTTCGGCCGCACCCCGGCCGTTGAGGTGGAAACCGCACCCGCGGTAGCCATCCAGCAGGGCAGCGCCAGCAGTTCGGTGCTTGACGCCAGTGGCTACGTGGTCGCCCGGCGCATGGCCACGGTATCGGCCAAGATCACCGGCAAGGTGCGCGAGGTGATGATCGAGGAAGGCATGCGGGTCGAAGCCGGCCAGGTGATGGCCACCCTGGACCCGATCGATGCCGATGCGCAGCGCAGCCTGTATGCCTCGCAGCTGCAGGCCGCACGCAGCCAGGTGGCCGGGCTGGAAGCACAGCAGAAGCAGGCCGCCGCCGAGGCCAGCCGCCTGCAGGCGCTGGTCGGCCAGCAGCTGGTGTCGCGCTCGCAGTACGACCAGGCCGTGGCCCAGCGCGACAGCCTGCGCGCACAGCTGGACACTGCGCAGCGCAACGTCAAGGTGGCACACGACCAGCTGGCCATCGCCGACCTGGGCGTGGACAACAACGTAGTGCGCGCGCCGTTCTCCGGCGTGGTCACCGCCAAGGCGGCGCAGCCGGGCGAGATCGTCTCGCCGCTGTCGGCCGGCGGTGGCTTCACCCGTACCGGCATCGGCACCATCGTCGACATGGATTCGCTGGAGATCGAAGTCGAGGTCGGCGAGGCCTTCATCGGCCGCGTGCAGCCGAAGATGCCGGTGGAAGCCACGCTCAATGCCTACCCGGAGTGGAAGATCCCGGGCGAGGTGATCGCCATCATCCCCACCGCCGACCGCGGCAAGGCCACGGTGAAGGTGCGCGTGGCGCTGAAGGTGAAAGACCCGCGCATCGTGCCGGAGATGGGCGTGCGGGTCAGCTTCCTCGAACAGGCGCAGCCGCAGGCGGCGACCAAGCCGCAGGGCGTGCGCGTGCCGGGCGGCGCGGTGGTCCAGCGCGACGGCACGTCGGTGGCCTTCGTGCTGGGTGACGAGAGCCGCGTGCAGCAGCGCACGGTCGAAGCAGGCCAGGCGATGGGCAAGGACCGCCAGATCCTCAAGGGCGTGAGCGCAGGTGAATCGGTGGTGGTGAACCCGCCAGACACCCTGCGCGATGGCGCCAAGGTGCAACAGAAACAAGCGCAGTAACGGCCTGGCGCCCGTGGGCGCCGCCGGCAGCACCGCTCGACGCACGCCCCCGGCCACCGCCGGCGCGCGTCCCCGTTTCCCGCCTTCCGTGGAGAACCCCCCATGTCGACCCTGGTTTCACTGCGCAACATCACCAAGACCTACCAGCGTGGCCCCGAGAAAGTTCAGGTGCTGCACGGCATCGACCTGGACATCGCCAGCGGCGACTTCGTGGCGCTGATGGGTCCGTCTGGTTCCGGCAAGACCACCCTGCTCAACCTGATCGGCGGCCTGGACAACCCCAGTGGCGGCGAAATCAGCATCGAAGGCGAGCGCATCGACCAGATGAGCGGCGGCCAGCTGTCGACCTGGCGCAGCCACCACGTCGGCTTCGTGTTCCAGTTCTACAACCTGATGCCGATGCTGACCGCGCAGAAGAACGTGGAGCTGCCGCTGCTGCTGACCCACCTCAATGCGGCGCAGCGCCGCCGCAATGCGGAGATCGCCCTGACCCTGGTCGGCCTGGCCGACCGCCGCAGCCACCGCCCGAATGAACTGTCCGGCGGCCAGCAGCAGCGCGTGGCGATCGCCCGCGCGATCGTCTCCGACCCGACCTTCCTGATCTGCGACGAACCGACCGGCGACCTCGACCGCCAATCGGCCGAGGAGATTCTCGGCCTGCTGCAGCAGCTCAACCGTGAGCACGGCAAGACCATCATCATGGTCACCCATGACCCGAAGGCCGCCGAGTACGCCACGCACACGGTGCACCTGGACAAGGGCGAGCTGGCCGACGCGCCGCTGGCCCACTGACGGAGGCCACCGCGATGAAATACTTCTCGTTGGTGTGGGCGCAGCTGTTCCGCAGCCGCACGCGCACCTTGTTGACCCTGCTGTCGGTGGTGGCCGCGTTCCTGTTGTTCGGCATGCTCGACTCGGTGCGCGTGGCGTTCTCGTCCGGCGGCAGCGTGGAAGGCGCCAACCGCCTGGTGGTGGCCTCGCGGCTATCGATCACCCAGTCGTTGCCGATCCGGCTGGAAACCCAGATCCGCCAGGTAGCCGGGGTGCGTGACGTGGCCTATGGCATGTGGTTTGGTGGCATCTACCAGGACCCGAAGAATTTCTTCCCGAACTTCTCGGTGTCGCCCAACTACTTCGATGTCTACCGCGAGCTGCAGATCGATCCGGCGCAGCTGGAAGACTGGAAACAGACCCGCACCGGCGCCATCGTCGGCGAATCGCTGGCCAAGCAGTTCGGCTGGAAGATCGGCGACACCATCCCGCTGCAGGCCACGATCTTCCCGCGTGGTGGCAGCAACGACTGGCCGCTGGAACTGAAGGGCATCTACCGTTCCAAGGACCGCGCGCTGGCCGCCAACGAAGAACGCCAGTTGATGATGAACTGGAAGTACTTCGATGAATCCAACGACTACATCAAGAACCAGGTGAGCTGGTACACGGTGACGCTGGACAATCCGGACCATTCCTCGCGGGTGGCGCAGGCGATCGATGCGATCTCGGCCAACTCCGACCACGAGACCAAGACCCAGACCGAATCAGCGTTCCAGCAGGCCTTCGTCAAGCAGTTCGCCGACATCGGCATGATCGTCACTTCGATCATGGGCGCGGTGTTCTTCACCTTGCTGCTGCTGACCGGCAACACCATGGCGCAGGCGGTGCGCGAGCGCGTGCCGGAGCTGGCCACGCTGAAGACGCTGGGCTTCAAGGACAGCACCGTGCTGACCCTGGTGATGGTGGAGTCGGTGCTGCTGATCGGCCTGGGTGGCCTGATCGGCATGGGCCTGGCCGCGCTGATCCTCCCAGCGATCGGGCCGAAGAGCATGGGCATGTTGCCGCCGCACGTACCGACGCCGACCTGGCTGATGGGGCTGGGCCTGATCGTGGTGATCGGCATCATCGTCGGCCTGTTGCCGGCGCTGCGTGCCAAGCGCCTGAAGATCGTCGACGCACTGGCCGGCCGCTGAGGAGGACACCGACATGTTCAAGAGCAAACTCAAGAAGTGGCTGGGCAACGGTGTGACGGTGCTGCTGCTGGCGATCGGCCTGGTGCTGTGGATCAGCCTGCCGTGGGTTGGCGTGCTGGCCGTGGCCGTGCTGGTGGCGCTGTGGCTGCTGCTGACCCGTGGCGGACGGCTGGCACTGGCGGCCACCCGCATCGGCGTGGCCAGCCTGCCGCAGCGCTGGGGTGCGTCCTCGGTGATCGTGGTCGGCATCGCCGGCGTGGTCGGCGTGCTGGTGGCGATGCTGGCGATGGGCGAAGGTTTCCAGGCCACGCTCAACAATACCGGCGATGACACCACCGCCATCGTGCTGCGCGGTGGCTCGCAGGCCGAGACCAATTCGGTCATCACCCGCGAACAGGTTCCCACGCTGTCCACCCTGCCCGGCATCAGCCGCGATGGCGAAGGCCGGCCGCTGCTGTCGCCGGAGCTGTCGCAGGTGGTCAACCTGGTATCGAAGTCCGACGGCACCGACGTCAACGCGCAGTTCCGCGGCGTTGGTCCGCAGGCCTGGGCAGTACATGACAAGGTCAAGATCATCGAAGGCCGCAAGTTCGCCACCGGCCTGCGCGAGATCGTGGTCGGCCAGGGTGCCAAGGGCCAGTTCCGCGACATGGACGTGGGCAGGACGCTGACGCTGGGCAACCAGACCTGGACCGTGGTCGGCGTGTTCGCCACCGGCGATGCGCATGATTCGGAACTGTGGACCGACGCCGATACGCTGGCCACCACCTACCAGCGCAGCGCCTGGCAGTCGATCAGCGTGCGTACCGATGGCAAGGCCGGCTTCGAGCAGTTCAAGGCGGCGGTCGCCGCCGACCCGCGCCTGAAGCTGGACGTGGAAACCACCCGTGTCTACTACAGCAAGCAGGGCGGCGGGCTGACCAAGCTGATCGACATCCTCGGCAAGGTGATCGGCACGATCATGGCGGTGGGTGCGGTGTTCGGCGCACTCAACACCATGTATGCGGCTGTTGCCACGCGTGCGCGCGAGATCGCCACCATGCGCGCGATCGGCTTCCGTGGCCTGCCGGTTGTCACTGCGGTGATGCTGGAGACGATGCTGCTGGCGCTGCTGGGCGGCCTGCTGGGGTGCGCGGTGGCGTGGCTGCTGTTCAATGGCTACAGCGTGTCCACCATCGGCAGCAACTTCAGCGCGGTGGTGTTCAAGTTCCATGTTTCGCCGGAACTGCTGTGGACCGGCCTGAAATGGGCACTGGGCATCGGCCTGGTCGGTGGCCTGTTCCCGGCGCTGCGCGCGGCACGTTTGCCGATCACCACGGCGTTGCGCGAAACCTGAGCATTTCGCAGCGATACAACGCGCACGTTGCAGGGGGACGAAGCGGGAGCTTCGTCCCTTTTTCATTGGTGGGGTCAGATCCCTTCACTGCGCGAAGGGATCTGACCCCAATCTGGATCCAGTAGATCCACGCCATGCGTGGATGGAAGCGTGCGCACACGCGCGGCTACAGATATCCACAAATCTGCCGCTATCGATGCCTCTGCCCATCGCGCACGCAACGTGCGTGACGCCGCGCACATCGCATCTGTGGATTGTTGGTTGCGATTCATCTTCGCGCACATTCAGCGGCATGGCGACAAACAGTTACGAATGGAAACACTCTAGAATCCCGGCCCCCACGTTGGTTTGCAGCACCCCACGCGCCCATAGAACGGGCGCTTGTTTTTCCTGAAACACGAGATGTCACGGATGTCCCTGAAAACCAATCCGCTGCGCAACGCGATCGTCATCGCGCTCGCCGCCAGCTGCACCACCCCCGCCTTCGCACAGAGCGCCGGCGATACCCCGACCAACCTCGATCGCATCGAAATCACCGGCTCGCGCATCCGCCAGGCCAGTGTCGAGACCGCACAGCCGGTCGTCGCGCTCAGCCGCGCCGAGATCGAGAAGAAGGGCTACATCAACGTCGCCGACATCCTGCAGGACGTCACCGCCGCCGGTGCTCCGAGCCTGAGCCGCTCGTCGTCGCTGAGTTCTTCGCGCGACTTCGGCGGCACGTACGTCAGCCTGCGCAACCTCGGCCCGGAACGCAGCCTGGTGCTGATCGACGGCCGCCGCATGGGCGTCAGCGCAGGTGGCTACTCCGACCTGGCCTCGATCCCGTCGGCCATCGTCGAGCGCGTGGAAGTGCTGACTGACGGTGCTTCGGCACTGTACGGCTCGGACGCCATCGCCGGTGTGGTCAACATCATCACCCGCAAGAACTTCGATGGTGCCGAAGCCAGCGTCTACGTCGGCCAGTACGGCGAAGGCGACGGTCAGAAGCGCTCCTACAGTGCCACCTTCGGCAAGACCTTCGACCGCGGCTGGTTCAGCGTCGGTGCCGAGCGCACCAAGGAAGACGAAGTGATGGGCGGCGCGCGCGAGTTCAGCCGCTACGTCAACGGCCCGCGCCACCCGAACGATGGCCTGAACGGCACCACGCCGTGGGGCAGCGTCACCGTCGGCGGCAAGTCGCTGACCGTCGGCCCGGGCGGCGACCCGACCAGCGCCAGCAACTTCCATGCGCCGAACCCGGCCGATGGTGCCAACACCAAGACCAACATGAGCCTGCTGACCGGCCTGGAGCGCACTTCGGTGTTCGCCAACGGCGGCTTCTCGATCACCGATGACCTGCGCATCGTTGCCGATGCCATGTACAGCAAGCGCGAATCCACCAAGCACCTGGCCGGCTACCCGTACTCGGTCACCGCCACACAGGCGCGCAACGGCAGCCGCGCCGCTCTGTCCAAGGACAGCGCGTTCAACCTGTGGCAGCAGGACGTGCTGTTCTCGCACCGCACCGAAGAAATGCTGCGTGGCACCGAGAACACCCTGGAAACCAAGCGCGGCAGTCTGGGCCTGGAAGGCAGCTTCGAAACCGGCTCGCGCTACTGGGACTGGAACGTCAGCTACACCTACAACCGCAATGAAGGCGAGCGCGTTGGTACCGGCAGCATGTACCAGCCGAACGTCAACCTGGCCGTCGGCCCGTCCTTCATCGAGAACGGCGTGGCCTACTGCGGTACCCGCGACGCGGTGATCGCCGGCTGCGTGCCGTGGAACCCGGCCGCGCCGATGGGCTACACCGGCCCGGGCTCGCTGAGCAACCAGGACGTGCAGGACTACCTGTTCGCCCGCTACGTGGACAAGAGCCAGACCACCACCAAGGTGGCCAGCGCCAACATCTCCGGTTCGCTGTTCTCGCTGCCGGCCGGCGACATCATGGCTGCGATGGGCTTCGAGCACCGCACCGAAGAAGCACGCTACACCCCGGACCTGATGGTGCAGAACGGCCAGATCGCCGGCACCACCGGCAAGCCGACCCAGGGCGACTACTCGCTCAACGAGGTCTACCTGGAAATGCAGGTGCCGCTGCTGGCCGACATGGCGTTCGCCCGCGAACTGTCGCTGGATGTCGCGGGTCGCTATTCGGACTACAACAACTTCGGTTCGACCACCAACAGCAAGTTCGGCGTGAAGTGGAAGCCGATCGACAGCCTGCTGGTGCGCGCCACCTATGGCACCGGCTTCCGTGCACCGACCGTGGACGACCTGTACGGCGGCACTGTCAGCACCCGTGATTCGTTCACCGATCCGTGCGATACCTCGTTCGGCACCGCTGCAAGCAGCGCCGCCGTGGCTGCCCGTTGCAAGGCCCTGAAGGTGCCGGCCAACTTCCGCCAGCTCAACAGCGACGGCACCGTGGCCAGCAAGCCGGGCCAGCAGGCCACCACCGATTTCAACTCCGGTTCCAACCCGAACCTGAAGCCGGAAACCGCCAAGACCTGGACTGTGGGCCTGGTCTACAGCCCCGACTTCGTGCAGGGCCTGGACGTCAGCCTGGACTGGTGGAAGATCCGCATCGACAACGCCATCGTTGGCGAGTCGGCCACCAACATCCTGGAACAGTGCTACGTGCAGGGCTCGGACGCCGCCTGCGGCCGCTTCACCCGTGGCAGCAACGGTCAGGTCAACGCGCTGGACCGTTCGCTGGTCAACGCCGGCTACCGCGAAACCGCCGGCTATGACATCAGCGCGCGCTACCGCCTGCCGGAAACCGCGTTCGGCAAGTTCGCCGTTACCTGGAACACCACCTACACCGACTACCTGGAGCAGCGCAATGACAACGCCGCCACCACGCCGGTGGAGCAGCTGACCAGCTGGGGCGGCAACTTCCGCGTGCGTTCGACCTTCAACCTGGACTGGCAGTACGGCAACCTGGGCATCGGCTGGACCGCGCGCTACTACTCCAGCATGAAGGAGAAGTGCTCCTACATGGACGAGTGCAACATGCCGGGCTTCAGCTCGGCCTACACCGATGCCTCGCCGACCAACAAGGTGGGTTCCAACACCTTCCACGACCTGCAGGTGCGTTATGCCCTGCCGTGGGACGGCACCGTGTCGCTGGGCGTGAACAACGTCTTCGACCACCAGGGTCCGATCATGTACAGCCAGCCGAACAGCAGCTTCACCTACTACGGTGGCTTCGACATCGGTCGTTTCATGTACATGAAGTACCAGCAGCGCTTCTAAGCCTGCAACCGCGTTCCCGCCACCGCCATCTCTCTCTCCTGGCGGTGGATGGAAGCAGAACGGCGCCCTTCGGGGCGCCGTTCTTTTTCGCGCCGAAGCGGGGTCGGATCCCTTCGCCCGGCGAAGGGCTATGACCCCAGGCGGCGAGGAACAGGGGGTCAGCGCCCTCCGCGTTGCGGAGGGATCCGACCCCGGCGCCGTTACCGCTTGCGCATCGTGCGGATGTTGTCGCCGACGAACAGCACCAGGCCGGCCCAGATCGCTGCGAAGCCGATCGCCTTGGCGGTATCGAACGCCTCATGGAAGAAAAACACGCCCAGCAGCAGCTGCAGGCTCGGCGCGATGTACTGCAGGATGCCGACCAGTGACAGCGGAATGCGCTTCACGCCGTAGGCGAAGCCGATCAGCGGTACTGCGGTGACCGCGCCACCGAAGATCAGCAGCAGGTCGTTGCGCCAGCCCCAGCCGTGGAAGAACGCGCCGCCATGGCCGTTCTCGGCCCAGATCGCAAACGCCAGCGCCGGCAGGAACAGGTACATGCTCTCCACGCCCAGGCCGGCCACCGGATCGACCGAGACCAGCTTGCGCAGCAGGCCATACAGGCCGAACGAACAGGCCAGGCCCAGCGCGATCCACGGTGGCGTGCCCGCATCGATGGTCAGCCAGGCCACGCCCACCGCTGCCATCGCCACGGCCACCCACTGCAGGCGGCGCAGGCGCTCCTTCAGTACCATCACGCCCAGCAGCACGTTCACCAGCGGGTTGATGAAGTAGCCCAGGCTGGTCTCGATCACATGGCCGGCGTTGACCGCCCAGATGTACAGGCCCCAGTTGAAGGCGATGGTCAAGCTGGACACCAGCAGGATCGGCAGCGCGCGCGGCTGTGCGGCAATCTTCTGCCACCAGTCCAGGCGCGCGCTGATCAACAGCCAGCCCAGCACCAGCACGGTGCTCCAGATGATGCGGTGGGCGATGATCTGGAACGAAGGCACCTCGTTGAGCAGGTGCCAGTACACCGGCACCAGGCCCCAGATCACGAAGGTGGACGCAGTGACCAGCAGACCCCGGCGTTGTTCTTTCTCATCCATGCTCATTTCCTTCTCGTCCTTGCCATCGTCAGCACCACCACACCCAGAAGAATCACCACCATCGCCAGCAGGTCGCGCCAGCCGAATCGCTCGCCATTGAGCAGCGCGCCCAGCAGCACCGCGATCACCGGATTGACGTAGGCATAGCTGCCGGCCAGCGCCGGGCGCACGTTCTGCAGCAGCCACACGTAGGCGGTGAAGGCGACGATGGAACCGAACACGCACAGGTACGCCATCGCCAGCAGGCCGCCGGTATCGGGCAGCGTGGTCGGGCGCTCGCCGACCGCCAGGCCGATCAGCACCAGCAGCACGCCGCCGCAGATCATCTGCCCGGCGGCGGTCATGAACGGGCCCGGCAGGTCCAGGCCGCGTGCCCACACCGAACCGAAGGCCCAGCCGACCGGCGCGATCAGCAGCAGCACCAGCCCGGTCGGCGAGGCCGTCAGGCTGCTGCCGGCATTGAGCCAGACCACGCCGAGGAAGCCGATGGCGATGCCCAGCCACTCACCGCGGCTGGCATGTTGCCCGCGCAGCGCCGAGAACAGCGCCATCCACAGCGGCACCGAGGCCACCGCGGTCGCGGCCAGGCCCGAGGACACCTCACGCTCGGCCAGCACCACCATGCCGTTGCCCAGCACCAGCATGGTCACGCCCATCACCACCAGATTGCGCCATTGCCGCAGCGTCGGGTTCGGCAGCTTCCAGAACAGGCGCAGGGCAAGGAACATCAGGCCGCCAGCAATGATGAACCGGCTGCCGGAGACCATCGTCAGCGGCAGTGCGCCGCCGTGCAGGGCCTTGGCGATGCCCAGGTAGGTCGAGCCCCAGACCACGTAGACCAGCAGCAATGCCAGCGCGACAAGGCCACCCCGGGGGGCAGCCGCAGACGAAGAGGGGGGAGCCGACATGACACACCAGGGAGCCGGGGGAAGGCGGATTCTAGGACGTTTTGAGTATGGTCCGGCACCCCGTACGGTGGCACGCTGTCATCCATCCATGCACCCTGCTCTGGTCTGCTACCCCGTGTTGACGGCTGATGCAGTACCAAGAGGGCTGCCCGGCCGCGCCGCCCCAAGGCCGGGCGCCGTTTTCCCTGCGCACGGACGCGCCGCATCGAGGATTCCCACCCAGATGAGCACCACGTCCCAACCCGCCGTACCCGCGAACGACCGCGCCGCCCTGCGGCGGTCGATCTCCAATACCCTCAAAGGCTCCGCCGGCAACCTGGTGGAGTGGTATGACGTCTACGTGTACTCGGTATTCGCCGTGTACTTCGAATCACAGTTCTTCTCGCCGGACGACAAGAATTCCACGATGTACGTGTGGGCGATCTTCGCCGCCACGTTCCTGATGCGCCCCATCGGTGCCTGGTTCTTCGGCCGCTTCGCCGACCGCCACGGCCGCCGCCTGGCCCTGACCGTCTCGGTCACGTTGATGGCGCTGTGCTCGTTCCTGATCGCCATTACGCCCACGGCGGCCAGCATCGGCATCTGGGCAGCGGTCATCCTGCTGTTCGCGCGCCTGCTGCAGGGCTTCGCCACCGGCGGCGAATACGGCGCCAGCGCCACCTACATGTCCGAGGCCGCCATTCCGGGCCGTCGCGGCTTCCTGTCCTCGTTCCACTACGTCACCCTGGTCGGTGGCCATGTGCTGGCCCAGCTGACCCTGCTGCTGATGCTGACCTTCTGGGGCAAGCCGGAAATCTCCGAGTGGGGCTGGCGCATCGCCTTCGGCATCGGTGGCATCGCCGCGGTGGTGGTGTTCTGGCTGCGCCGCGGCATGGACGAATCGCTGTCGGAGTCGTCGATCGAAGCCGCACGCGAGGGCAAGGCCCAGAAGTCCGGCTCGATGTACGAGCTGTTCGTGCACCAGTGGCGGCCGCTGCTGCTGTGCTTCCTGATCACCGCCGGTGGCACCGTGGCCTTCTACACCTACTCGGTGAACGGCCCGAAGATGATCCAGAGCGCCTTCGCGGGCAACGACCCGATGACCGGTACCCTGATCAACCTGGGCGTGCTGGCGTTCCTGATGGTGCTGCAGCCGGTCGGGGGCTGGCTGTCGGACATCATCGGCCGCAAGACCCTGCTGGTGTTCTTCGGTGTCGGCGGCGTGGTGTACAGCTGGTACCTGATCACCCAGCTGCCGCACCAGCACGACGCCACGCTGGCGTTCCTGACCCTGGCACTGGCCTTCGTCATCCTCACCGGCTACACCTCGATCAACGCGGTGGTGAAGGCCGAGTTGTTCCCCACCCACGTGCGTGCACTGGGCGTGGGCCTGGGCTATGCGCTGGCCAACTCGCTGTTCGGCGGCACCGCCCCGCTGCTGTACCAGGGCGCACTGAAGACCGGCCATGTCGACTGGTTCGCCATCTACGTCACCGCGACGATCGCGGTCTCGCTGGTGGTCTACATCTTCTTCCTGACCAACAAGGGCCCGAACTGGCTCGACGGCACCCGCAAGTAAGGGCGCTGTGGTGATCGCGGCCACCGGTGCAATGCCGGTGGCCGCTGTGGAACACCGCTCGGATGGAGCCTGCACGGTAGAGTCGACTGTCAGTCGACTGCTCTTCGATCAGATGGCGAAAAACCCCGCGCTGCGCGCGATAGTCGACTGACAGTCGACTCTACACACGCACACCGTCGTCCGCCGGCCCATCAACGGCGGGCGGATTCGCTCTTGTCACGCGCGCCGCGGAACTCTGATTCCTTTTCCCACGTCGGCCAGCGGCGGCTGTTGGCCAGCTCGGCGCCCAGGTCGTAGACCAGCAGGGTGTCGGCGGCATGGCCGCTGGGGTCCCAGCTCGGGGTCCAGGCATCGCAGGCCTGGTGGTAGCAGTCGGCGAAGTACTTCTCGCGCAGCGCGCGGCCGGCTTCAACCCCACCGTCCAGCTTGTCCAGGCCCGGGCCGATGGTGATCGCCGGCACGCCCAGGCGGGCGAAGGCGAAGTGGTCGGCGCGGTAGAAGAAGCCGGCTTCCAGGTTCGGGTCCGGGCTGTAGCTGCGGCCACGGGCCTTGGCCACGCGTTCCAGGTCGCCTTCCAGCGACACCCGGCCCTTGCCCCACGACGCGATGTCACGGGTCGGGCCATCCGGGCTGAACATCTCGATGTTCAGCACCGCCGCCGTCTTGTCCAGCGGCGCCAGCGGGTGCGCGGCGTAATAACTGGCACCCAGCAGACCCTTCTCTTCAGCGGTCAGCGCCACGAAGTACAGCGTGCGCTGGGGCTGCGGGCCGGCGGCGAACACGCGGCCCAGTTCCAGCACCGTGGCCACGCCGGTGGCATTGTCGATCGCGCCACGCCGGATGCGGTCACCCTTGGCGTCGGGCTGCCCGATGCCGAAGGCATCCCAGTGTGCGGAGAAGATCACCGCCTCGTCGCCATGCGCGCCACCGGGCAGCTTGGCCACCACGTTGCGGGTCACCACCTGTTCGCGCTTCAACGCGAAGTCCACGCTCAGCTTGGCGTTGTCCAGCGCCACCGGGCGAAAGTCGGCGCGCATCGCCTTGCGCTTCTCGGCATCGAAATCGAGGCCGGCGTCGGCGAAGATCGCCTCGGCCAGTTCGCGCTGCATCCAGCCGCGCAGCGGCGTGTGCTGGGCCATTGCGTCGGCCTGGCTGCGCTCGATGTCGAACAGCGGCGAAGTGCCCGAGCTCTTCACCGTGGCCCAGCCATAGGCGGCTGGTGCAGTCTCGTGCACGATCAGCACGCCCTCGGCGCCACGGCGTGCGGCTTCCTCGAACTTGTAGGTCCAACGGCCGTAGTAGGTCACCGCCTTGCCGTCGAACGCGCCCGGTGCATCAGCCTCGAAATCGGCGTCGTTGATCAGCACCACGGCGATCTTGCCGTGCAGGTCCACGTCCTTGTAATCGTTCCAGTGGCGTTCCGGTGCGTCGATGCCATAGCCGACGAACACCAGCGGCGCATCCTTGATCTGCACGCGCTTGCGCGGCTGCAGGCTCTGCAGGGTCACGTCCACACCGTTAGCCAGCGCGCGCTTGCCCTGCTTCAGCGACAGGCTGGCCTTGGCAGCGCCATCCAGCTGGGCACGCACCAGCGGCACCGGCTGCACCCAGCTGCCGTCCACGCCACCCGGCTGCAGGCCGTAGCTGCGGAACTGCTCGATCAGGTACTGCACGGTGCGCTCCTCGCCCTCGGTGGCCGGCGCGCGGCCCTCGAATCCGTCCGACGCCAGTACACGCACGTGGCGCGACAGTGCCTGCGGATCGATGCCACCACCCGGCAGGTCATTGGCCGCATGGGCCAGGCCACCGACGAAAAGGCAGGACGACAGCAGCAACACGCGCATCGGATTCACGGCAGTACCACGGCAGGCTCGGAAGTCACCAGAGTGTAACGTGGTCGTGACATCGCGGCGCAGCCTGGGCTCAAGTCATCCACGCATGGCGTGGGTCTACCTGCTGATGCGGTCCAGCCAGCAGGCCAGGCCCTGCGCGTTGAGTTCGATGTCCATCGCCAGAACAGCGATCACCGCCGCATCGTCCAGCGCACAGCCATGCAGCTGTGCACGTTCCAGGTACAGCGCCTGCAGCGCGGCCAGCAGGCAGCGGTGGCGGTCCGGGCGGCCATCGCACTGGCGGCCGATGGTGGCCATTGCATCGATCTGCTCGAACAGGTCGTCGGCCAGCTTCTGCACCTGCTCCACGCGGCCGTAGTGGGTCAGGTACATCGCCTGCGGTGCGTAATCGAGCATGCGCTGGATCGAGGTCTTCATCGCCTCCGGGTCGAACTGCACCGGCGACGAGGTGGGGAAGATGAAAGCACCCTGCGCGCTGTCCAGCTCGCGATAGGAAATACCGAACGTATCGCCGGTGAACCAGCTGCGGCTGCGCGCATCCCATACGCAGTAGTGATGCAGTGCGTGACCGGGTGTATGCAGGAGCACCAGCTCGCGGCCGGCCAGATCGATGCGGTGCCCGTCTTCGGCCACCACCACACGGTGTTCGGGAATGGCCTCGATACGACCATAGCTGCGCGCGATCTCTTCGGCGCCGTACACCGCCGTGGCGCCGGCAATCAGCCGGGTCGGGTCGATCATGTGCGGTGCACCACGCGGGTGCAGCACCGCCTTCGCGTTGGGCAGCTGCTGCATCAGCAGACCGGCGCCGCCAGCATGGTCCAGGTGCACGTGGGTCAGCAGCAGCCAGTCCACCGCTTCCACGCCCAGGCCGGCGTTGGCCAGCGCCTGCAACATCGCAGGTACCGACAGGCCGGTGCCGCAATCGACGAAGGCCGCGCGGCCGTTTTCAACAATCAGGTAGGCCGCATCGAAGTCCGCGCGCTGGAAGCCGGTATCGATGGTGTGGATGCTGGGGTCGGCGGTCATCGGCACGCACCTGGCAGGATCGGGAACAGACGCCCATGGTAGGCGCGCGGGCGGCCCGGGTTCGATGCGGCTTTGGTCGGAGGGGCGCCATTCTGTAGAGCCGAGCATGGGCTCGGCTCTACAGAGGGCACGCGAAGTCGAGCATGGCTCGACTCCACAGAGGCAGGGTTACCGGTCCAGCCAGCGCGGCCGCAGCAACAGAGCCAGCACCAGCACCGCCAGGAATGCGCCGTAGGCGTAGAGCACCGCCAGCACCTGCGGCCAGATCGGGCCGGCGCCGGGCTGCACCACGCCGATGCGGTGCCCCCACAGCATCGAGACGATGCTCAGCGCGAATGCCAGCAGCAGGGTGGTGCCATCGAACAGGCGCCGGCGCGCAGTACGCGGCTGGCGCGGGAACAGCCAGTACAGGCTGCCCAGCAGCAGGAACCAGGGCAGGAACAGCAGCAGCGACAACCAGGCCATCGCAGACTCCATGTCATCGCGCCGGAGGCGCGTGGGCATCATGCCATGGGTGCAATGCCCTGTAGAGCCGAGCCGATGCTCGGCTGCTTTTCCGCCAAGCCGAGCGTGGGCTCGGCTCTACAAGGGCGAGCAGGTCAGGCCGCTTCGCGCAGCGCCGCCAGCGCGGCCAGCACCGCATCCACCTCGGCCTCCAGCTTGAACAGCTCGCTCTGCAGCTGGTCGCCCTGCTCGGCCTGCTTGATCACCGCGATCAGCTGGCCGGCGTCACGTGGCGAATCGAAGCCTTCGCTCTGGATCAGCAGCGTGCCGTCGCCGGCGGTCAGCTTGAAGTAGAAGCGGCCATTCTGTTCGCGGTACTGCTTGAACAGCGGCGGTGCCACGCGGGCCACGCGGGCGTCCTCGCTGGCGATGTCGCCCGCGGTGGACAGGTCGCGCAGGCCCACCGCATGGCGCAGCTCGTCCAGCAGCGGTGCCGCCAGCTGCTCGCGCAGCTGCTGGCCACGGCGCTTGAGCAGCGCTTCGATCTTTTCCGGCTCGGCCATCAGCGCGTTGTAGCGCTCGCGCAGCGGCGACAGTTCGCTGTCGATGCGTTCGAACAACTGCTGCTTGGCATCACCCCAGCTGATGCCGGCGGCAAAGGCCTTGGCGAACTCGGCGGTCTGTTCCGGGGTGGCGAAGGCCTGGTACATCTGGAACAGGGCCGAGCCTTCGGTGTCCTTCGGCTCGCCCGGTGCACGCGAGTCGGTCAGGATCGAGAACACCAGCTTCTTCAGCTCCTCGCGCGGCACGAACAGCGGAATGGTGTTGTGGTAGCTCTTGCTCATCTTGCGGCCATCCAGGCCGGCCAGCGTCGCCACCTGCTCGTCGATCACCACGTCCGGCAGCGGGAAATACTCCTTGCCGTACACGTGATTGAAGCGCTGGGCGAAGTCGCGCGCCATCTCGATGTGCTGGATCTGGTCGCGGCCCACCGGCACCTGGTTGGCCTTGAAGATCAGGATGTCGGCGGCCATCAGCACCGGGTACATGAACAGGCCGGCGCTGACGCCTGCATCTTCATCCACGCCTTCCTCGCGGTTCTTGTCCACCGCCGCCTTGTAGGCGTGCGCGCGGTTGAGGATGCCCTTGCTGGCGATGGCGGTCAGGAACCACATCAGCTCGGTGGTCTCGCGGATGTCGCTCTGGCGGTAGAACCACACGTGTTCCGGGTCCAGGCCGCAGGCCAGCCAGCTGGCCGCGATCTCCAGGGTCGCGCGCTGGGTGCGCTGCGGGTCCTGGGATTTGATCAGGCTGTGCAGGTCGGCCAGGAAGAAGAAACTCTCGATCCCCGGGGCGCGGCTGGCCGCGATGGCCGGACGGATGGCGCCAACGTAGTTGCCCAGGTGGGGCGTGCCGGAGGGGGTGATGCCGGTAAGGACTCGGGTCGTCATGACTGCGTGGGGAAACCTTCGATGAACGGGGCCAGTTTACCGTGCCAACGGTCAACCCCGTCAGGGCCTGCGGCGCGTTCATTCACCCAACCCCGCTGGAGACGCCCGATGAAACGCCTGCTGCCCCTGCTGCTGATCCTGCCCCTGGCCGGTTTCCGTCCGGCCCCGCCCCCGCCGCCAATGTATGAAGGTGGCCCGGTGCGCATGGCCCTGGTCGACCGCGACCGTGGCACCGAATTGCGCAGCTACCCCGCCGAAGGCCAGCGCTGGGTGGCCGGCGAGCGCGGCCACCGCTACGCCGTGCGCCTGTACAACGACAGCCCGCGCCGGGTGCTGGTGGTGCTGTCGGTAGACGGCATCAACGCCATCTCCGGCGAGGATGCCGATCCTTCGCAGACCGGCTACGTGCTCAACCCCGGCCAGCGCGCCGACATCACCGGCTGGCGCAAGAGCCAGGACGAAGTGGCGCAGTTCGTGTTCAGCAGCCCCAGCGGCAGTTATGCCAGCCGCACCGGCCGCCCGGACAACATCGGCGTGGTCGGCGTTGCGGTGTTCGAGGAGGCGCGCCGCTGGCGTCCGGAGCCGATCCTGCGCCGTGGCGTGCCGCTGCCGGCGCCGGCCGCGCAGGCTGAGGCTGCCGCCGATGCCAGTGCCAGCCGCATCGAGGGCTATGCCAGCAAGTCGCAGGCCCCTGCGTTGGGGACCGGCCACGGCGCACGCGAACAGTCCTCGGTACGCGATACCGACTTCGAGCGCGCCAGCCGCAGTCCGGCCCAGGTGCTGCAGCTGCGCTACGACAGCGCCCGCAACCTGCGTGCGCGCGGCATCCTGGTCGATGCACCCTCGCGCCTGCCGCGCGAACCGCAGGCCTTCCCGAACCGCTACGTGCCCGACCCGCCGGCACGCTGATCCTCGCGCCCAGACAACACAACGCCCGCAACCTCTCGGTGCGGGCGTTGTGTTGTGGGGGAAACCGTCGCGCTTACTTGTAGTCCGGGTAGTCCTTGCTCACGCTGTCCTGGAACTCACGCACTTCCTTCTCGGCGCGGTCCTTGGCCCAGCCATAACGTTCCTGCAGGCGACCGGCCAGGTACTCGGCATTGCCCTCGGCCACATCGAAATCGTCGTTGGTCAGATCGCCCCACTTGGCCTGGGCCTTGCCCTTCAGCTGCGACCACTTGCCGGAAATGATGTCTTTGTTCATTGCTGGGAATCCTTGGCTGCAACGGCGTTCTTACCGTGGCTCCAGCATCGCGCAGCGGCTGTTGAGTGCTGGTCAACCGGCAATGAAATGGATGCTCACCTGCTTGAATGGTTCACTACGCTTCGACACGTGCGCTGGAGAAAACGCGCAACAGAAAAGGCCGGGGAGATCCCCGGCCTTTTTTCTTTCCGTTCCACTTCAGGCTCAACGGCCCTTGGCGGCATCCTCAACCTTTTCGCCAGCCTTCTGCACGTCCTTGCCGGCACCGGCAACGGTGTTGCAACCGGCCAGCAGGGCCACCGAGAACATCGACAACAGCATCAGGGCAACTACGCGCTTCATGGGCTTCTCCTTGGGTTCGCCGCTATACCGCTTTATTCGCGGATGGGGTTCGGTCGCTCGGCGGAAGGAGCCAATGCCACTGCCGCCGCGTGAAGTGCAATCTGGCGGCAGGGGCGTGGAGCGGGTGTGAACGGATCACAGATCCGTTCAGGCGGAGAGCTCAGTCACGCATCAGGGTGGACTTGCCGAACAGGCTTTCGACCAGGTCCACGGCCAGTTCGGCGGTGGCGTTCTGCTTGTCCAGCAAGGGGTTGAGCTCGACGATGTCCAGCGAACCCATGCGCCCGGTGTCGGCGATCATCTCCATCACCAGCTGCGCCTCGCGGTAGTTCACCCCACCCGGCACCGTGGTGCCCACGCCCGGGGCGATGCTCGGGTCGAGGAAGTCCACATCGAAGCTGACATGCAGGTGGGTGTTTTCGTCGATGCCGGCCAGCGCCGCTTCCACCGCTCGCTTCATGCCGTTCTCGTCGATGTAGCGCATGTCATAGACATCCACCTTGTGGGTCTTGATCAGGCGCTTTTCTTCCGGGTCCACCGAGCGGATGCCGATCTGGTGCATCTGCGCCGGGGTGATCGCCGGCGCGCTGCCACCCAGGCGGGTCAGCGCATCCGGGCCGAGACCACACAGGCAGGCCACCGGCATGCCGTGGATGTTGCCCGACGGGGTCACGTCGCTGGTGTTGAAGTCCGAATGCGCATCCAGCCACAGCACGCGCAGGGTCTTGCCCTGCTCGCGGCACCAGCGCGCCACGGCAGTGATCGAACCGATGCCCAGGCAGTGGTCGCCACCGAGCATGATGGGCATGCGGCCGGCCTGCAGTTCGGCGTAGCTGGCTTCCATCAGCGCGTGGTTCCACGCCACCACTTCATCCAGGTGGCGATAGCCTTCCACCGGCGCGGTCCACGGGTTGCGCGGGCCATCCAGGTTGCCCAGGTCGCGCACGTCCACGCCACGCGCTTCCAGCGCCTCCGGCAGGCCCGCCACGCGCAGCGCTTCCGGCCCCAGCCGAGCACCGCGATGGCCGGCACCCACGTCGGTGGGTACGCCAATCAACGATACGGAAATGGGATGGGCCATGGGTGCCTCCTGCGGGGGAAAAAGAAGCACAGTCTAGCCAGAGCTGTGTGACACCACTCGCGGCGGTGCAGCAGGGCAGGCGACCGCACTGCCCTCCGTGATGCTCCCCTTCAGCAGCGCTGCTCGTACTGCCGTCAGCGTCGGCGCAGTGGCGTCACGCTCTGCACCTGGCCGTTGTTGCGCATCATGCACAGGAAGCGGCCATCCGGATAATCGATGATCAGTTCCTGGTAATCGCTGCCCACCGGCATCTGGGTGACCAGCGTGCCCTGCGCGCCCTTGCTCATATTGCAGGAACCCAGCGCGGTATCGCCCGGCGCCGCGCTGTTGGCCGCCTTGGACACATTGCGGAAGACCGCACGGCAGCCACCATTCACCCACACCGAATGCCGCGACAGGCCCCAGTTCTGGCCTTGTTCGCAGCGGGTGTGGCTGAGCTGGCGCACGATTTCCACGTTGCCACGGGTATTCAGATCGCACGATACCTGCTGCTGGCCGGTGGATTCGCAGGTGACTTCGCGCGGTAGCGCGGCGTCCCCGGCAGCGCCATCGCGAGGGCGCGCGCTGTTTGCGGCGGGCGCGGGCGCACCACTGCTACTGACCTGGCAGATGCCATTGGCGCCGCCCCGGCCGGTGTAGCTGACCTGCGGCGAGCCGTCATCGTTGCGGCTGATCGACAGGGTGATGCCGCTGTTGGCATCGCGTGCTTCGAAATAGCGGTCGTTGAAGCGCTTCAACGCCGTCTCGCGGCCCTGCACGTAGACCGGCCCGCCCTCATCGGCGTGCACATCGATGCCGCCCGGGCAGCTGGCGTTGAAGAACGGCACGGCGGCCATGGCCGGGACTGCGAACGCGGTGGACAACAGTGCGACGGTGAGCGGCAGGGCGTGGCGACGCATGGGCGGGTCCTGAAAGGTATGTGCCCGAAGTATGCGGTGAGAAGTCGGGAGCGGTGTGTGAGGAGAATCAATATCCGGGTGCGCGTTCTGGGGGTTGTGTTTGCTATGGTGGCCGTGGCGCTCTACCTGGGCTGTTAAGCCAGCTTCACTTGGTAGGCCTTGCCAGGCCTCGCAACCGCGCTGAGACCTACCGATCTCCAGCGGATGATGGCACTGCGCGATATGTCGGTTTCGGCATCGCAGCGGCGGGAACAGGCCAATCGCGATAATTCATTTTTCCTTTCAGATCACCCGATGCCATCGAAACAATCGACTGGCAGACGGGGGTTTGGCGTGCGCATGATGAATCGCCACCTGCAGAGGTGGCCGGGTCTTCCAAGCCCGTTTGATTGAAGCTGTATACGCTTGCCAGCCGGCGTCGTCCTCCCAGGAGCGGCGCCGGCTGGCAATCCGTTCGCCGGTCTACGGCG
Source organism: Stenotrophomonas maltophilia (assembly GCF_039555535.1). Lineage (NCBI taxonomy): Bacteria > Pseudomonadati > Pseudomonadota > Gammaproteobacteria > Lysobacterales > Lysobacteraceae > Stenotrophomonas > Stenotrophomonas maltophilia. The sequence goes on along the minus strand of NZ_CP154630.1, from coordinate 307,213 downwards.
GGCGGTGCGTGGGGGCCCTGTGCCCGCCGGCTCATCGATCTCCGGTCTTGGAAGCCACGCATCGCCCGCCACCCTATCGTGGCGGCGCCTCTGTGCCTGACGAGGATGCCCGCATGTCCAAGACGCTCTACCCCTATCTGACCGCCACGCTGGGCGACGCCGCCCTGCATCTGCCGCTCGAACTGGCGCAGCCGTTGGAAGCCGCCTTTGCCGCCGCCAACGATGCGCCCGCGCCGATCAACCTGCCCGTCTGCCTGCGCCGCATCCAGGCCGGAGATGCCGCCGACGGACAGCCGTGGCAGGGGCCATCCAGCACGCCCGGCCACGCCGTGGCCGCCGCACGCAGGGATCGCGCCGCCGTGGGCCTGGTGTCGCTGCTGGAGCTGTACCACGCCAATGAGCGCGTGCGCGTGGATGGGGAAGAGAAGGACGATATCGGCGACGGCGTGCGCGAAGGGCTGATGCTGGCCTGCCGGGGACTGGCGGAGTATGTGGCGTTGCAGGTGCAGGGGGCTCAATAATGCAGAACAGTGGGATTCCCAACGCACAGGTTCAACGCATCGCCACCCCGGCTATCGAATCAGGCGGAACCGCTGCTGGCATGAGCACACCCTATCCAAACCTGAAACCTGTTCTCGTTGAGCTGCGGCTGGACGAAGTGGATTCGCGCGGCGGCGCTGCTGCCGAGATGATCGCCGCCACCGCGCGCCCCATCGCGCTTTCGATAAGCCCTGAACTCATGTGGTACAGCTTCGTGCTGAATGATCGCGCCATCACCCGCATCGCGCCGGGCACGCGGGCACGCGGGCACACTGCACGATCTCATTCGTCAACCATGACGGTGCGAAAGAGGTATTCCGCTGTGGCACGGTGGCCGCCTTCGGAGACGGATCGTCGACAAGAGGGTTGATCCGCATCATCCGGTTTGATTGAACCTGTCCGCGCCAGACTTTCTGAGATCGCCGAGCTTGAGCGAAATGCCCTGATGCTTTACACAGCGCTGGCATGCAATCGCACACCCAGGGCCCGGGTTACCTTCAGGATGGTGGCGAAATCGGGGCTGCGCTCGCCCGACAGTGCGCGGTACAGACTCTCGCGCGACAAACCCGCCGCACGCGCAACCTTGCTCATCCCCTGAGCGCGGGCGATATCGCCGAGCGCCTTGGCGATGAAGGCAGAATCGCCGTCGCTTTCTTCGATGCAGGCGTCGAGATAAGCCGCCATTTCCTCCGGCGTCCGAAGATGCTCGGCCACATCAAATGATTTGAGTTCGACTTTTCTCTTGATGGCCATGATGGGACAGCTCCGGTACTTCGGTATTGAGTCGTTTCGTCGACAGCCAGTTCCACGCTCACAGGGCACGCGCAATCTCCCTGGCCTTCTCGATATCGCGCCGCTGCGAACCCTTGTCGCCTCCAACCAGGAGAATCACCAACTGCCTGCCGCGCTGGGTGTAGTAAACGCGGTAACCCGGTCCTGCATCGATACGCAATTCAGAAACGCCATCCGCCAGATAGCGGTGATCACCGGGATGGCCTTCAGCGAGCCGACCGATACGGGCCAGGATGCGAGCGCGTGCGGTTACGTCCTTGAGAGCGTCAATCCATGTCGCGAACTGACGGGTACGCTGGATCTTCATGGAGGACTGTAGCCTACTGGCTACAGTCTTTCAACTATCGGGAATGCACGCATGGAGCTGTGCTCGGCCTCCCGTCTGGCACTCCCTCCCTCGCAGCCGACGCCCCGTCTTTTCAGATTGGAAAGTGGAATCGGGTGCGCTTTCAGCAGCTCATTGTTCACTCGTACCCGATCCGCGCTCACAAAATGCTGTGCTAGATTCAAGAGTGTGACATTGGCGCGCGAGATGCTTTCATGAATGCATGGGTCGAGAAATGCGCTTCTTCATCAGAACGTGGACTTCGGCGCCACCTCTGGATAGCAGTGCGTCGTCGCCTCGCGATCGCTGTTCCGGCGCTTGTGCTGGCAGCATGTACGAGCGCCGCGCCGCCGCCCCCATCAGATCATCTGAATCAAAAACGGCCCGTCGAATCAGGGAGTGAAACTGGTATGGAGCGGTTCAAGAACGATATCGAGCGTTTGACCAAGTTGCGTTTTGATGATGTCGACGCATTGAATGAACAGCTCCACACGCACCTGGGAGAGCCAACTCGACAAGGCTTGAGGGACGAGCGGACCGCAGAACGCGGCATGCTGGGCGGACTTGGTATCCAGAACATCACGCTGAGAAGTCCTGCCGACGATCCTACGCACGCGACATTGATCTTTGAGGTCGCACCACCGAGCATCGCGCTCGAGGAAATCATCTGGGAGGAATCCGCCATGTATCCACCCCACCCGGATGCGCCTGATTCCCGCCCTTACTGGTCTGCTCAGGTGAACAGTGCCAAGGTTGTACTCGGGCTCTCCCTTGACCACAAGACGCTGACCTACGTATCGATCAGTCAGCGCTGATCCCTGTCATTGCGAAAGAGCCGCACCATGGAGCGTACTGAAGAATCTGCACTGTCACAGCCGCAGGAGAGTGGCCGACCAGGGGCAACACGTCGTCCGGCTTCGCCTTTGGTTGATCCCTCGCTGGCACCGCTTCTGACCAAATCCCCAACACTTCGAGCGGGTCTTGCACAGGCTGATCACGACAACCTGGGTGTCGAATGGGGGCCAGCCGGTGGCGGCACCTATCTTGTTCCCGGTGTGAAGATCGTCATTGACGAGAACGCCATCGGGCAGGGCCCCAGAATCGCACGTTCTCTTTCTCATGAAGTTGGGCATCATCTCTTCACCGAGCAACCAGATCGGACGTCCAAGCAATCCTATGTAAACACCCTGCTACGCGGAGAAGCCGCTGCGACGCTCAGTAATGTCCAGGTCCAGCGTGAACTCATTGCGGCCGGTGAACCGGACATTGGCGTGTCGGGTACGGGTAATCGACCGCAACAGTATGGAGTCATTGCCGTTGAACTCCAGGCCGGGCGGATCAATCGAAACCAGGCGCTTGGACAGATCGCTGAGGTGTTCAAAACGGAGGCTCCTTCTGTGGGTCCTCATGCGACATACGAGCTTTACTATGGCGCGCACTAGGATCAGCACATAGCACCCACGCAGCGTCGACGTAGGCCCGAGCCAGAATTTGACGCCGAGCGCACTTCGGCTGGCGAGAGAGTCGCCGTGGTCGCCGACGACTCACTCTCAGTGCAGCGAACAGCTTCCTCTGTAGCTGAACTCGGCAACGCTGACCGCTCTCTCTACATGCAGATAAGAGCGGGTGTGGAACGCCTGGACGCCGAGAGCGGGAAGCAGTGGGATGAGTCGAGCCAGCGCATGTCCGCGAGTCTGTTGGTGCTCGCGAAGGAGCAAGGGTTTTCAAGAGTTGACCACGTTGTACTGAACAACCCGACAGAGTCCCTTGCACGTGGCGAGAAAGTATTCATCGTCGAGGGAGCGATGGACGATCCTGCCCAACGCCGCGGAGCCATGAATACGATGGACGCGCTTCGCTCGCCCGAAGCAGAGTCCCTTCATCGCGCTGAAGCGTTGGCCGCAAATCTTGAACAGCCACCAGCGCAGCAGGTTCATGCGCAGGATGGACCATCATTCTCAAGGTAGGGCTGTCGAGACAGCGGATCTTCCGTCCTTCGAACCGCCGGGCGAGTGCCTGGAGCAGCGCAAAGAGACGCCGACTCATAGGGGATGGTGCCGCTTATCCGAATCGAACGGATGACCTACTGTTTACAAGACAGTTGCTCTACCAACTGAGCTAAAGCGGCATGGGTGCATCACCGGCGGCAGCGCCGCGGTCCGGGAATTCTAGCGCAACCTTGCGCATTCCAGCGACCGGCTCTGTGCCGCGCCGCTGCGCTGCTGGGCCTGGGCCGGCTGCGTGCCCGCCGCCAGCTGCCCCTCCAGCCACCACTGGCCGGCGTCGCCGCTGGCCACCAGGCGCGGCTGGAAGCCGGCAGCCTGCACGGCAGCCATGCGCCGCTCGGCGCCTTCGCGGTTGCGGTACTGGCCCAGCGCCACGGCGTTGATGTCCTCGCCCTGGCTGATGATGTAGTAGTCGCTCAGGCCGGCGGCGACGATGCGCTTGACCGTGGCCTGGGCCTCTTCGCGGTTGGCGCCGGCCGGCAGCATCACCCGGTAGCGGGCGCTGCCGCTGGCGGCAGGCTGTTCGCGCAGGCGTACCTGACTGATGACGTTGCCGGCGTTGCCCTGCGCGCTGGTGGCGGCGGCGCGGTCAGCAAACGGCCCCAGTGCGACACAGCGCGGCGGCTCGGCGGCGGCAGGCGGGGGCGCGGGCTTTTCCGGCGCCAGGGTCGGGGTCGGGGTCGGCGCGGGCGGCGTCACCGGCTTGGCAGCTGCGGCAACCGACGTGGCCTCAGGCTTGGCCGGCACGGCCGGCGCAGGCGTCGCTGCCACAGCGGTCTTCTCGGCCGGTTCCCGTTCTATCAGCGGCGCGGTCGGCGCGGCGGCCGTGGCTTCGGCAGCGGCGGTGGCATCCACGCCACCGGGCACCCAGCGCAGCTCGGCCACGCCGGGCGCTTGCGGCGGCGGCGCAGGCTTCTGCGGCGCATCGCGCAGCAGCCACCAGCAGGCGACGCCAAGATTGAGGATGGCCAGTACGACGATCAGGGCACGGGTCAGCATGCGCGGATACTAGCCTGCGGGCTGGTGCACCGCCCAGCGGGCGAGGCCATCCAGCACCAGCGACGGGTGGTAGTCGGCGCCGGGCAGCAGCGGCATCAGCGCCGGTGCGCCGCCGCCGTGCACCAGCAGCGACGGTGCCACGCCCAGCAGCGCGTCCGCCTGCTGTGCGCTGCGTTCGATCAGCGCCACGGCCGCACCATCGCAGCCGGAGGCCAGCGCGTCGGCGGTGTCGTTGGCGAATTCGCTGTAATCACCGCCCGTGGCCGGCAGCTGCACCGCGCGGGCATGCAGTGCTTCGCGCATGGTGGTGGGCGATGCGGAAATGCGGCCACCGTGGTGCTGGGCGTCGGCGTCGAGCAGATCAATCGTCAGTGCGGTGCCCACGCCCACCACCAGCACCGGGCGCTGCGCCTTGGCCGCAGCCAGCAGGGCCAGGAAGCGATCGACACCGAACTTTTCCGGCTTGGCATAGGCAATGCGCACGCCGGCGCATTCGGCGCTGGTACGCACCACGTGCACGTGCGCGAAGCGGCACTGCAGCTGGTCCAGCATGGCGCTGGTCAGCGACGGCGCGGCCACGCTGGCGACGAACGCGGTGCTGCCACTGGGCAGGCTGTGCGGCGGCTGCCCGGCCATGCCTTCGGCGCCATGCGCCCAGGCCTGCACGTCGCCGGCACGGTCACCCTGCAACGGCGCGAACTTGAAGCGCGAGTTGCCGAGGTCGAACAACCAATCGCTCATGCCGCCCTCACGCTGACTTCGCCGGCGTGCAGCAGGCGCTCCTGGCCATCGATGCGCACGCGCAGTGCGCCGTCATCGGCCAGGCCGAGTGCGGTGCCGTGCTGCCACTGCCCATCCAGCTCCACCCGTACTTCGCGGCCGGCCAGCATGTCGAAGGCGGCGTAGCGCGGCAGGAAGGGCGCCAGTCCTTCGCGGTCGAATTCTTCCAGTGCCGGCAACAGGCGCGCGAGTACGGCGGCAACCACGACGTTGCGATCCACCGGCTTGCCAGCCAACGTGTCCAGATCCACCCATGGCTGGGTGATCTGCTCGGCAAACGACGGCGGCATGTGCGTGTTGATGCCGATGCCGATCACTGCCCGCGCCGGGCCGGCGTATTCGCCACCGCCCTCGGCCAGCAGGCCGACCAGCTTGCGACGGCCATCAACGATCAGGTCATTCGGCCACTTCAGCTGTGCCTGGGTGTAGCCCAGGTCGTGCAGCGCTTCGGCCACGGCGATGCCGGCCACCAGGCTCAGCCCGGCCAGGCGGCCAAGGCCACCGGAGTACAGGCGCAGCACCGACAGATAGACGTGCGCTGCCAGTGGCGAGGCCCAGGTGCGGCCGCGGCGACCCCGGCCGCCGGTCTGGCGTTCGGCCAGCAGAACGCTCACCCCGCGCTGGGGCGCGCTGCAACGCAGCAATTCGGCGTTGGTCGAGTCCACTGTCCAGGCCACCTGCAGGTCATGCAGCAGGGCCTGCGCGTCGGCGGGGAGGCCGGCGCGGATCGTGGCCGGGTCCAGCAGATCGACCGGCCGGGTCAGGCCATAGCCCTCGCCAGCACGGCCCTCGATGTCTACACCGGCGGCTCTAAGTCCTTGAATACGCTTCCAAATGGCCGCCCGGGTCTGGCCCAGCTCACGGGCCAGGGCGTCGCCGGAGAGGCGACCGGCAGCGAGTTTGGCCAGCAATTGGCGGTCGTCCACGGCAGCTTCCACGAAGTCAGGAAGGAATTATGCGGGAAAGCCGCCAACGACGCCCGCCACGCTGGGTTCCGCGAGGGCTTCCAACGGGGCGCCGGGTTCGGGCTAGAATCGGGAACTCACCTTCCCTTAACGTGGATGTCGTCAATGCGCCGTTATGCCCATTGCCTGATCCTGCTGACGATGCCCTTCGCGGCGTCTGCGACGGCAGCGCTGGACGACAGCCGCGGGGCCTGCGTGTCTTCCAACGGTGATCCCGCCTCGCAGCGTGCACCGACCCCAACGGCCTCGGCGGCGGCAAAGCCCGCATCCGTTCGCCCGGCAGCCAACACCAGCACTGGCGGCGGTGGCAGCGACGACGACGTGCTGCAGCGTATCCGTGCGCCGAAGTGGCACAGCTACCTGCCGGGAATGTTCCGCTGATCAAGTCGTTGCTGCAGTGGCTGCGGCCTGCGCCGCGGCCGATCGACGATGCACTGTGGGATGAGGCCTGCCGCCGCGCGGCCTGGCTGCACGGCCTGGACGACGAACGCCGCGCACGCCTGCGCGTGCTGGCCACCCGCTTCCTGCACGAGAAGACCATTACCCCGATCGGCGATCTGCAGCTGCACGCCGGCGATGGCGTGCTGCTGGCCGCACTGTGCTGCCTGCCGCTGCTGGAATTCGGCGAAGTGGGGCTGGAAGGCTGGTCGCAGCTGGTGGTCTACCCCGATGCGTTCCGCGTGCACCGCAGCCACATGGATGCGGCCGGCGTGCTGCACGAATGGGATGACGAGCTGATCGGCGAGTCGTGGGACAGCGGCCCGTTGATCCTGTCCTGGGCCGACGTGCAGGCCGAGCTGGCCGCGCCGCACGAGGGCTACTGCGTGGCGGTGCACGAGATGGTGCACAAGCTGGATGCGCTGGATGGCGCGATGGACGGCACGCCACCGCTGCCGCGCGAATGGCAGCGCGAATGGGCGGGCATTTTCCAGCGCGCCTACGATGCGTTCTGTGCGCAGGTGGACGCGGGTGAGGAAACGCTGATCGACCCGTACGCGGCCGAGGCACCGGAGGAGTTCTTCGCGGTGGCCAGCGAGTACCACTTCTCGGCGCCGGATGTGCTGCAGCAGGCGTTGCCGGAGGTGGCGGAGCAGCTGCGGCGGTTGTATGGCGAGCCGCCGAAGATGGTGGGGTGATTCACGGGTCCGCCGGGCATGGCCCGGCGACGTGGATCACGGCCCCGGCGGCAGACGCACTTCGAAACGGGCCCCACCCAGTTCGCTGGAACGGCCTACGGCCAGTTCGCCGCGGTAATCCTTGATCAGGTCCTGCACGATCGACAGGCCGATGCCGTGGCCCTGCACGCGCTCGTCGCCACGCACGCCACGCTGCAGCACCTTGCCGATGTCGTCCGGGGCAATGCCCGGGCCATCGTCGTCCACGGCCAGCAGCAGGCCGGCGCGGCGCGCGTTCGGGGCGGGCAGCGGTTGCGCGGTCAGCAACACGCGGCGGTTGGCCCACTTGAAGGCGTTCTCCAGCAGGTTGCCAAGCAGTTCCTGCAGGTCACCCGGTTCGCCGTGGAAGCGCGCGGCAGGGTCGATGTCGAACTCGCACAGCACGCCCTTGGAGGCGTAGACCTTTTCCAGGCCACGCACGATTTCCTCGGCGTTGGACTCGATCGGCAGCGGTGCGGAGAACAGCTTGTGGCCCGATGACGCAGCACGTGCCAGCTGGTACGAAACCAGGTTGTTCATGCGCTGCAGCTGCACGTCCAGTTCCTCGCGCAGCGCGCCATCGCCGGCACCGCTGTCCATCTGCGTGCGCAGCACCGCAATGGGGGTCTTCAGGCTGTGCGCCAGGTCGGCCAGGGTGTTGCGCTGGCGCTCGAGGTTCTCGCGCTCGCTTTCAATGAAGGCGTTGATGCTGTCGGTCAGCGGCTCCAGCTCGCGCGGGTGGCGCTCGCTCATGCGCTCGGTCTCGCCGCGCTGCACCTTGGTCAGCTCGGTGATCACCCGCCGCAGCGGGCGCAGGCTCCACTGCAGGATGACGGTCTGCAGCAGCAGCAGGATCAGGCCGATGCCGCCCAGGTAGAACCAGACACGGCCACGGAACACCCGCAGCTGCGCGCCCAGTGCGCGCGAGTCTTCCATCACGTAGATGGTGTACGGGAATTCGGTGGCCGGGTCGGCGTCGGCGTCCCACACCAGGCCCAGGCCATAGCGGTACACCGAGCCTTGGCTGCCGTCGATCTGGATCATCGGCAGCGGGCCTTCGAACACTTCCTGGCGCGGCGCCAGCAGGCCGCCGCCGACGGTGGGCAGCATCGGGCCTTCGGCGGACATCGAATTGCCCTTGCCGTGCGGCATCACCACCTGCAGGTACAGGCCGCTGCCGGGAACGTCGAAGCGCGAGTCCGGCGGCTGCTCGCGGATGTACAGCGAGCGGTCGCGGGTGAAGTCGATGCCGGCCGCGTAGGCGGTGGCGTAGTTCTTCAGGCGCTCGCGCAGGTTCGCCTTGGCCGTATCGGCAAAGGCGGCGTCAAGCGCGTAACCGGCCAGCGCCAGGAACGCGACCAGGCCCACGGACGCGGCAAGCATCTGGCGCGCCTGCAGGGAGCGCGGCCGCCAGCGTCGGAAGAACCACAGACGGCCGGACATCATGGTCTCGCCAGGCGGAGCCGGCTCAGCCCTCGTTGCGCGGGATCGCGAAACGGTAGCCGCGACCGCGCACGGTCTCGATCGGCTTCAGTTCGCCATCCGGGTCCAGCTTCTTGCGCAGGCGGCCGATGAACACTTCCAGCACGTTCGAGTCGCGGTCGAAGTCCTGCTGGTAGATGTGTTCGGTGAGGTCGGCCTTGGAGACCAGTTCACCGGCATGCATCATCAGGTACTCCAGCACCTTGTACTCGTAGCTGGTGAGGTCGACATTGCTGCCGGCCACGCTGACCGTCTGCGCTGCCAGGTCCAGGGCGACCGGGCCGCATTCCAGGGTTGGCTTGCTCCAGCCGGCTGCGCGGCGCAGCAGCGCGTTGACGCGGGCCAGCAGCTCTTCGACGTGGAACGGCTTGACCAGGTAATCGTCGGCGCCCTGCTTCAGGCCCTCGACCTTGTCCTGCCAGCTCGAACGCGCGGTCAGGATCAGCACCGGAAACTTCTTGCCTTCGTCACGCAGGGCCTTGATCAGCTCCATGCCCGACATCTTGGGCAGGCCGAGGTCGATGATGCCGACATCGAACGGAACTTCGCGCCCCATGTAGAGGCCTTCCTCGCCGTCCTGCGCAGCATCGACGGCAAAGCCTTCGCGCTTGAGCCGGGCTGCCAGGGTCTCACGCAGCGGGGCTTCGTCTTCGACCAGAAGGATACGCATGAACTCTCCCTAGTGTCCTGGGTGTGGCCCGGAGGCCTGTGGGGTACGGGTTGATAGCGACAACTATCCCTGTTCAGGGGTTATCGCCGCGTAGTGATGACATATCCGACCGCGGCGTGCGCGGCTGTGAACGCGACGGGGCGGGGTCGTCCATGTAGCGGACACGGCCCCGGTCGTCCATGTACTTCACCCGGTTGATGTCACGACCATCGAACGGCACGCGCTCGGCGCCGAGGATGTGGCCGCCGGTGGTGCGCTGCACGCGGCGCACGGCATCGGACAGCGAACGCTCGTCGCCACGGTTGCCACGCTCGCCCCGCTCCATCATCTCCGCCCGCCCCTGGTCGCCGCGCGGCGGCTGCTGCGCCAGCGCCGAAGACAGCGGCACAGCCGACAGCACCACGCAGGTGGCGAAGGCAATGCGGCGATGGAAGGGAGCGGAAGACATCGATGCGATCCTAGCCGAGCTCGGCGATTCGTTCAAAAGTCGTAAATCCGGGAGCCGGGTTCGGGACCCGGCGCTTTACAATTCCTTTGCAAATTCTTGGTTTGGGGCAGTGAATCCGGTCTGAACTTTTCCGGCCCCGCCCCTGCGTTGTTCAGCTAAGTGAACATTCGGGACGAATCGGCGCCCCTTGTCAAGCCAGGAGTGTGACCGCGCTCACGCCGCGGCACGATCCGCGTCGCGTTCGGTGACGGCCAGCGCCTGCTCGACCAGGGTCCAATCGGCGCCAAGGCGGTGTGCGCCCTCGCTCAGCACCTGGCGGAACGCGCGGCCACCGGGTTGGCCGTGGAACAGGCCGAGCAGGTGGCGGGTGATGTGCTTCAGCGCCAGGCCTTCGCCCAACCGTGCTTCCACATAGGGGCGCAGCGCGCGCAGCAGATCGCCACGGGCCTGCAGCGGGGCGCCGGTGTGCAGCGCCTCCAGCTGATGCAGCAGGTAAGGGTCGTGGTAAGCCGCGCGGCCCAGCATCACGCCGTCGACGTGCGCGGCCTGCGCCTGCACCGCCTCGATGCTGGCCAGGCCGCCGTTGATCACCACCGGCAGTGCCGGGCGCTCCTGCTTGAGGCGGTAGGCCCAGTCGTACTTCAGCGGCGGAACCTCGCGGTTCTCCTTCGGCGACAGGCCCTTGAGCCAGGCATTGCGCGCATGCACCACCACCATGCTGGCACCGGCGGCGACCTGGCGGTCGACGAAGGCGGCGAACACGTCGTAGTCGTTGTCCTCGTCCACGCCCAGGCGGCACTTCACCGTCACCGGGATGTCGACCGCATCGACCATGGCCGCCACGCACTCGGCCACCAGCACCGGCTCACGCATCAGGCAGGCGCCAAAACGCCCGGCCTGCACGCGGTCGGATGGGCAGCCGCAGTTGAGGTTGACCTCGTCGTAACCCCACTCGGCGGCGATGCGCGCAGCCTGCGCCAGCAAGGCCGGATCGCTGCCGCCCAGCTGCAGCGCCAGCGGCTGTTCGCTGGCATCGAAGCCGAGCAGGCGCTCGCGATCGCCGTGGATGACCGCGTTGGCGTGCACCATTTCCGTGTACAGGCGTGCGCCCGGCGCCAGCACGCGATGGAACACGCGGCAATGGCGATCGGTCCAGTCCATCATCGGGGCAACGGACAGGCGCAGGGAATCGGCGTAACGGGCGGTGGCGGACGTCATCGGGGTGTTGATCGTGGAAACTGGCATTGCCAGTGAGATCAATAGTTTACACCGGGTGGCTGAATGGCGGCGGGTGGCGCCGGGATACCGCTTCGGCGCCCCGGCCCGAGGGCCGTCCGCACGCCGGGCGGCGCCCACCCGCAATGACGGGCAACCGGTCACAGTTGTCGCGATTCGTTGACGACGACGAAATATTGACGCCGTTATAGTCCAGCGCTCGCAATGGATTGGACGTGTGGAGCAGATGATGCAGCACAAGCGTTTGAGCAGGACCCTGGCCACCGCGCTGGCCGTCGCCACCCTGGCCATCGGAACGGCAACCGCAGCACCGGCGGCCACCGGGCTGAGCCCGACCTTCACCACCTGCCGTGACAAGGCGCAGGGTGCGGTCGAGCAGGCCGCCTGCCTGACCTCGGAAAGCGCGCGCCAGGACCAGCGCCTGAACCAGGCCTACCGCCAGTTGCAGGCAAAGCTGAGTGGCGCGAAGAAGACCAAGCTGGTGAATGCCCAGCGCGCGTGGCTGCAGTCGCGCAGCCGCGATGGTGAACTGGATGCCGCGCTCTACGACGATTCGCAGCCCGGCAACCTGCAGGGCGAGCTGAACGATGTGATGCGCCTGAGCGCGCGCGCCGACCAGCTGCAGAAGTATCTCCAGCTGCTGGACTGACCCATGAGGGGCAGACCCTCTGACTGCACAAGGATGTAAGACATGCCAACCAACATCGATACCCACGATCTCGATGCCACCTCCGGCGCCGTGTATTTCGCCGTCGGCCGTGGCACCGAAGGTGGCCCCGCCTCCTACCATCTGGCCATCGCCGGCATCACCCAGGGCGTGACCGAACCGCACTGGGGCACGGTGAACAAAGTCGCGCAGAACAGCGGTTACAGCCTGGGCGCGATCCAGGTCGACTTCGGCCAGCGTGGCGAATGGGCACTGGGCGCCATCGACGGCCACGCACTGAAGGCGGGTGAGACGACCTATGTCGACGCCGTGATCGATCAGGCCAGCAGCTATGCCAAGGCGCACAACCTGCCCTTCACCCAGGACCACGCCGACCTGCGCCGCGACCTGCTCAGCCACGGCAATGGCCTGAGCGGGCGCAGCTCGATCCAGTTCATCGATACCAGCACACGCGACAGCATCAACGCCTGGGCCGGTTCGGCCGAGGGCAAGCAGTGGATCCACGCCAACATCGACTACCCGCAGGTGCGCAACGCCACCCGGATCGGCATGACGATGGTGGACGCGCACGGCAGCGGCATCGCCGAGGAAAACCGCTTCGAAGCGATCAGCCTGATCGCCAAGACCGCCAACCAGTTGCCCAGCCAGCTGCCCAAGCTGCAGAAGGTGCTGGAAGAAGGCGGTGACTACGAGGCGCTGCGCGCCAAGGCCGGGCAGATCCGCGAAACCTACCAGTACTTCGATGCGCCCAAGGCCGGCGACATCGCCGTGCGCTATGAGGACGCGTATGCCAACAACAAGGACGCAATGGACCGCGCCCATGCCAAGGTCAGCAGCCGCGACTACTCGCCTGCCGGTGAGCACAACGACGCCGATATCCAGGTGGCGCTGGGCCAGATCGGCGCACCGCGCCAGCAGGCCGGTTCGCAGACGTTGAAGGAAGGGTCCAGCGGCCGTGACGTGCTGAAGCTGGAAAGCAACCTGGTCACGCTGGGCCATGCCAGTGCTGACGGCCAGCAGACGCTGAATCCGGACCGGCGCTTCGATGCCACTACCCGCAAGGCGGTGGAAGACTTCCAGCGCGCACACAATCTGGACCCGGTGGACGGCAAGGCCGGCCCGGCCACGCTGGCCGCGATCGACCGCGACGCGCGCGAACTGCAGGGCAACCTGGCCGCGCTGGGGCTGACCGATGCCAAGGGCCAGGCCATCGGCAGCGACGGCTATCTGGGCGGCGGCAGCCGCCACGCGATCAACACCTTCCAGCAGCAGCATGGCCTGCCTGCGACTGGCATCGCCGATGCGGAAACCCGCCAGGCGCTGGCCAATGAAGTGCGGCAGCGTGCGCAGGGACAGGGCAACACCCCGGAACAGCAGGCAGCGGCCGAGCCAGCGCGCGAGACGGTGTACCCGATGTCCGACCCGCGCAGCCCACAGAACTGGCTGTACACCGAAACCCTGGTGCAGGTGAAGTTCGCCGAGGAAGCGCGTGGCCTGCCCTCCGGCGAGCACAGCGAGAAGCTGGCCGCTGCGCTTACCGTGGAAGCTGCGCGCGCCGGCCTGAACCGGGTTGATCGCGTTGAGCTGAACCAGGATGGCTCGATGGCGCGCGCGGTGCAGGCCAATGCACTGCACGACGAAAGCGCGTTGAACCGCAATACCGCGCCGGTATCAACCGCTGACGCGATGCGCCAGAGCGTGCAGGAGAACAGCGAGCGGGCGTTGCAGGTGAGCGATCAGCAGCGCGAGCAGCAGAAGATCGACCAGCAGACCCAGCAGCACGGGCCGCGGGCCATGATGGCGTGAGGGATGCAGGCCCACGGGCCTGCTGTCGTCATTCGCGCGCTCCCACTGGTCCGCCTGAGGCAGACCAGTGGGGTCGAGCACGGTGCGTCGATGATCGTCGCGGATGCCAATTGAACCATGTATCCTTATGGATACTGTGGATGAATGGCGATTCTCCAGGCAACAGAAACATTCACGCGATGGCTGCGCGGACTCAACGACAGCAGGGCCCGCGGCGTGATCGTGGAGCGCCTGCAGCGCGTCGCCCGCGGTCTCGAGGGAGATGTTCGATCAGTGGGTCATGGCGTGAGCGAACTGCGAATCAACCATGGGCCGGGATATCGCGTGTATTTCACGCGTCGCGGGAGATCCATCGTCGTGCTCCTGCACGGTGGCGACAAGTCGAGCCAGCGTCGCGATATCGAAAAAGCGGTCAGGCTCGCGGAGCTGCTGTAGCCACCATTTGATTCCATGCCGTTCCCAGGACTCTCCCCATGAGCAAGCTGAAGACGATTCCCTTCGACCCCGCCGACTATCTGGCTGATGACGTCGCAATCGCCACCTATCTGAGCGAGGCGTTGGCAGCAGGTGATGCGGGCCACTTCCAGGAGGCGCTCGGAACAGTGGCGCGCGCCCGCGGCATGGGCGGCGTTGCCGAGGTGTCCGGTCTTGGACGCGAGAGCCTGTACAAGGCGCTGCGCCCCGGAGCACACCCACGCTTCGATACCGTGCAACGTGTGCTGTCAGCGCTTGGGGTGCACCTGATCGTGCAGGCCGGCAAGGCCTGACCGCGACCGCTTCATTCGCCGGGCGTGGCCCGGCGCTACCCGGGCCAGGTGACCGCTTCAGTGCCCGCCGCCGCGCGCTTCCACCTGCTCGATCAATGTCTGGCAGGCCGCATTGAGGCCCACCATCGTCACCTCCGCACCATGCGCGGCCAGCTTTTCCTGCGCGCGTTCCAAGGCGGCCACGGCAGTCAGGTCCCACAGGTGGTCATCATCGATTCGAGCGGGCCGACCACGGCCAGCGTGGCCGACACCGGCAACAGGATGCGCAGCGTTTCCCAGGATGCCGGCGATGAAGGCAATGGAGAACGCGGGTTGACGCCGGCGATGAGCGAGAGGGCGATAGCCTCGGGAATCAGCGGCAGGACGACGACGATGCCGGGCAGCAGAAGGCAGCGGAGCATGGCGCCGCTCTACAATCGGGTCATGCCTACCGATCGCCCGCAGTTCTTCGACCCCGCCACCGAACAGGGCGTGCTGCGCCTGTCGATCGCCGCTTCGCTGCTGCTGGCCGCGGCGGCGGTGGTGTTCGGCCTGCTCGCCAATTCGTCATTGATCATCTTCGACGGCATCTACGGCCTGATCGACGTGGTGATGACCTGGCTGTCGCTGCTGGTGGCACGGCTGATCGCGCTGTCCACACAGACCGACGCCCTGCAATCGCGGCTCAACCAGCGCTTCACCATGGGCTTCTGGCACCTGGAACCGATCGTGCTGGGGGTCAGCGGCACGCTGATGATCGGTGCGGCACTGTATGCCCTGGTCAATGCGGTGGATGCACTGATGTCCGGGGGCCGCCACATTGCGCTGGGCCCGGCCATCGCCTTTGCCGGGCTGTCGATCGTGGGCGAAGGCGCACTGGCGTGGTTCATCCTGCGCGCCAACCGCCGCATCGGCTCGGAGTTCATCGCGCTGGATGCAAAGAACTGGGTGATCGCGGCCAGCATGTCGGCCTGCTACCTGCTGGCCTTCCTCGGCGGCGTGCTGGTGCAGGGCACCTCGTGGGCCTGGGTCGGGCCGTACATCGACCCGGCCATCCTCGCCTTCGTCTGCGTGCTGGTGATGATCGCCCCGCTCGGCACCGTACGCCGGGCGCTGGCCGGCATCCTGCTGGTGACGCCGCCGGAACTGCAGGCCCACGTGGATGCGGTGGCGCGCGGCATCGTCGCCAGGCATGGCTTCGTCGAGCACCGCAGCTACGTGGCGCAGGTGGGGCGTGGCGAGCAGATCGAGTTGTTCTTCGTGGTGCGCGAGGACGACCCGCCGCGGCCGCTGGTGGAATGGGACCAGCTGCGTGATGAGATCGGCGATGCACTGGGCGAGGCTTCGCCGGACCGCTGGCTGACCATCATGTTCACCACCGACCGCGAATGGACGATCTAGGCCCGCAGGACGATCAATCAAGTTTTTCGTACGCATTGCAACCCAACGTACGCGGAAACCGGGCAAAGTAGGCTCCAACGCAACACCCACCCACCGACCAGGAGCATCCCGATGTCCATCGAAAAGGTTCTGTACACCGCCCAGGCCACCTCCACCGGCGGCCGTGAAGGCCGTTCCGTGTCCTCCGACAACGTGCTGGACATCCAGCTGTCGACCCCGCGCGAGCTGGGCGGCGCCGGCGGCCCGGGCACCAACCCGGAGCAGCTGTTCGCCGCGGGCTACTCGGCCTGCTTCCTGGGCGCGCTGAAGTTCGTGGCCGGCCAGGCCAAGGTCGCGCTGCCGGCCGACACCACCGTCACCGGCAAGGTCGGCATCGGCCAGATCCCGACCGGCTTCGGCATCGAAGCCGAGCTGACCATCAACGTGCCGGGCGTGCCGCGCGAGCAGGTGGAAGAACTGGTGCAGAAGGCGCACATCGTCTGCCCGTACTCCAATGCCACCCGCGGCAACATCGACGTGACGTTGATCGTTGCCTGATGCAACGCGGGGTCGGCCGGGGTCGGATCCCTTTGCCAACGGCAAAGGGCTCTGACCCCAGCACAGGATCTCAGGGGTCAGAGCCTTTTCGCGTTGCGAAAGGGATCCGACCCCAAAAAAAAATGGGCGGATGCCGGTCGAAACCGGGCGTCCGCCCATCCCACCTCGGATGGGCCCCGGCACGCGACCGGGGACGCATTCGCTTGCGTAGCGCCGAGCCCATGCTCTGCTGATCCGTCCGACGCTGAGACATCCGGCGGAAAAGCAGCCGAGCATGGGCTCGGCTCTACAGAATCCGGGGGGCGCCATCCATACGGAGGAAAGGCGCGCCGCAGACCGGTTACTTCTCGCTCGTGATGAGCTGCACGACGCTGGAGAAATCCAGCTTGCCGCGGCCGGCCTGGTGGTTCATCGAGTACAGGTTGCGGGCCACTTCGCCCAGCGGAATCGAGGCGCCGACACTCATCGCCGCTTCCACCGCCAGACCCATGTCCTTCAGCATCAGGTCACTGCCGAAACCGCCGCTGTAGCCGCGCGAGGCCGGCGCATTCTCCAGCACGCCCGGCCACGGGTTGCACACTTCGGTGGCCCAGCTGCGGCCCGTGCTGACCGCCATCATCTGCGACAGCACCTTCGGGTCCAGCCCGTGCGCCACGCCGAGCGCAATGGCTTCACCGGTCACCGCCATGATCACGCCCAGTGCCATGTTGTTGCACAGCTTGGCGACCTGACCGGCGCCGCTGGCGCCCACGTGGAAGATGTTCTTGCCCATCGCCTGCAGCACCGGGCGCGCGCGTTCCAGCGCGTCCTCTTCACCACCGACGATGAAGGTCAATGTGCCGGCCTGGGCACCGGCGGTACCGCCGGACACCGGCGCGTCGATCATCTGCAGGCCGCGCGCGGCGGCGGCTTCAGAAACCTTGCGTGCGCTGGCCGGGGCGATGGTGCTGCAGTCGATGACCAGTGCACCGGCGGGAATCGCGGCGAGAATGCCGTCGTCGCCCAGGTACACGCCTTCGACGTGGCGGCTGGCCGGCAGCATCGAGATCACCACTTCGGCATCGGCCAGGGTTTCGCGTGCCGACGCGGCCGCGCTGGCACCGGCGTCGACGGCGGCCTGCACTGCGGCCGGGACCAGATCGAACACGCGCACGGTGTGGCCGTTCTTGACCAGATTGGCGGCCATCGGGCCACCCATGTTGCCCAACCCAATGAATGCAATGCGGCTCATGCCAGGCTCCTTTCAGCGACGGGGGTGCCCAGGTCGGCCAGCGGATGCGCGGCATCGGCCCAGGGCGAAGCGAAGAACGTATCGGCCCACGCGGTGTCGGCCTCGGCCAGGCTGGCCGGGTTCCACTGCGGGTTGCGGTCCTTGTCGATCAGCAGCGCGCGGATGCCTTCGGCGAAATCGCCGTGGGCGGCGCAATGCAGCGCGGTGATGTACTCCAGACGATAGACACTGGCCAGATCCTGGCCGGCGCTGCGGCGCTGCAGTTCAAAGGCCAGCCGCGCCGAGCCCGGCGCGCCAGCAGCGAGGGTCTTCTGTGCCGCCTGCAGCCAGGCATCGTCGGTCTGCAGGCCACTGATGCGATCGATGATGGCGGCAAGGTCATCGCCCTCGCACAGCCCGTCGACCTGCGCGGCATTGGCCAGCAGCGGACCGGTGGCGGCATCGCTGGCGTGGGACTGCAGCAGATGGCTGAGGCGTTCGTGGTTGTGTGCGGCATCGCCCGACCAGGCCACCTGCAGCAGCGCATCGAACACCGCGCTGCGGCGTTCTTCAGCCACGTGCACATCGGCCAGGCCGGCATAGATGGCATCACCCGGGTTGAGCAGGGCGCCGGTCAGGGCCAGGAACAGGCCGCCCTTGCCGGGCACGCGCGGCAGCAGCCAGCTGCCACCGACATCGGGGAACAGGCCGACGGTGATTTCCGGGAAGGCCAGCTTGGAGCGCTCGCTGACCACGCGATGGCTGGCGCCGGACATCAGGCCGATGCCGCCGCCCATCACGATGCCGTGGCCCCAGCACAGGATCGGCTTGGCGTAGGTGTGGATGAGGTAATCGACGCGGTATTCGACGTCGAAGAACTCGGCCGCGTAGTCGTTCTCGCGGATGTCGCTGCGGCCGGCCTCGCGGAAGGCGACCATGCTCTGGTACAGGCTGTGCAGGTCGCCGCCGGCGCAGAACGCCTTTTCGCCAGCACCCTGCAGCACCACCATGGCGATGCCGCCGTCGTCGGCCCAGGCGTTCAACTGCTTCAGCAGCAGGTGCGCCATCGGCAGCGAGAAACCATTGAGCGTACGCGGCGCGTTGAGCGTGGCGATGCCGATGCGGGTGCCGTTGCCGGCCACGCGCTCTTCGAACAGCACCGGTGCGTCGTCGGCAGCGGTGTCGGTGCTCATGCGTTCTTCCACTGCGCGGTGCGCTTTTCCAGGAAGGCAGTCACGCCCTCGACCTGGTCGGCGGTGTCGAACAGGTCGACGAAGGCTTCGCGCTCGGCCACCAGCGCCGAGGCGTGGGTGCCGGTGCGGGTGGACTGCACCAGGGTCTTGCAGGCGGCGATGCTGGTCGGGCTCTGCTTGCCGGCCTTCTTCGCCCATTCCAGCGCCAGTGCCTTGGATTCGCCCTTGCCAACCTTTTCTTCGGCCAAGCCAATGCGCAGTGCGGTCTCGGCGTTGATGCGCTCGCCCAGCAGGATCATGCGCTTGGCCCATCCCTCGCCCACCAGGCGCGGCAGGTTCTGGGTGCCACCGGCGCACGGCAACAGGCCGACGGTGGCCTCCGGCAGCGCGACCTGGGCGTGGTCTTCGATGATGCGCAGGTCGCAGGCCAGCGCGCATTCCAGGCCACCGCCCATGGCGTAGCCGTTGATCGCGGCGATCGACACACCACGGAAACCGGACAGCGCTTCGAAGGCTTCACCGAAACGGCGCGCGGCTTCACGTGCAGCGGCCTTGTCACCGGAGGCGAACTGGTTGAGGTCGGCACCGGCGGAGAAGAATTTCTCACCGTCGCCGGTGATCACCAGCGCGTAGATGTCGCGGTCTGCGTTGAGCGCGCCGACCAGGTCGCGCAGCGCTGACAGGCTGTGCACGGTCCAGGTGTGCGCCGGCGGGTTGTGCAGGGTGACCACGGCGGTGTGGCCGTCGGCCTCGACCTTCAGGCCCACGTGCTCCTGGGTACGCCAATCCTTCATCGCAGTTCCTCTTCGGTGTTGAGCAGGTGACGGGCAACGATCACCCGCATGATCTCGTTGGTGCCTTCCAGGATCTGGTGCACGCGACAGTCACGCAGCAGGCGCTCGATCGGGTATTCGCGGATGTAGCCGTAGCCACCATGGATCTGCAGCGCTTCGTTGCAGACGTTGAAACCGGCATCGGTGGCGAAGCGCTTGGCCATCGCGCACCAGACATTGGCATCGCTGGCACCGGCATCGAGCTTGCGCGCGGCGGTGTGCACCATCTGCCGGGCGGCCACCAGCTGGGTGACCATGTCGGCCAGCTTGAACTGCAGCGCCTGGAACTCGGCCAGCGCCTTGCCGAACTGGCGGCGCTCGCCCATATAGCGGCGTGCGGCATCCAGCGCGCCCTGCGCGGCACCCAGCGAGCAGGCGGCGATGTTGATGCGGCCGCCGTCCAGCCCCTTCATCGCCAGCTTGAAGCCGCCACCTTCCTCTCCCAGAAGGTGGCTGACCGGCACGCGGACGTTTTCGAAGGTGATGCCACGGGTGGGCTGGCTGTTCCAGCCCATCTTCTCTTCCTTGCGGCCGAAGCTGATGCCCGGCAGGTCCGACGGCACTGCAATGGCGCTGACGCCACCTGCACCGACACCGCCGGTACGCGCCATCACCACCAGCAGCTCGGTGGCACCAGCGCCGGAAATGAAGGCCTTGGAGCCGTTCAGCACGAAGTGATCACCATCGCGCACCGCCGTGGTCTTCAGCGAGGCCGCATCGGAACCGGCACCCGGCTCGGTCAGGCAGTACGAGGCCAGCTTGATGCCCGAGGACAGGTCGGTGCCCCACGCATCGCGCAGTGCCGGCTGGCCCCACTTGGACACCATCCACGAGGCCATGTTGTGGATGCTGATGTAGGCCGCGGTCGACGGATCGACGTTGGCGAGCTCCTCGATGACGACGGCGGCGTCCAGTCGGCTCAGGCCGCTGCCGCCCACTTCCGGGTCCATGTACAGACCGCAGAAGCCCAGTTCACCGGCCTTGGCGATCGCCTCGCGCGGAAAGATGCCCTCCGCATCCCATCGCGCGGCGTGCGGTGCCAGTTCGGCCTGTGCGAAGTCGCGCGCGGCCTCGCGGTACGCCTGCTGCGCTTCTTCCAGTTCCGTCGTCATCGAGTGGCTCATGGCTGCTCCTGCCGTTACTTCAGGCTGATCGTGGTGTTGACGCCGTGGCTGAGCGTCTCGTCATCGAACCAGCGCGCGGTGACCGTCTTGGTCTGGGTGTAGAACAGCACCACCTGCTTGCCGTACGGGCCCAGGTCGCCCAGCTTGGAGGCGCGCGAACCGGTGAACGAGAACAGCGGCACCGGCACCGGGATGGGCACGTTGATGCCGACCTGGCCGACGTCGATGTCTTCCTGGAACTTGCGGGCGGCCGCGCCGGACTGGGTGAACAGCGCGGTGCCGTTGCCGTTCGGGTTGCTGTTGACCATCGCGATGGCGTCTTCCAGCGTCTCTGCTTCGAGGATGACCAGCACCGGCCCGAAGATTTCTTCCTGGTAGATGCGCATGTCGGTGGTGACACCGGCAAAGATGGTCGGGCCGACGAAGTTGCCCTTCTCGAAGCCATCGACCTGCGGCTTGCGGCCATCGAGCACCAGCTGGGCGCCCTGCTCCACGCCCGAGGCGATCAGGCCTTCCACGCGCTCGCGGGCGCTGCAGGAAATGACCGGGCCGACATCGGTACCGGCGACGGTGCCGCCGCTGACCTTCAGGGTCTTGGCCTTGGCCACCAGGTCCTGCACCCAGTTGCGTGCTTCACCGACCAGCACCAGGGTGGAGGCGGCCATGCAACGCTGGCCAGCGGCACCGAATGCGGCGCCGACCATCGCGTTGAGGGTCTGTTCCTTGTTGGCGTCCGGCAGCACCACGGCGTGGTTCTTGGCGCCCATCATGCACTGCACGCGCTTGCCGGCCAGCGAGGCGCGGTTGTAGACGTGGGTGCCGACGCGGGTGGAACCGACGAACGACACGGCCTTGATGTCCGGGTGATCGCAGATCGCGTTGACCACTTCCTCGCCACCGTGGACGACGTTCAGCACGCCCTTCGGAATGCCGGCTTCCAGCGCCAGTTCAACCAGGCGCATGGTGACCATCGGATCCTGTTCGGACGGCTTGAGGATGAAGGTGTTGCCGGTGGCGATCGCCATCGGGAACATCCACAGCGGGATCATCGCCGGGAAGTTGAACGGGGTGATGCCGGCGCACACGCCCAGCGGCTGCATGATCGTGTAGGTATCCACGCCATTGGCCACGTTGTTGGCCAGCTCGCCCAGCTGCAGGTTGCCGATGGCAGCGGCATGCTCGACCACTTCCAGGCCGCGGAACACATCGCCTTCGGCGTCCGGCAGGGTCTTGCCCTGCTCGGCGGTGAGGATGTGGGCCAGCTCGCTCATGTTCTCGCGGATCAGCTGCTGGTACTTCAGGAAGATGCGCGCGCGGGTGCCGATCGGGGTCTTGCGCCAGGTCTTGAAGGCTTCCTTGGCGGCGGCGACGGCGGCGTCCACTTCGCCGGTGGTGGCGAACGGCACCTTGGCCAGCACGTCCTGGGTGGCCGGATTGATCACGTCCTGCCAGTGGGAGGTGGCCGATTCGATGAACTGGCCATCGATCAGCATGCGGATACGGGGCGCTGCAACAGTCATGACGACAATCCCACGGGCTCGAAAGATGCTTGGCATTATTCACAGCACCCACCTCGATTTCCGGGCTGAATCCGCTTAATCTGGCCAACACGCCAGACGATTCATGTTAATTCTGTGAATTATTCAGCCACCCAACGACAACTTGGCCTGCGCCTGCTGCGGCTGCGCGAGCAGCGTGGCTACAGCCAGGCTGATCTGGCGCGGGCGCTGGGGCTGTCGGCCAGTTACCTGAACCAGATCGAGCGCAACAAGCGCCCGCTGACGCCGGCGGTGCAGAAAAAGCTGGGTGAGGTGCTGGGCGACGTTTCCTCGTTGTTCGACGAAGATGAGCCCGCCGCACTGCAGGAGGCGCTGGGCGAGACCTTGCGCGACCTGGGCCTGGCGGAGGTGAGCGCGACCGAACTGCGCGCACTGGCCGGCAACCTGCCGCAGGTCAGCCGCGCCCTGCTGGACCTGCACCGCCGCCACCTGGCCCTGCGCGAACATGCCGCCGCCCTGGAATTCCAGCTGGGCGAGCCGGGTGCCGGCAGCACCCTGCCTGCCGGTGACCAGGTGCGCGAGTTCTTCAACCGCATGCACAACCACATCCCCGAGCTGGACGAACTGGCCGAGCGCCTGTTCGCCGAGTGGGGGTTGTCGCCCGGGCACGTGGCGCCGCGCCTGCGCCAGCTGCTGGCCGATCGCCACGGGGTGCTGGTGGAAGTGGCCGCGCTGCAGGCCGGGCGCGAGAAGCGCCAGTACGACGCCGGTACCCGCCGGCTGTGGCTGCCGGACTACCTGGAGCCGGGCCAGCAGGCGTTCCAGATGGCCGCCGAACTGGCCCTGCACGGCTACCTGCCACAGATCGATGCGGTGGTGGCGCGTGCCGGTTTCAGCGATGACGCGCGCATCGCGCAGGCGCGTATCGGTCTTTCAAACTACTTCGCCGGTGCGCTGGTGATGCCGTACCTGCGCTTCCTGCGCGCCGCCGAGGCCAGCAGCTACGACATCGAACTGCTGGCGCACCAGTTCGGCGTCGGCTTCGAAGCGGTCTGCCACCGGCTGAGCACGCTGGCGCGGCGCAGCGCGCCTGGCCTGCCGTTCTTCTTCATCCGCGTGGACCGCGCCGGCAATGTGTCCAAGCGCCACTCGGCCACCGACTTCCACTTCTCGCAGGTGGGCGGCTCGTGCCCGCTGTGGATCGTCTACGAGGCGTTCAACCAGCCCGGGCGCATCCTCACCCAGACTGCGCGCATGCCCGATGGCCGCCGACATTTCTGGCTGGCACGGCAGGTCAGCAGCGGGCCGGTCGGGCATGGGCAGCCACGCAAGACGTTTGCGGTGGCACTGGGCTGCGATCTTCAGCATGCCGAACGGCTGGTGTACTCGCTGGGGCTGGACGTGCAGAGCCCGGGCAATTCGGTGTCGATCGGGCCGGGCTGCCGGGTGTGCCCGCGCGAGGACTGCATGCAGCGTGCGTTCGCGCAGTTGCCGGGGCGGTAGGGTTGGTTCGGCAGGGCTGCGCCCTGCACCTGCTTCAATCCAAGGCAACAGCAAAAGCAACAGCGGGCTTTCCGTGGGATGGCGGGGTGGGTCCGGTGGCGGGGGACGCCGTAGACCCGTCCTTGGGGGCTTGGCCGCGGCATCCATGCCGCGGACACCCCCGCCACCGGACCCACCCCGCCTTCGACAGATCTCCGCGAGCTGTCAAAACGGCATCCTTTGCTGCTGTGGGTAGGTGTCGACCTTGGTCGACACGCTTGATCCACGCCACGCGTGGATGCTCTTCGATGAATGTTCGAAATGCTCGACTTCAACGGGGTTCCATCCACGCATGGCGTGGATCTGCTACCCGGTCAGTAGATCGGCGTCACCTTCATCTGCGGCAGCGGGCGTGGTGCGCCGTCGGTCAGGTCCGGGCCAAGGTCTTCCCAGGTGCGGCCCTGCTCGACCATCTGCGCCCACAGCTGCTGCGAGCCGCGACGCTTGTCGTCCGAGCCCAGCTTGTACGACGGCGGTGCCGGTTCACCCCGGGCGACCATCGAATAGGCCGCGCGGTAGGCCAGCACCTGCTGCGCCGGGTCGTCGGTACGCGCCACTTCCAGCGTGTAGCGCTGGTAGGCCGAGGCCAGGTTGCGCCAGCGGATCCAGTAGTGGTTCTCGAACGAGAACGAACAGAAGCGCGCACCGGCCAGGCTGCCCTTGTCGGCGATGCGGGTGAGCACCTCCTGTGGCATGTCCAGGTTCATGCCGCCTTCGTCGCCCTGCAGGCTGACGTGCACGATGCGGTCGCGGTAGCCCGGCGCGCGCGCCTGCAGCAGATCACGCCAGTTCTGCATGGTTGCCACCACCGCGAACAGAAAACGCCCCAGTTCCGCAGCCGCCAACGGCGTGGCGATCGACTGGTAGGTGCGCTGCCAGCCATGCCGGTTTTCGGTGGGCAGGAACACGGCGTGTTCCAGCGCCTGGCGGCCACTGCTGCCCTGGTTCACCTCTTCGGCGTGCTGCGGGTAGACCAGATTGATGGCGAAGGTCGGCCAGCGCGGCAACGCGGCATCGAACAGATGAATCGGGAAGTTGCTGCTGATGCCGCCATCGGAGAACCAGCAGATGCGGAACGCGGTGATCACCGGGCCGCAGGCCTGCCCGGCACTGGTCAGCCCTTCCATGCTGTCGGCCACGTTGTGCTCGGGGTCGGCCGCTGGCGCAGTCGGATCGCAGCGACGCTCGCGGCGCGAAGGTTCGTGCAGCGGCACGGCGCTGATCAGCAGCGGGAAGCTCAGGCTCATGCGCGTGGCCACCAGCACCGGCAGCTGCGGGCCCGGCGGCAGGTGATAATACTGGCGCCCCTCCACCTCCAGCGGCGGGCCAGCCTGCTTCACCAGCCACTGCACCACGCTGGCCGGGAACAGCTGCTCGAATTCCTCGCGCAGGAACCAGAACTGCGCGCCGCCCAGCGGCAGCGTACGCGGCTCGTTGTGCGACACGCAGGTGGTGATCATCTGCAGGCTGATCGCATGCGGGCTGTCCGGCTCGCCGGCATAGCGCGGCGCGTCGTGCAGGTCGGCGAAGGTGAGCGGTGCATCCAGCGGCTTGCCGGACAACTGCTGCAGGCATTCGTGCAGCCACTCGGTCAGTGCCGGCGTGCGTGCATCGCGGCCGAGTCCACTGCATAGGCCCAGCAGATTGCGTCGCGCCACGCGTGCCACACGCAGCGCGGCACCGGCCACACCCGCACCATACGCACACAGCAGCGACGGCAGCAGCGTGGCCGCCACGCCGCTCCAACCACCGCCCCACCAGCCCAGGCCGAGCAACAGCGCCAGCGACACCAGCACTTCCAGCGGTGCGATCTCGAACACGGCAACGGCCAGGCACAGCAATTTGTGCGGCAGGCTGGCATTGCCGGTCAGCACCACCAGCAGCCGATAGGCCGCGCGTGCGCCGCGCGCCGGCTGGAACAGGCTGTAGATAAAGCCGCGCCGCGACAGCTGCGCCGATACCGCCGACAACCCACCATAGCCGGCATCGCCGGGCAAGTGCTCACCGGCCTGCTGGCGGCGATCACCGCAGGCCGCCGCAGCCGCCACCGCCGCAGCGATGGCGCCGGCCGAAGTGCCGCCGATGCTCTTGAATCGATACTCGCGCGCCAGCGCCAGTACCGCATTGGGGTACACGATGCCGCTGGTGATGCCGCCTTTCATGACCAGATCGCAGTACTTGTCTGCCACTGTCTTGCCCCCGAGCATGCCGTCCGCCGCGTGGGTGCCAGTATGGCGCAGAGGCTTCTCAGGGCCTGAGAACACCACCGCAGTCCGAGCAGGAATCTGCGGCGTTCAGCCGATGGCATGCCTGCAGGCTTGACCCGCCCCGCCATCGGCGTAGCATCTGCAGCAAGCCAAGGGACAGACCTGCGGCTGCCACAACGACATGAGGGATTCTCATGGAATTCGACTATCTCGTCTTCATCGGGCGTTTCGAGCCCTTTCACAACGGCCACGCCGCCGTTGCGCGCCTGGCCCTGAGCCGGGCCCGCAAGCTGATCTTCCTGGTCGGCTCTGCCGATACCCCCCGCAGCCTCCGCAATCCCTGGACCGTGGCCGAACGTGCCGTGATGATCCAAGCCGCCCTCGACGGCCATGGCGACCGCCTGCTGATCCGCCCGCTGCGTGACCACCTGTACAACGAAGCCCAGTGGATCGCCAACGTGCAGCGCCAGGTGGCCGAGGCCCTGCGCAACGACGGCGCCGCGGCCGATGCCAGAGTCGGCCTGATCGGCATGGACAAGGATGCGTCCAGCTACTACCTGCGCGAGTTCCCGCAGTGGCCGCTGGTGGACGTGCAGCACACCGCCACGCTGTCGGCCACCGAACTGCGGCGTTACCTGTTCGAGGCCGGCGACGTGGACTTCCACGGTGCATTGCTGATGCTGCGTGGCAATGTGCCGGCGCCGGTCTTCGACATGCTCGAAGCGTTCCGCAAGAGCGCGCCGGCCTATGCCCAGCTGGTGGCCGAGTACCGCTTCATCGAGCAGTACAAGGCCGCCTGGAAGGATGCGCCCTACGCGCCGACCTTCGTCACCACCGATGCGGTGGTGGTGCATTCGGGCCACGTGCTGCTGGTGCGCCGCCGCTCGGAACCCGGCAAGGGGCTGTGGGCATTGCCCGGCGGTTTCGTCGGCCAGGAACAGAGCCTGCTCGACAGCTGCCTGCGCGAACTGCGCGAGGAAACCCGGCTGAAGATCCCGCTGCCGGTGCTGAAGGGGTCACTGAAGGGCCAGCAGGTCTTCGACCACCCCGACCGCAGCCAGCGCGGCCGCACCATCACCCACGGTTTCCACTTCGAATTCCCCGCCGGCGAGCTGCCGCCGGTGCGCGGCGGCGATGACGCCGACAAGGCGCGCTGGGTACCGGTAAGTGAAGCCCTGGACATGGGCCCGCAGCTGTTCGAAGACCACCTGCACATCCTGGAGTATTTCCTCGGCCGCGGCTGACAGGCCCGGCCTCCCCACTGGCGGATAGACCGCCGGTGCCACCCGACGCGAAGGAGCTTCCGTCATGCACTACCTCGATAATCTTCTCCTCAACACCGACAGCTACAAGGCCAGCCACTGGCTGCAGTACCCCCCGGGTACCGATGCCACGTTCTTCTACGTCGAATCGCGTGGCGGCCTGCACGATCGCACGGTGTTCTTCGGCCTGCAGGCGATCCTCAAGGACGCACTGGCACGGCCGGTCACCCACGCCGACATCGACGACGCTGCTGCGGTGTTCGCCGCGCATGGCGAACCGTTCAACGAGACCGGCTGGCGCGATATCGTCGACCGGCTTGGCGGCCACCTGCCGGTACGCATCCGTGCCGTGCCCGAGGGCAGCGTGGTGCCCACCCACCAGGCACTGATGACGATCGAGTCGACCGATCCGGCCGCGTTCTGGGTGCCGTCG
Organism: Stenotrophomonas maltophilia; assembly: GCF_039555535.1. Taxonomy (NCBI): domain Bacteria; kingdom Pseudomonadati; phylum Pseudomonadota; class Gammaproteobacteria; order Lysobacterales; family Lysobacteraceae; genus Stenotrophomonas; species Stenotrophomonas maltophilia. Next base: position 279,356 of record NZ_CP154630.1, on the reverse strand, counting down.
TACCTGGAAACGCTGCTGCTGCGGGTGTGGTATCCGGTCACCGTGGCCACCATCAGCTGGCACGCACGGCAGACGATTGCCGCGTTCCTGCAGCAGACCAGCGACGATCCGCAGGGGCAGCTGCCGTTCAAGCTGCACGACTTCGGCGCGCGCGGTGTATCGAGCCTGGAATCGGCCGCGCTGGGCGGTGCCGCGCACCTGGTCAACTTCCTCGGCACCGATACCGTATCGGCCCTGTGCCTGGCCCGCGCGCACTATCACGCGCCGATGGCCGGCTATTCGATTCCCGCCGCCGAGCACAGCACCATCACCAGCTGGGGCCGCGAGCGTGAAGTGGACGCCTACCGCAACATGCTGCGCCAGTTCGGCAAGCCCGGTGCGATCGTGGCGGTCGTGTCGGACAGCTATGACATCTACCGCGCGATCAGCGAGCACTGGGGTACCACCCTGCGCGATGCAGTGATCGCCTCGGGCGCCACCCTGGTCATCCGTCCCGACTCGGGCGACCCGGTGGAGGTGGTGGCCGAAAGTCTGCGCCGGCTGGATGAAGCGTTCGGCCACGTGATCAACGGCAAGGGCTATCGCGTGCTCAACCACGTGCGGGTGATCCAGGGCGATGGCATCAACCCGGATATGATCCGCGCCATCCTGCAACGCATCACCTACGATGGCTACGCCGCCGACAACATAGCCTTCGGCATGGGCGGCGCCCTGCTGCAGCGACTGGACCGCGACACGCAGAAGTTCGCGCTGAAATGCTCGGCGGCACGGGTCGACGGTGAGTGGGTCGATGTATACAAGGATCCGGTCACCGATGCCGGCAAGACCAGCAAGCGTGGCCGCATGCGCCTGCTGCGCCGCCTGGGTGACGGCAGCCTGCATACGGTGCCACTGCCGGCCAACGGCGACGACACCCTGCCGGTCGGCTTCGAGGACGCGATGGTGACCGTGTGGGAGAACGGGCACCTGCTGCACGACCAGCGGCTGGACGACATCCGCGCGCGGGCTGCGGTGGGACGTTGAAGGTACGTCCCGCCCGGGGTCGGATCCCGTTGCAGCGCAACGGGCTCTGCCCCCTTGACCCTGGCCAGCAACCCGTCCACCGTGGGCGCGCCGAAGGTATCCCTCCAGGCGTTCACGCGCGGGGAGGGATTTAAACGGGAATCCGGTGAAGGCGCCTCACGCGCCCATTCCGGAGCTGCCCCGCAGCGGTGAATGGAAACGAATCCTGCCAACAGCACTGGGCTCACGCCTGGGAAGCGGCAGGGAGTAGGTGGGCTGCGGCCCGTGTCCATCAGCCCGAATACCGGCCCCGGCCGGGGGACACGACCGTCCCCTGATTCGACCTGGACTCTCCGCGGGGAGGGTGCCGGGGCCGTCGTCGTCCTGCGCGCGCAGGCGGTGTGGCCGCGCGCGTCCTGTTCACGGTATCCGGCCAGCCCACTTCCACGCCCTGACGCACCCGACGATGACCGAGTTCCAACGCCCCGCCCTGACCCTGCCCGCCGACGGCAAGCGCCTGCTGCTGCATTCGTGCTGCGCACCCTGCTCCGGCGAAGTGATGGAGGCGATCACCGCCTCCGGGATCGACTACGCGATCTTCTTCTACAACCCCAACATCCACCCGGTGAAGGAATACGAGCTGCGCAAGCAGGAGAACATCCGCTTCGCCGAGAAGCACGGCATTCCGTTCATCGACTGCGACTACGACACCGACAACTGGTTCAGCCGTGCGCGCGGCATGGAGAACGAACCCGAGCGCGGCATCCGCTGCACGATGTGCTTCGACATGCGTTTCGAGCGCACCGCCCTGTACGCGCACGAACACGGTTACGACACCATCAGTTCTTCGCTGGGCATCTCGCGCTGGAAGAACATGGCGCAGATCAACGACTGCGGCATCCGTGCCGCGTCGCGCTATGAAGGCCTGCAGTACTGGGACTACAACTGGCGCAAGGGCGGCGGTGCCAGCCGCATGATCGAGATCAGCAAGCGCGAGCAGTTCTACCAGCAGGAGTACTGCGGCTGCGTGTATTCGCTGCGCGATGCCAACCGCCATCGCCGCGAGAACGGCCGCGAACGGATCAAGATCGGCCTGCTGTACTACGGGCAGGACGCTGGGACGCCGCAGGGCGATTGACCTGTGCCGCCGGGGCGGCCACGCTGGTCGCCCCTTTGCGTTGTAGTGGATCTGCCATGACCGCCCTGCCCGCCGACGTCGCCCTGCTGGTGATCGACCTGCAGCCGGACTTCATGCCCGGTGGCGCGCTGGCCTGCGACCAGGGCGATGCCCTGGTGGCACCCATTGCAGGGCTGCTGGCGCAGCGCCGCTATCGCACGGTGGTGGCCACCCAGGACTGGCACCCCGCCGATCACGCCTCATTTGCCAGCCAGCACCCCGGCAAGCGTCCGTTTGAGACCATCCTGCTGCACGCACAGCCACAGACCCTGTGGCCCGACCATTGCGTGCAGGGCAGCGACGGCGCCGCGCTGCATCCGGGCGTGGACTGGACTGTGGCTGATCTGATCCTGCGCAAGGGCACGCGCCAACAGGTGGACTCGTACAGCGCCTTCCGCGAGAACCACGGTCCCGATGGCGAGCGCCCGGCGACCGGCCTGGCCGGCTGGCTGCACGAGCGCCGCATCCGCGAAGTGCACATGTGCGGCCTGGCCCGCGACTACTGCGTGCTGTGGAGCGCGCAGGACGCGGTGAAGTCCGGCTTCCGGGTGAAGTTCCTGTGGGAGCTGACCCGACCGGTGACCGACGCCAACGATGCGATGGTGCGCGAGGCGCTGGGCAAAGCAGGGATCGCGATCATCTGAGTTGCCCTGTAGAGCCGAGCCATGCTCGGCTCATCCGTCAGATTCACGGCCTTGGGCCGAAGTGCAGCCGAGCATGGCTCGGCTCTACAGAAAGGCCCCTACCGGAATACGACGGTGCGATGCCCGTTGAGCAGGATGCGGTGCTCCACATGGCGGCGAACCGCGCGTGCCAGTACCAGCGATTCGGTATCGCTGCCCAGCCGCACCAGCTCGCGCGGTGCCATCGCGTGGTCCACGCGGGCCACGTCCTGTTCGATGATCGGGCCTTCGTCCAGATCCTCGGTGACGTAGTGCGCGGTGGCACCGATGATCTTGACCCCGCGCGCGTGCGCCTGGTGATACGGCTGCGCGCCCTTGAAGCTGGGCAGGAAGCTGTGGTGGATGTTGATCGCACGGCCGGCCAGTGCGCGGCACAGCGTGGGCGACAGGATCTGCATGTAGCGCGCCAGCACCACCAGGTCGATGCGCTCGTGCTCGACGAGATCGATGATCTGCTGTTCCTGCACCGCGCGCGTTTCGGCGGTCACCGGCAGGTGGTGGAACGGCACCTGGTAGGACGCGGCCAGCGGCGCGAAGTCGGCGTGGTTGGACGCCACTGCCGCGATGTCCACCTTCAGCTGGCCACTGTGGGCGCGGAACAGCAGATCGTTGAGGCAGTGGCCCTGCTTGCTGACCAGCACCAGCAGGCGTGCGCGGCGGCGGCCATCGTGCAGCTGCCAGTCCATGCCGAAGCCTTCGGCGAGCGCGGCCATGCTCGTGTGCACGGTCTCCAGCGGCAGCCCGGCATCGCGGTCGAAGTGCACGCGCAGGAAGAAGCGGCCGCTTTCCTCGTCACCGAACTGCTGGGCGTCGAGGATGTTGCAGCCGTGGTCGAACAGCAGGCCGGACACGCGGTAGACGATGCCGGTACGGTCGGGACAGGACAGGGTAAGAATGGAATCGGGGCGCATCCCCCGAGTGTAGGGCAGCGCCGCGTCCGCCGGATCGATGGTCACCGATGCAACCGAACAGCTTGGTTCAGTCCCAAGCGATACTTGGGTGTACCCGTGGCAAGCTGGTTGGTCATGAACCTGTTGCAACTGATCCGCAGCTTCACCCGCACCGCAGAGACCGGCAGCATTGCCGCCGCGGCCCGCATCCTTGGCATCAGCGCCACCGCTGTCGGCCAGAACATCAACCGGCTGGAGGCCCATCTGGGCGTGCGGTTGCTGAACCGAAGCACGCGGCAGCTGGCTCTCAGCGAGGCCGGCGCGCTGTACCTGGCGCAGGTGCGCCACATCGAAGCCGACCTGGCGCGTGCGCAGGCCATGGTCACCGCCGGCGACATCGAACCGGCCGGGCCGCTGCGCATTGCCAGCAGCAGCGCGTTCGGTCGTCATGTGCTGGCACCGTTGCTGCCTTCACTGCAGCAGCGCTATCCACAACTGCAGCTGGAGCTGCGCCTGACCGACCGCGCCGTGCAGCATGGGCCGGAAGCGGTGGATGCCAGCATCCGCATCGGCGCACAGCTGGAGGACGGCGTGGTCGCACGGCAGCTGGCGCGCGTACCGTTCGTGTTCTGCGCCTCGCCGGCCTATCTGAAGGCGCACGGCACCCCGCGGCAACCCTCCGACCTGGGCAGCCATCGTGGTCTGCTGCACCGCTTCCCCACCGATGGCCGGCCATTGCGCTGGGGCCTGCTGAAGGACGGCCAGCGCGTGGACGCCGCGCTGCCACCAAGCATGGTCTGCGATGACATCGATGCGCTGGCGACGCTGGCGGCGGCCGGTGCCGGCATCACTCGATTGGCTGCGTTCGTGGCCGAGCCCTACCTGCGCGATGGCCGCCTGCAGGCGGTGTTCGGCGCCGATACCGCGTGGCGCCCGGAACCGATGGAGGTCTACTTCTGCGTCAGTGACCGCCGCGACTTCACCGCCAAGATCCGCGCGCTGTTCGAACACCTGCAGGCCGGCATGGCGCCCGCCTGGCGGGTGTGAGCCTCAGCGTGCCTTGAACACGCCACGCGCGTCGCGCGGCTCGCAGCGCAGGTACTGCGGCGCCGGTACCACGCTCTCGCGCAGTGCAGCTGCGGCATGCCACGGCCAACGCGGGTCGTAGAGGATGCCGCGCGCCAGGGCCACGGCATCGGCGTGGCGATGGCGCAGGATCGATTCGGCCTGTTCCGGTTCGGTGATCATGCCCACCGCGATGACCGGCATGCGCACCTTGGCCTTGATCGCCGCCGCGAACGGCACCTGGTAACCCGGGCCGACGGTGATCTTCTGGCGCTCGTCCAGGCCGCCGCTGGAGACATGCAGGAAATCGCAGCCGCGCGCGTCCATCACCTGCGCCAGCGCCTCGCTCTGCACCAGATCCCAGCCGCCATCGACCCAGTCGCTGGCGGAGATGCGCACGCCCACAGCGACCTTGTCCGATACCGCCGCACGCACGGCGTCGAACACTTCCACCAGCAGGCGCAGGCGGTTGGGCAGCGAGCCACCGTAACCATCGGTGCGGCGGTTGCTCAACGGCGACAGGAACTGATGCAGCAGGTAACCGTGCGCGGCGTGCAGCTCGATCAGTTCGAAGCCCAGGCGCTCGGCACGCACCGCGCTGGCGGCGAAGGCGGCGATGACGTCGGCGATGCCGGTCTCGCCAAGTTCCTGCGGCGCTGGATCGGCGGCATGGAACGGCAGCGGCGACGGCGCCACCGTAGTCCAGCCACGGGTATCGTCGGCCGGCAGCTGGCCGCCGCCGTCCCAAGGCCGGTTCACCGAGGCCTTGCGGCCGGCGTGGCCGAGCTGGATGCCCAACGGCATCGGCGACCAGCGGCGGACGCTGGCCAGCACCTGTGCCAGCGCGGCTTCAGTGCCATCGTCCCACAGGCCCAGGTCGGCCCAGCTGATGCGGCCGCGCGGTTCGACGGCGGTGGCTTCCAGGATCAGCAGGCCGGCACCGGACTGCGCCAGGTTGCCCAGGTGCATGGCGTGCCAGTCGCTGGCGCGGCCGTCCTCGGCGGAGTACTGGCACATCGGCGCGATGACGATGCGGTTGGACAGGGTCAGGGGGCCGAACGAAATCGGCGAAAACAACTGGCTCAAGACGGTGATGGACGACGAAGGGGTGCGTATTGCACCGCCGCACGGCCTGCGAATCAACCGTCTGGATGGATCGCTGTTTCGCGCGGCCTGCTGAAGCCGAGCGTGGGCTCGGCTCTACAGAAACCAACACCCCCTTGCAGAGCCGAGCCCGCGCTCGGCTCAGCCCGCCACCCAACCGGCCAACGCCTCGGCGCAGTCCCGCTCGTCCTTGAACTGCAGCAGGTCGTCGGCACGGGTACGGCCACGATTCAGCGCCGCCACCGGCAACCCTGCCTTCGCGGCCGCCTGCACGAAGCGGAAGCCGGAATAGACCATCAGCGACGAGCCCACCACCAGCACGGCATCAGCCTGTTGCAGGTGGTCATGCACCGCCGCCACGCGTTCACGGGGCACGTTTTCGCCGAAGAACACCACGTCCGGTTTCAGCAGGCCGCCGCAGGACGGGCAATCGGGCACCACGAAGCTGGAGAAATCGGTCTCCAGATCGGCATCGCCATCCGGGGCGATGCCGGCCTCCAGCGCGTCCCAGCCCGGGTTGGCGTCCAGCAGGCGCTGCTGGAAGTCCTCGCGGCCGCTGCGGCGTTCGCAGCCCATGCAGCGCACCTGGTCCAGGCGGCCATGCAGGTCGATCACGTTGTGGCTGCCGGCGCGCTGGTGCAGGCCATCCACGTTCTGGGTCAGCAGCACCTGCAGCGTGCCGCGCGCTTCCAGGGCGGCCAGGGCCTGGTGGGTGCCGTTGGGCCGGGCCAGGCCGAAGCGCGGCCAACCCAGCAGGCTGCGCGCCCAGTAACGCTGGCGGGTGGCCGCCTCGCCCATGAAGGCCTGGTAGGTCACCGGCGGCGTGCGTTTCCACTGGCCGTCGGCATCGCGGTAGTCGGGAATGCCCGAGGCAGTGCTGCAGCCGGCGCCGGTCAGCACGAACAGGCGCTGGGCGCGGTCGATGAAGTCGGTCAGCGGCGGGGTCATGGGAGCCAGATGGGGGCGCGTGGGCGCCCCCGCAAGCGCTGGTCAGTTGGCCGGGTCAGGCCGCCGGCAGGGGCGGCACCGCGATCGGGTGGCCTTCCTCGTCCAGCGCGATCATCACGAAGTGGCCGCGGGTACACAGCTTGCGCTCGCCGCTGTGCAGGTCCTCGGCGACCAGCTCCACCTCGACCTTCATCGAGCTGCGGCCGACTTCGACGATGCGGCCGATGGTCTCGACCATCTGGCCGATGCGGATCGGCAGCTTGAAGTCGACCTGGTCGCTGCGCGCGGTCACCACGGTGCGGCGTGAGTAGCGGGCGGCGGCCAGGAAGGCGGCCTTGTCCATCCACGCCAGCGCCTGGCCACCGAACAGGGTGCCGAGGTGGTTGGTGTGGTTGGGGAAGACGATTTCGGCCATGCGCACTTCGGTGGGCGGCACGGTCTCGGGAATCGGGGTCATGGGAGCGGCTTCGGTGTGTGGGGTCCCGTGATTTTATGCGACCGGCGTGACGGCCATCGGAACGAATGTGCAATGGCCACCTGGCAGTGGTGCCTGCGCAGGCCGCGTCCATGGCAGGCGCTACACTGCGCCACGACCACCGCCAGGACCACCCATGCCCGCCACTTCCGACCTTCTGGCCTTTGCACTGGTCTCGCTGGCCATGGTGATCACGCCCGGGCCGAACATGATCTACGTCATCTCGCGCTCGATCTGCCAGGGGCCGATGGCGGGACTGATCTCGCTGGGCGGGGTGGCGCTGGGCTTCGTGTTCTACATGCTGTGCGCGGCGCTGGGCATCACCGCCCTGCTGATGACGGTACCGTTCGCCTACGACGCGCTGCGCATCGGCGGCGCGCTGTACCTGCTGTACCTGGCCTGGCAGGCGCTCAAGCCGGGTGGCCGTTCGCCGTTCGCGGTGCGCGACCTGCCGCAGGACAGCCCGCGCAAGCTGTTCACGATGGGCTTTCTGACCAATCTGCTGAACCCGAAGGTGGCCGTGATGTACCTGTCGCTGCTGCCGCAGTTCCTGCACCCGGACGGCGAAGGCAGCGTGCTGATGCAGTCGATCGTGCTGGGCTCCACCCAGATCCTGGTCAGCGTCAGCGTGAACGGTATGATCGCGCTGACTGCAGGCAGCATCGCCGGCTTCCTGGCTGCGCGCCCGACCTGGCAGGCGGTGCAGCGCTGGCTGATGGGCACGGTACTGGCCGGGCTGGCGGTGCGCATGGCGGTGGAAGGGCGGCGGTAGCCGCCCTTTGTAGAGTGGAGCCATGCTCCACTGCTGTTCGCGAAGATCAATCGAGCATGGCTCGACTCTACAGAAACGAAGAACCCCGGCATTGGCCGGGGTTCTTCGTTGCGGCAGGCCTGACCGGTTCGATCAGAAGTTCATGTCGAAGGCCACTTCGCCCTGCACGCCCACCTGGTAGGCCGAGACGCGGCGTTCGAAGAAGTTGGTCAGTTCCTGCACGTCCTGCAGCTCCATGAACGGCAGCGGGTTGCGCACGTTGTACTTCTTTTCCATGCCCAGCTTGGCGAAGTGCTGGTCGGCGCAGTGCTGCAGGTACTGGCGCATGTCGCGGGTCGAGATGCCGGCCACGCCGCCGGACAGCACGTCCTCGGCGAACTGCACTTCGCATTCGATGGCTTCGGCCAGCATGTCGTAGACCTGCTGCTTCATTTCATCGTCGAACAGGTCCGGCTCTTCCTCACGCACCACGCGCACCGACTCGAACGCGAACTCCATGTGCGCGCTCTCGTCGCGGAACACCCAGTTGGTGCCCGAGGCCAGGCCCGGCAGCAGGCCGCGCGAACGGAAGTAGTACACGTAGGCGAACGCAGCGAAGAAGAACAGGCCTTCGATGCAGGCAGCGAAGCAGATCTGGTTGAGCAGGAACTGGCGGCGCTGTTCGCGGGTCTCGATGCGGGTCAGGCTCTGGATCGAGTCGATCCACTTGAAGCAGAAATCGGCCTTCTTCTTGATCGAGTCGATGTTCTCCACCGCCGAGAACGCCTTGGCGCGCTCTTCCGGATCCGGCAGGTAGTTGTCGAGCAGGGTGAGGTAGAACTGCACGTGCAGCGCTTCTTCATACAGCTGGCGCGACAGGTACATGCGCGCTTCCGGCGCATTGAGGTGCTGGTACAGGTTCAGCACCAGGTTGTTGGACACGATCGAGTCGCCGGTGGCGAAGAACGCGACCAGGCGGTGGATCAGGTGGCGCTCACCCGGCGACATCTTGCTGTGCAGGTCGGTGATGTCGATCTGGAAGTTGATCTCTTCCACCGTCCAGGTGTTCTTGATCGCGTTCCGGTACATGTCATAGAACTGCGGGTAGCGCATCGGGCGCAGGGTCAGTTCAAAACCGGGATCGAGCAGCATCTGCTTGGGCTTGTCGGCCATGGGTGTTTCCTTGTCTTCTCGGGTCAAAACGCCGGGCATGGCCCGGCGCTACCTGGGTGTTTCCGTGCGGCAGCCGAGCATGGCTCGGCTCTACAGGTGCGAGGTGCCGGCAAGGCCGGCACGCCGCGTCTTACTGGCAGGCCTCGCAGGCTTCCGGGTTTTCCAGCGAGCAGGCGATGGCTTCGTCCGGGCTGAACACCTTGGCCGGTGCGGCGGCACTCACCGTGGTCTTGGCGATCTTGGTGGCCGGGCGCGAACGCAGGTAGTAGGTGGTCTTGATGCCCTGCTTCCAGGCGTACATGTACATGGAGGACATCGCGCCGATGTTCGGGCTTTCCATGAACAGGTTGAGCGAGGCCGACTGATCGATGAAGGCGCCACGCTCGGCGGCCATGTCGATCAGCGAACGCATCGGCAGTTCCCACGCGGTGCGGTAGACCTCGCGCAGCGTTTCCGGAATCTGCGCCACGCCGGCGATGGAACCTTCGGCCAGCTTGATGGCGTCGCGCATGTCGGCGGTCCACAGGCCCAGCTTCTTCAGCTCGTTCACCAGGTAGCGGTTGACCTGCAGGAAGTCACCGGACAGGGTCTCGCGCTTGAACAGGTTGGACACCTGCGGCTCGACGCACTCGTAGCAGCCGGCGATCGAGGCGATGGTCGCGGTCGGTGCGATCGCGATCATCAGCGAGTTGCGCAGGCCGTGTTCCTTGATGCGCTCACGCAGGGCATCCCAGCGCGCGGTGTCTTCCGGCACCACGTTCCAGGCGTCGAACTGCAGTTCGCCGCTGGCGGCACGGGTGTCGTTGAACGACGGGTGCTTGCCGCGTTCCTGGGCCAGCTCGCAGGAGGTTTCCAGCGCGTGGAAGTAGATCGCTTCGGCAATCTTCTTCGACAGCGCGCGGGCTTCGGCGCTGTCGAACGGCAGGCGCTTGCGGAAGAACACGTCCTGCAGGCCCATGCAGCCCAGGCCGACCGGACGCCAGCGCAGGTTGGCACGGCGCGCGGTTTCGATCGGGTAGAAGTTCAGGTCGATGACGCGGTCGAGCTGGCGCACGGCCAGGCGCACGGTCTCGGCCAGCTTCTCGAAGTCGAACTCGTTGTGCTCGTCGAAGTGGTTGCCCAGGTTGATCGAACCCAGGTTGCACACCGCGGTTTCATCGTTGGAAGTGACTTCCAGGATTTCGGTGCACAGGTTGGACAGGTGGATCACGTTGCCCGGACGCAGGGTCTGGTTGCTGGCGCGGTTGCACTTGTCCTTGAAGGTCATCCAGCCGTTGCCGGTCTCGGCCAGCGTACGCATCATGCGGGCGTACAGCTTGCGGGCAGAGATCGTGCGGTTGGCCTTGCCCTGCGCTTCGGCCTGCAGGTAGGCGGCTTCGAAGGCTTCGCCGAACAGGTCGGTGAACTCCGGCACCACGCGCGGATCGAACAGCGACCATTCCTGGTCGGCTTCGACGCGCTTCATGAACAGGTCCGGCACCCAGTTGGCCAGGTTCAGGTTGTGCGCACGGCGGGCTTCGTCACCGGTGTTGTCACGCAGTTCGAGGAAGTCCTCGATGTCGGCGTGCCAGGTTTCCAGGTAGACGCAGGCCGCGCCCTTGCGCTTGCCGCCCTGGTTCACCGCGGCCACGGACGAATCCATGGTCTTCAGCCACGGCACGATGCCGTTGGAGTGGCCGTTGGTCGACTTGATGAGCGAACCACGCGAACGCACGCGGGTGTAGCTGACGCCGATGCCGCCGGAGAACTTCGACAGCTGGGCGATGTCGCCGTACTTGGAATAGATCGACTCCAGCGAGTCCTGCGGCGAATCCAGCAGGAAGCACGAGGACAGCTGCTCGTGGGTGGTACCGGAGTTGAACAGGGTCGGGCTGGACGGCAGGTAGTCCAGGTTGCCCATGCGCTTGTACAGCGCCAGGGTCTCGGACACGTCCTCGCTCAGCGCGCTGGCGATGCGCAGGAAGAACTGCTGCGGGGTCTCGATCACCTTGCGGGTGTGCGGGTGGCGCAGCAGGTAACGGTCGTACAGGGTACGCAGGCCGAAGTAATCGAAGTTCAGGTCCAGCGAGATGTCGATGGCATCGTTGAGCTTGCGCGCGTTGGTCTGCACGAAGTTCAGCAGGCGGTCGTTGATCAGGCCGACTTCATGGCCACGGCTGACCGACTGCGAGAAAGCGTAGATTTCCTGGCCCGAGACTTCCTTGGCGATGTAGTTGGCCAGCAGGCGCGCAGCAAGGCGGCCGTACTCGGGCTCTTCACCGATCAGCAGGGCGGCGGTGCGGATGGACAGTTCGTCCAGCTCGCGGGTGGTGGCGCCGTTGTACAGGCCGGAAATGGTGCGGGTGGCCACGCGCATCGGATCGACGGCGTGCAGGCCTTCAGAGGAACGCTGCACCGCGCGCACGATCTTGTTCAGGTCCACCAGTTCGGTGGTCCCGTTGCGCTTGGTCACACTCATCGCGTTGGCCGTCGGCGGCGACGTCAACAGGAACTCGCTTTCCTTCTCGATGGTGGCGCTGGATTCGGTGCTCACGGCGTATGTCCTCTTGGCGTGATTGGGGGTGCTCGATGCATCGGGGTGACGCATCCCGGGACATGACGGCCCAGGATGGCAGGACGGCGTCGCAGGGAATGAGACCCTGCGCCTGCCACTGCCGTTGACGATCGCGGATGGGTGCTGCTGCCAACCCCCAGACTTGGGGTTGCTGCGACCGACGGCCACAAGATAGTGGGGGTAATGGGGTCCGTCAACGCCAAATGTAGTGAAATTCGGCAATCCCTTGCGCCGCAAGGATCGTGCCATCGGCGCCCTGATCAGACGCTTCAGACCTGCCGGAACGGGCTGCGCAGTCAAGCCCGAAAGGCGTCACTGCGGTGGCACAACACACCGCGGAAACGGAACAATGACAGCTTCACATGACAGTGATGAAGCTGGCTAGGGACAACCCTGTGGATAGGTGGTGGGCAGCCGGTGGGAATGCGGTGGACGGGTGACTTCCGGCCGGTGACGCCCGCGCGCGGGCAGCCGATGCTGGCCCCTCGCCTGCGGAGAAGGATGATCCGATGCACCTGCGACTGCCCCTGCTGGCACTGCTGCCCGCTCTGTTCACCGCTCCCGCGCTGGCCGCCGAGGGGCCGGGCCTGCGTTCGGACCAGTGCGGCATCCACACCGACTACGACGTGCTGGTGGACAGCGGTGGCATCTGGCTGCGGCATGGCCCGCAGGCGCCGCATGAAGTGGTGTTCCACGACGGCGAGCTGAGCCTGGACGGCACGATGGTGCCGGTCAGCGCCGCCGACGCTGCCCGCCTGCGGCAGATGGAGGCCGGCGCCCGCCAGCTGATGCCCGCCGCCACCGCGCTCGCCCATGAAGTCTCCGGGGTCACCTTCGATGCGCTGGACGCCGCCTTCGAAGCCATCACCGGCAAGTCCCGCAACCGCCAGATGCGGGCGATGCGTGGCGAGATGCAGGACTGGATCGAGGCCAGCCTCGGCCGCGGCTACTGGGAGCAGGACACTTTCGGCGATGGCTTCGACGCGCACATCGAGCAGATGGCCGAGACAATGGCCACGTCGACGACCCGCAGCGTGCTGTGGCAGGTATTCACCGGCCGCGCCGGCGCCATGGAGCGCCGCGCCGACCGCCTCGATGCCGAGGTCGACCGCCGCATGGAAGCGCGCAGCCAGCAGCTGGAAGCCAGGGCCATGGCGCTATGCCCGCTGGTGCAGTCGCTGGCGGATGCCCACGACGCGCTGGAGCTGCGCTACCAGGGACAGCCGCTGCGGCTGCTGGAGCGCGGCGACAGCGTGCGGGTAGAGCATGGCAGCGGTTCGGGGCTGCATGTGTCGGCCGGGCCGGAGGAGCGGCCGCGTGACGACGCCTTGGCGCCCTCCCGATAACCACGCGGCGCTGTTGTAGAGCCGAGCCCACGCTCGGCTGCTTTTCGGCACATCATGCAAAAGCAGCCGAGCGTGGGCTCGGCTCTACAAACGGCACGACCCTCACGCCCGGTGCGGGGTACCCAGGTACTCGGCGCTCTGCATCTCGATCAGGCGCGAGGCGGTGCGCTCGAACGCACCCTGCAGGCGCTGGCCGGTGTACAGCTCGATCGGCGAGGTGCTTGCGGTGCACACCAGGTTGACGTGGCGGTCGTACAACTCATCGATCAGGTTGACGAAGCGGCGCGCGGCATCTTCGTTCAGGCGGTCAAAGGCGGGAATGCCGCCGAGCAGCACCGTGTTGAACTCGTGCGCGATCTCGATGTAATCCGACGGGCCGCGCGGACCTTCGCACAGCGCGGCGAAATCGAACCAGGCAATGCTCTTGCCGCGGCCACGGACCGGGATCTTGCGGCCCTCGATCTCGATGTTGCCGGGCTTGGCCGGCTGACCACCACTCAGTTCGTTCCAGCGCGTGGCCAGCCAGTCGTCGCTGTCGGCGGCCAGCGGCGCGCGGTACACCGGCGAGCGGGTCAGCGCGCGCATCCGGTAATCCTCGGTGCCTTCGGCGTACAGCTCGACGCAGAACCGCTGCAGCAGGCCGATCGCCGGCAGGAAGCTCTCGCGCTGCAGCCCGTTGAGGTACAGGTTCTCCACCGCCGTGTTGGAGGTGGTGACCAGGGTCACGCCCTCGGCGAACAGGCGCTCCAGCAGCCGTGCCAGCAGCATGGCATCACCGATGTCGGTAACGAAGAACTCGTCCAGCACCAGCACGCGCAGGTTGCTGCGCCATTCCTGGGCGATCTTCGCCAGCGGGTCGCTCTGCCCCTGGTGCTCGCGCAGGCGCTCATGGACGCTGCGCATGAAGCGGTGGAAGTGGGTGCGGTACTTCTGCTTGATCGGCAGGCCGTCGTAGAACAGGTCGACCAGGAAGGTCTTGCCGCGGCCGACGCCACCCCAGAAGTACAGCCCCTTTACCGGCTCGGGCTTCTTCCAGAACGAGGACAGGCGGTCCAGCCAGCCGTCCTCGGCACTGTCCAGCAGGCCCAGGTGGATGCGGTCCAGCTCGGCCAGCGCCGCATGCTGGGCCGGGTCGTTCTGCCAGTCGCCACGGGCGACCCCTTCCGCGTACCGCTGCGACGGGGTCAACTCGGTTGCACTCATGCCGCCGCGCCCAGCCAATGCTTCACGCCGTGGGTCAGCGCGCCACGCAGGTCGATCAGCTTGCGGTGGAAGAAGTGGCTGGTCTCGGGCATGCGCACCAGCTCATGCGGGAAATCCAGCGTGTCCAGCCACTGATAGACCGCCTGCGGGTCGACGATCTCGTCCTGCTCGCCCTGGATCACCAGCCAGCGCGCCGGCGGTGCGATGCCATCGAAATCCCAGCGGCCGGCCGGCGGCGCGATCGAGATCAGCGCTTCGGGCTGCAGCGCGGCAGCGGCCTTCAGCGAAACGAACGAACCGAAACTGAAACCGGCCAGCCACAGGCGGTCGTCGGGGCGCTGGCTCTGCACCCAGGCAGCCACGGCCTTCAGGTCATCCTGCTCGCCCACGCCGTGGTCGAACTCACCGGCCGAACCACCGACGCTGCGGAAGTTGAAGCGCACCGTGGCGATGCCCAGCTCGCGCAGGGTGGTGGCGGTCATGGTGACCACCTTGTTGTGCAGGGTGCCGCCTTCGGTGGACAAAGGGTGGCAGATGATGGCCACGATCGGCTGCACCGGCACATCGGCCTTGGGCAGGTCGACGACCACTTCCAGCGGGCCGGCCGGGCCGTCCAGTTCGAGGCAGGCGGTTTCGCCGGGGGCAACGGGGAACAAGGGCTTGTGCATGGCACCATGATACCGTCCCCCGCCCCTGCCCTGTGCCCGCCCCATGCTCTACCTGTCTTTGGCCGTGATCTGCAGCGTGCTGGTTTCGGTGTTGTTGAAGGTGGCTGGACGCCGCCAGCTGGATGTCGCGCAGATGGTCACCTGGAACTATCTGGTCGCTGCAACGCTCACCGCCGCGGTGCTGCAGCCGCCGTTGGATGCACTGCGCGCGCCGCATGCGCCGTGGCTGTCATTGCTGGCGCTGGCGGTGGTGCTGCCGTCGATCTTCCTGGTGCTGGGCCGCGCGGTGGCGGTGGCCGGCATCGTCCGCAGCGACGTGGCGCAGCGGCTGTCGCTGCTGCTGTCATTGGCCGCCGCGTTCCTGTTCTTCGGCCAGACCGCCACGCCGTGGAAGTTGGTCGGCCTGGCGCTGGGCCTGGTCGCCATGGTGGCGATCAGCCTGCGCCCGCGCGGACCGGCGGTGTCGTCCTCACCCGGTGGCTGGGGCTGGCTGCTGGGCGTCTGGGCCGGGTTCGCGGTGGTCGACGTGCTGCTCAAGCAGGTGGCGCTGTCGGGCACGCCGTCGATGGCGGCGGTGCTGGCCAGCTTCAGCGTGGCCTTCGTACTGATGCTGGCGCTGCAGCTGTGGCGGCATGTCAGTGGCCGCAGCCGGCTGGCCTGGCGCAATCTCGGCGCGGGTGCACTGCTGGGCCTGCTCAATGGCGGCAACATTCTTTTCTATGTGCACGCGCATCAGTCGATGCCGGAGAGCCCAGCCACCGTGTTCGCCGGCATGAACATCGGCGTGGTGGTGCTGGGTGCACTGGTGGGCGTGTTCGCGTTCGGCGAGGCAACCACGAAGTGGAACCGCGCGGGTCTTGCGCTGGCGGTGCTGGCGATCGGGTTGATCGCCTGGGGGTGAGCATGTGCATCGGGGTCGGAGCCCATTCCGTTGGAATGGGCTCCGACCCCTGCGTTGGGCGTTATTTATCGAAACCCAGCAGCAGCGGGTCGTGGTCGGAGCTGCGCCACGGCCCCGGCACATTGCGGCCCTGGTAGCCGCTGGCGTCCTGCTCGTCGGCGTTGCTGTGCCATTCGGCGGCGCCGCGCAGGCGCTTGGCCATGCCCGGGCTCAGCAATGCATGGTCGAGGCGGCCGGTGTAGCCGTTGTAGACGTAGCTGTAGGGATGCTCGACCTTGGCCACCTTGAACGCGTCCTGCCACCCCAGGTCATGCAGGGTGCGGATCGGGTCTTCCATCGCATAGGCGTTGAAATCACCCAGCAGCACGGCGTCCTTGGCGCCGGTGCCGGTTGGATCCGTCTGCAGCCAGGCGTGCAGCTGCTGCGCGGAGGTCACGCGGGTCGCATTCCAGCAGCCCTGGTTGTCATTGTGGTCGGCGTCTGCACCGGCGGCCTCGCGACAGCCCTTCGACTTGAAGTGGTTGGCCACCACCACGAACGGCGCGCCCTGCTTGCCCTGGAAGGCCTGCGCCAGCGGCACGCGGCTGTGCTCGACGAACGGGCCACCGGTCAGCGTGGCCGGCTTTCCCTGCGGCTGCAGGCGGTTGCTGCGGTAGATGATGCCGACCCGGATCGGATTGTCGCCGGGGCCGTTGCCGGCATCGACGAAGCGCCAGTCACCCTGCGCGCCGCGGTCCCGGTTGAGCGCATCGACCAGTTCGGCGATGGCCGACTGCGGGCCGTAGCCATCGTTTTCCAGTTCCATCAGCGCGGCGACGTCGGCACCCAGCGCGTTGACCGTGGTGACCAGCTTGGCCACCTGCGCCTTGTGTTCATCCAGTGTGCGCGCACCGCGCAGGGTCGGGAAGCCACCGCCCTGGCCGTCGCCGTTGAAGAAGTTCTCCAGGTTGAAGGCCGCCACGTGCAGGCTGCCCGGCACCGTCGGCACCGCCGGGCGCTTCAGCTCCGGCAGCTTCAGCACACCTTCGACCTGCAAGCGCGGGTGCCCCTGCGCGTCCACGTGCACGACACCTTCCACGTTGCGCAGCTGCATGCCGGCGCGCAGCACCGGGTTGCCCGGCAGGTACGGCACGCTGGCCGGGTCGCGGGCATCACTGCCATCGTCCAGCACCAGGCGGCGGCGCAGGTTGTCGGCCATCACCTGCTCGTAGCCGGCAGTACCCGGCGCGGCCACTTCGGTGGGCTGCCAGAGGCGGCCATCGAAGGCGACAGTGAGCTGGCCGAAGCGCTCCAGGCCATCGGTGCCGGCCAGGGTGAGCGGCGCGGCGATGCGCACACGCTGGCCGTCCAGCGCGCGCCAGTCAGTCGGCGCGGCGGTCAGCACCACGGTCGCGCTGCTGCGCGCGGCAGCGGGCGTCGTAACCGGTGCGGCCTGCGGCTGGGCCTGGGCGAAGGCGCTGGCCGGCAGCAGCAGGGACAGGGCAAGGGCGAGGGAACGGCGGCGCATCGACGGGCGATTCCAGGGAAGAGGGCGCACAGACTAACCCTGAAATGCGAAACCCCGCTTGCGGGCGGGGGAATATGGGCGATCAGGCCTCGGTGGGCAAAGCCGGTGCGGTGACCGGCGTGACCGGCGTGACCGGCGGTAGAGTCGACTGTTAGTCGACTGTCGCGCGCAGCGCGGGCTTTCCGGCAGCGTTGGGAAGAGCAGTCGACTAACAGTCGACTCTACCGGCGGTTAGGCGATTCGGTCGTTCGGCGGTTCGGCGGTTCAGCAGTTCGGCCATCCAGCGGTTTGGCCGTTCCGCCGTTCGGAGGCTATTTCAGGTTGCCCAGCATCCAGTCCACGGTGGCGTGGATCTGCTCCTCGGTCAGCGCCGGGTTGCCACCCTTGGGTGGCATGATGCCGCCGTCCGGGCCGGTATAGCCCTCGATGGCGTGCTTGTAGAGGGTGTCCTTGCCCTGTGCGATGCGCTTGTCCCAGTGCGAATGGTCCAGCGTCGGCGCCATGCCCACACCCGTGGTGTGGCAGGCGGTGCACAGGTTGTCGAAGATGACCTTGCCGTCCTTGGTGCCGCCGTAGGCCACCTGCGACGCGGCCTTGGCCAGCGCGGCGGCCTTGGCGGCGGCCTGCGCGGCAGCGCCGGTGCTGCCGGCATAGACCGCGCCGGTGGGCGAGATGCGCTGTTCGGTGCGCTTGGCCGCGGCCGGCGACACCTCGGGCGGAATCCGGGTGTGGATGTAGGCGGCAAGGAGGATGAGGCCGAGGGTGATGGTCGCCAGCAGCGCGATCACCATGGAGAAGCGTTTCAGGAACTCCAGATCGTAATTCCGCACTCTTCGTTACCCCTGGCTGATAGTCGTTGGACCACGGCTGAGCGACTGCGTGATGGACCGAGTATAGAACGCGCTTTGCGTGCGACAACAGGCGTCACTGCTGGTGCGGCGCAACATGCCGGGGGGCTGGGGTCAGATCCCTTTTGCCACGCAGAAGGGATCTGACCCCGGCAACGCAAGCGCGGCAACAGCCGCCGGGCATGGCCCGGCGCTACCGTTTTGCGGAGGCGCCGATCGCGCGCAGGCAGAAGCTGCAGATCGCATCCACCAGTGCGCCTTCGTCGCGGTGCGCTTCGCGGCTGGGCGCGGTCGGGCCGACCATCGCTTCGGTGAAGGCACCGACCAGGCACGCGGCCGTGGCGTGCGCGTCCTGCGCCGGCAGTTCACCGGCGGCCACGCCCTCTTCCACCAGGCGCAGGAAGACATCCCCAAAGGCACGACGGCCGCGCATGCGTTCGGCTTCCACGTCCGGGTCGACCGGCTCGACGATGAAGGCATGGGCCAGCCCCGGCCCCGCCAGGGCGCGGCGGACGAAGGCGGTGATCGCCAGCCGCAGCCGCTCGCTGGCCGCCTCCGGACCACTGGCAATGCGCTCCATGATCGCCACTTCATGGGCCACGGCGGCGTTGAGCACCTCCACGAACAACTCGGCCTTGGACGGGAAGTGGCGGTAGATCAGGCCGGTGGACACCCCGGCCTGGGTCGCTACGGCGGTCACCGGGGCGTTGCGCCAGCCACCGGTGGCGACCAGCTCGCGGGTGGCCAGCAGGATCCTTTCACGGGCCCCGGCCAGGCGTTCTTCCATCAATGCAGAGCGTTTATAGGCCATGTTCTGATTCTAGTTTCAATTTTTGAATTCGTATTCACTTCTTACCCGAACCCCGCTACGCTGGGGTCCAATCGCCCGTGCGGGCAGCGGTCCTGCAGACCGCCGCCCGCTCCCCCGCCGGGTGCGTCCATTTCCTGCCATCCCGCCGTGGAGCCACCACAATGCACGTGCCATCCCTGAACTTCGATCTTGGCGAAGACATCGACCTGCTGCGCCAGAGCGTGGCCCATTTTGCCGCCGCCGAGGTCGCACCGCTGGCCGCCGAAGCCGATGCCAGCAACCAGTTCCCGCTGGCCCTGTGGCCCAAGCTGGGCGAACAGGGCCTGCTCGGCCTCACCGTGGAGGAAGCATACGGCGGCACCGGCATGGGTTACCTGGCCCATGTGGTGGCGATGGAAGAAATCTCGCGCGCCTCCGGCGGCATCGGCCTGTCCTATGGCGCGCACTCCAACCTGTGCGTGAACCAGCTGCGCAAGAACGGCAACGAGGAACAGAAGCAGCGCTTCCTGCCCGACCTGTGCAGCGGCGCCAAGGTCGGCGCGCTGGCAATGAGCGAACCGGGCGCCGGCTCGGACGTGGTGTCGATGAAGCTGCGCGCGGACAAGCGCGGCGACCGCTACGTGCTCAACGGCAACAAGATGTGGATCACCAACGGCCCGGATGCCGACGTGCTGGTGGTCTATGCCAAGACCGACATGGACGCCGGCGCCAAGGGCATCACCGCCTTCCTGGTCGAAAAGGGCATGAAGGGCTTCTCCACCGCGCAGAAGCTGGACAAGCTGGGCATGCGTTCCTCGCCCACCTGCGAGCTGGTGTTCCAGGACTGCGAAGTGCCGGAAGAAAACGTACTGGGCCAGGTCGGTGGCGGCGTGCGCGTGCTGATGTCCGGCCTGGACTACGAGCGGGTGGTGCTGTCCGGTGGCCCGCTGGGCCTGATGGCGGCGGCCATGGACGTGGTGATGCCCTACGTGCACGAGCGTCACCAGTTCGGTGAGGCGATCGGCAGCTTCCAGCTGATCCAGGCCAAGATCGCCGACATGTACGTGGGCCTCGGCGCCTGCCGCGCCTATGTGTATGCCGTGGCGCGCGCCTGCGACCAGGGCCGCACCACCCGCCAGGACGCAGCCGGTGCCATCCTGTACGCCGCCGAGAAGGCCACCTGGCTGACCGGCCAGGCAATCCAGATCCTGGGCGGCAACGGCTACATCAACGAATACCCGACCGGCCGTTTGTGGCGCGACGCCAAGCTGTATGAAATCGGCGCCGGCACCTCGGAGATCCGCCGCATGCTGATCGGCCGCGAACTGTTCCAGCGCACCCTGTAAGGCCACCGCGATGACCGTCCTGAACAGCCAGCTGCAACCGGGCAGCGATACGTTTGAAGCCAACCGCACGGCCATGCAGGCCGTGGTCGACGACCTGCACGCCACGCTTGCCCGCACCGCACTGGGCGGCAACGAAGCGGCACGCGCCAAGCACACCGCACGCGGCAAGCTGCTGGTGCGTGACCGCATCGACGCCCTGCTCGACCCAGGCAGCGCCTTCCTCGAAATCGCGCCGCTGGCCGCGCATGGCATGTATGAAGACGCCGTGCCCGCTGCGGGCGTGGTGGCCGGCATCGGCCGGGTGAGCGGCGTGGAGTGCGTGATCGTGGCCAATGACGCCACGGTCAAGGGCGGCACCTATTACCCGATGACGGTGAAGAAGCACCTGCGCGCGCAGGAGATCGCCGAGCAGAACCACCTGCCCTGCATCTACCTGGTCGATTCCGGTGGCGCCTTCCTGCCGCTGCAGGACGAGGTGTTCCCCGACCGCGACCACTTCGGCCGCATCTTCTACAACCAGGCCAACCTGTCGGCGCAGGGCATTCCGCAGATCGCCTGCGTGATGGGCAGCTGCACCGCCGGCGGCGCCTACGTGCCGGCCATGAGCGATGAAACGGTGATCGTGCGCGAACAGGGCACGATCTTCCTCGGCGGCCCGCCGCTGGTGAAGGCGGCCACCGGCGAAGTGGTGACCGCCGAGGAACTGGGCGGCGCCGACGTGCATACGCGCATTTCCGGCGTGGCCGACCACATGGCCGACAACGACCTGCAGGCACTGGCACGCGTTCGCGCGATCATCGCCCAGTTGAACTGGCGCAAGCCGGAACCGGCGATGGCGGTACAGCCTTCCGAAGAACCGCTGCTGCCGGCGCACGACCTGTACGGGGTGATCCCGGCCGACACGCGCAAGCCCTACGACGTGCGCGAAGTGATCGCGCGCCTGGTCGATGGCTCGCGTTTTGATGAGTTCAAGCCGCGCTACGGCGCCACGCTGGTCACCGGCTTCGCCCATCTGAACGGCTACCCGATCGGCATCATCGCCAACAACGGCATCCTGTTCTCCGAGTCGGCACTGAAGGGCGCGCACTTCATCGAGCTGTGCACCCAGCGCAACATCCCGCTGGTGTTCCTGCAGAACATCACCGGCTTCATGGTCGGCCGCAAGTACGAACAGGGCGGCATCGCCAAGGACGGTGCCAAGCTGGTGATGGCGGTGGCCTGCGCCAGGGTGCCCAAGTTCACCGTGGTGATCGGCGGTTCGTTCGGTGCCGGCAACTACGGCATGTGCGGCCGCGCGTACTCGCCGAACTTCCTGTGGATGTGGCCGAACGCGCGCATCGGCGTGATGGGTGGCGAGCAGGCGGCCAGCGTGCTGGCCACGGTCAAGCGCGATGGCATCGAAGCCAAGGGCGGGCAGTGGCCGGCAGCGGAGGAAGACGCGTTCAAGGCGCCGATCCGCGACCAGTTCGAACAGCAGGGCCACCCGTATTACGCCAGCGCGCGCCTGTGGGACGACGGCGTGATCGATCCGGCCGACACCCGCCGCGTACTGGCCCTGGCGCTGTCGGCCAGCCTCAACGCCGCTCCACAGCAGACGCGCTTCGGCGTGTTCCGCATGTAACCCATGCCATGACCGAGCACGCTCCCATGAAGCCCGTTGCCATGTTCACCAAAGTCCTGATCGCCAACCGCGGCGAGATCGCCTGCCGCGTCATCGCCACCTGCCGCCGCCTCGGCATCGCCACCGTGGCGGTGTATTCCGATGCCGACCGCACTGCGCGTCACGTCCGGCTGGCCGACGAAGCCATCCACATCGGCCCGGCCGCCGCGCGCGAGAGTTACCTGCGCGGCGATGCCCTGCTCGACGCCGCACGCGCGACCGGCGCGCAGGCCATCCACCCCGGCTACGGCTTCCTCTCCGAGAATGCCGACTTCGCCGACGCCTGCGCCGCCGCCGGCATCACCTTCATCGGCCCACCGGCCAGCGCCATCCGCGCGATGGGTGACAAGAGCGCGGCCAAGGCACTGATGGCCCAGGCCGGCGTACCGCTCACCCCGGGCTACCACGGCGACCAGCAGGCGCCGGACTTCCTGCGCGCACAGGCCGACGCCATCGGTTACCCGGTACTGATCAAGGCCAGCGCCGGCGGCGGCGGCAAGGGCATGCGCAAGGTCGAGCGCAGCGAGGACTTCGTCGATGCGCTGGCCAGCTGCCAGCGCGAGGCGGCCTCGGCGTTCGGCAACGACCATGTGCTGGTCGAGAAGTACGTCGAGCGTCCGCGCCACATCGAGATCCAGGTGTTCGGCGATTCCCACGGTGATGCGGTGTACCTGTTCGAGCGCGACTGCTCGGTGCAGCGCCGCCACCAGAAGGTGCTGGAAGAAGCGCCGGCGCCGGGCATGAGCGCCGAGCGTCGTGCGGCGATGGGCAAGGCCGCGGTCGATGCCGCGCGCGCGGTGGGCTATGAGGGCGCGGGCACCGTGGAGTTCATCGCCGGCCCGGACGGCGATTTCTACTTCATGGAAATGAACACCCGCCTGCAGGTCGAGCACCCGGTCACCGAGTACATCACCGGCACCGACCTGGTGGAGTGGCAGCTGCGGGTGGCTTCGGGCCAGCCGCTGCCGCTGCGCCAGGAACAGCTGGCCATCCACGGCCACGCAATTGAAGCGCGGCTGTACGCCGAGGATGCCGATCGTGGCTTCCTTCCCTCCACCGGCACCCTGCGTCGCCTGCGCCTGCCGACTCCGTCGGCCAACGTGCGCGTGGATACCGGCGTGGAGGAAGGCGACAGCATCACCCCGTACTACGACCCGATGATCGCCAAGCTGATCGTCTGGGACGTGGACCGCGTTGCCGCGCTGCGCCGCATGAGCCAGGCACTGGCCGACTGCCAGGTGGTGGGCGTGACCACCAATGCCGGCTTCCTGCGCCGGCTGGTAAACACCGATTCGTTCACCCACGCCAAGCTGGATACCGCGCTGATCGAACGCGAACAGACGGCGTTGAGCGTAGTCGGCGACAGCGAACATGCACTGTGGCTGCTGGCAGCGGTGGCCGCCGTGACCAGCACCGCAGGAGCCATCACCGATGCCCGCGACCCGCATTCGCCATGGCAGGCACAGGACGGCTGGCGCCTCGGCGCATCCACCCCGCGCGTGCTGCCGCTGCAGCAGGGCGAGCGCCGGCACACGCTGAGGGTGTGGCCGCGGGCTGATGGCTGGCGCGTGCAGTGCGACGACGCAGCACCGGTGCAGGTGATCGGCACGGCCGATGCACAGCATCTGACCGTGCAGCTGGGCGAGCGCCGTTGGTCACTGCAGCTGCTGCGCGAAGGCGACCAGCTGTACCTGTTCGGCGCCGACGGCCAGCACCGCTTCACCCTGCATGATCCGGTGGGCGAATCGGACCACGCCGTGGCCGATGCCGGCAGCCTGCTGGCGCCGATGCCGGGCAAGATCGTCGCCACGCTGGTCGCGGCCGGCACCGAGGTCAAGCGCGGCACCCCGCTGGTGGTACTGGAAGCGATGAAGATGGAGCACACCCTGCAGGCACCGGCCGACGGAACGGTGAAGGGCTACCGCGCCAAGGCAGGCGACCAGGTGGGTGATGGCGCAGTGCTGGTGGACTTCGAAGCGGCGTGATGTGGCAGAGGCCGCGCGGGGTCAGCCCGCGCGGTCTTCAAGGTTCCAGATCACGCCTGCCGGGTCCAGCTCGCTGGTCGTCATCCGTGATGCACGCCATCCGAAACCGCAGACCGCGAGCACCCCCTCATTGATCGTGTCCAGGCCCAAGGCTCGTTCGATCGGCTTTTCGTTGATCGCCGCAGTAATGAATGCTCCCAGGCCGGCATCCGTGGCCGCCAGATACAGCGTCTGCGATAGATGTCCCGCCTCCATCGCGACAACCCGATAGCTTTTCCCATGCTGGCGATACTTCCAGTACGTCCTGTTGAAACGCGGGGCCAGGATCACCAGCACATGCGCATCCGCAAACCAGTGCTGCTGCCCGACCATGGACATCACGAAGTCGCCATCGATGGCCACGGGGCAATCAATCGGCAGCAGTCCGTGGCCCTGCGCTCGATAGAGATACATGCCGGCAGCAAGTCCTTCGACATTACGCACCAGCACGTAGGCTTCGACAGGATGCAGTCCGCCGCCTGAGGGTACGTTCTTCTTCAGGAACACCAGATCATCGCCTTCTCGCTGGCAGCTGCTGCTGCCGAATGCCCGCTGCAGCATCTGGCTCAGCAGGGGCAGTGGCAGTGATCGGGTGACATCGAAGTTCCGGCAGGTGACGCGCCGCGCCAGCAGTGCGTCGAAATCGTTGGACTGCTGAGGCGGCAGTGGTACCAATCCTGCTTCGGCAGCGGCAGCGGCAGCGTGCGGTGGGGGCGCTCCCAACGTCCTGCGCATCTGCGAGGCTGTTTCGATCTGTGATTCACGCATGTTGCGAACGGCGTCAACATCCTCCCAGCGTGAGAAGGCATGCATGACCGCAGCCAGAGGGTGCCAGTGCGTTGCACGCAGCCGCTCATCACGAGCGGCAACATCGTCATCCTGTCCGCGGGTCAACACCAGGCGACTGGCAATCAGCAGGTCCATCGCAGGTGAACAGGCTTTCTCTGCCTCAAGCGTGGTCCATGCACTTGGGCTCAGGCTTCCCAGCAGCGCCTGTGCCGTGGCGTCCAGCACCACCGGCGCATCCAGGTGAGGGGCGAGTGCCTCCCAGGCAAGCGTGCGCACCAGGCCATCACCACCGCGCAGCAGGCCTTCAAGCTCAAACCGGATCTGCTCGGTGGGCTGTACCACTACGATCGCGCAGCGCCTGACATCCATCGGATCAGCCTTCCTTCATCGTGAATCCACGTTATCGAACCGCGGCCCGATTCCTTTACATCTTCCGCTCCACCCTCTCAAGAACCGGTTTGCCAGGCCGACATCACCACTGCCCCTCGACACTCCATGGATGCAGGACACAATGCCCACGTTGACGCTCTCGCTGCCGGTTGCCAGGACGCTGGTTCAGCGCCTCGCCACCGATGACACCTTCCGCCAGCTCTTCGCCACCGACACGGCCGCCGCGATACTGCTGGCTGGACACGTTCCATCCAACCCGGCTGACCTTCAGCAGTTCGTCCAGGATTGCTGCAAGAACATCTGCCTGGCGGAGAAGGACGTCATCGCACAGGCCGAAGACCAGATCGTCGCCATGCTGACCAGTGGTACCGGCTACTCCGTGCCGATGCTTGAGGACGGTTACGGCTCGCCGCGCACGCTGCGCTGAGGCATCGAGGCCATGGTGTCGGCAGCCTCGATTGCCGGCGCCGCCATGAGCCTGCGCACATCCACTACGTTAAGTGCCTGCAGGCAGAAGCTGCATTGCGCTTCTGCATAGGCAAATCCGGGGCGATCACGCAGCCAACGCGTCTGCTCATGGGCAACATCCTTCAAGCCCGCCTCCAGCGCCAGGTCACGCACTGCCAGCCGCACCTGCAGGCGTGGCTGCTTCTTCAGCAGCGGTACGAGCAGGTCCAGCCCGGCCTGGGGCCGACCCTCATGCTGCATCATCCGCCCGGCCAACAGGGTGACGTACTGGCGCAACACGCTGCTGTCAGGAAGATCCTGAAGCGCGTTCATCCGGGCCTGGACCGCCTTGGCCGGTGCGGCATCGCCCAGTCTCAGTGCCAGCAAGGCTGCCGCGTGTGCTGCAACCAGGCGATCCACTACCTCCACCGCGGGTTCGCCGCTCAGCTCTTCGAATGGCGCGGTCGCGGACGCGCGCGCCACCATCAAGGCTTTCGACTTTCTGCCGGCCATCATGTAGGCGACGGCCAGGGGCATGTCGAAGTTGTACCGATCCATGCCCTGGCGCCGTGCGGCAAGCATCCTCCCCTGTTCGGCGAGCTTGATGGCGCCCTCGACATCGCCTTGGTCAAGCGCAATCGTGGTAGCGAAATTACCAGCATGGAAGTTGTTCGGATCGATCCGTCCAAGCAGCGCATTGGCCTTCTCGAACTCGGCACGCGCTGCCGCCACCGTCGCCTGGCGCATCAATGCACCCTCCCAGCCATTGCTGGCGGCACGGCTGAACGCGATGTCAGCGTCTGCGTAGCGCTCGCTGGCCAGCAAGGCGCGGCCGTACTGGTCCTGTGCAATCTCAGGCAATTCGACCCTGCTATGTGCAACACGCCTGGAAAGCGCCAGGGCCTCGGCAAGGCGGTTCTCGTGGAAAAGATTCAGACCGGCGTTGTAGCTTGCAGGCATGTAATCCGGATACAGCTCTGCCATGCGCGCCCAGCCATCGGTGGCACGATCCGGATCACCGATCTGCAGCGCCCAGTTCTGCACATACAGGCGCTCGCGTGGCGTAAGGTGCCCTGATCGACGGTCGGCCTCTTCCAGCAGACGCTTGGCATCGTGGTAGTTCATCATGGCGAAGCGACAGCGGGCTTGGCCCAGCCATGCCAGGGCGAACTCAGGATCGACCTGGATCGCCTGCTCGAAGAACGCCATCGCGCCGTTGAAATCTCCGCGGCTGTAGCGCTTCTGGCCCAAGGCAAACGCACGCAGCGCATCCATGCTGCCCGTGGTCACCTCGGGCAGGGATTGGCTGTCGCGCTGGATCAATGCGGGCTCTTCGCCCAGGCGATCGCGCAGCTGGCGCGAAACATCGTCCACCGCCGCCAGTACCGCACCCGCCTTCGCATCGGCGGATACCACGGCCAGGGTACGCAGCGTCGACGGCTCGACCACCTCCACGCTGAAGCGGGTGCGGCCGCCGATATCGGTAGCCGATGGCACGAACACCAGGCGGGCGCCGGTGCGCACCGCCACAGCGGCGGCATCGCCGCGTTCGCGGAGGCCGCCATCCAGCGGTTTCCGCATCATCTCAAGAGTACGGCCAACGCGGTCGTCACTGACGACATTGACGTAGCGGGACTGCTCGAGACTGATCCGGAACGCCTGGTCCAGGGCGTCATCAAGCAAGCGGTTGCCGGTGAGGTTGTGCAGCCCGCCAAGCACCACCCAATCGCGTTCAGCGAATGCGATGGCCGGCTGTGGCCGGGTCAGCAACCAGACGCCAAGCACCGCGGCCAGCAGTACGGCGGCCTGCGCCGCCATCGCCAGTGGACGGCGCCACAACGGAAGATCACGCCGGGCCTTGGCCGTGTGCCGCAGCCGCCCCGGCGTGGGCATGCCCGCCGCCTGCACGCCGTAGACTTCAGCAGGCTGGCTCACACCCTTGAAGCGCCAGCGCCCGAACGATCGCCATTGCAGGCCTTCAGCCATCGCGCCCAGCGACCCACTGGAGCGACGCATGATGGATTCGGCCACCGCCGAAAGCAGGATCTGGCCCGGCCGTGCCAACTGCATCAGGCGCGCCGCCGTCGGCTTGGCCAGGCCTTCGACTTCAATCGCCTTGGCGCCAGCCCGCACTGCCTCGGCGCTGTTCTCCCACGTGAGCACATCGCCAACATGCAGACCGGCCCGCGCCTGCAGATGGATCTCGTGTCTCTGCCCCAGCGGCTGCAGCCCACGCTGGTAATCCAATGCGAAGCCAAGCGCGTCGATCGGGCGCTCGAACAGCATGAACAACCCGTCGGAGCGATCGATCAGCTGGCCGTTCCAGCGCTGCTGCAGCGCCAGCACCAGCCGGTCGTGTTCCTGGAACAGTTCGGCGGCAGCGACGTCGCCGATGCGTTCGACCAGCAGCAGCGAGTCACACAGGTCGGTGAACAGCAGGGCGCGCAGTTGCTGGTTGTGCGGCGCCGACGTTCCGTTGTCGCCATTCATCGCCTCTGTCTCCCGATCTAGGGTGAGTCCACTGCGTCTGCCCAACGCAGGCAGTTGCCACCATCACGCTTGGCCTGGTACAGCGCACGGTCCGCGCTGGCGTACCACTCGCTCCAGCCCGCCTCCGGTGCCAGCAGGCTGGCGCCGATGCTGACCAGGCTGACGTGCGGCGTGCCGTGGCTGCGTTCCAGCAGACCGTGTACCGCGCTGAGGATGAACTCGGCCGCGTGCTGCACGATCTCGTGGTTGCCACGACGCAGGATCAGGCAGAACTCGTCACCGCCGAGGCGGCAGGCAAGGTCCTGCTCGCCGGCCATCGAGCGCAGGATGTTGCCCATGCTCTGCAGCACGCGATCGCCGGCCTGGTGGCCATGGCGGTCGTTGATCTGCTTGAAGCGGTCGCAGTCGATCAGCAGCAGCGCCTGCGGCAGCCCACTGCCATCGGCGCGGCATTCCTGCAGGTACAGGGTGAGGCCACGGCGGTTGTGCAGCCCGGTCAGTTCATCGGTACGCACCAGCTCGCGGGTGTGGGTCAGCTGGTGGGTGGTGATGTACAGGTTGTCCAGCGCGGTTTCCAGGTCATGGTTGCGCCGGCGCAGCTGGCTGATCAGGGCCTGTTCGTTGGTCAACACGCGCATGATCGTGCGGCGCAGGAAGTAGGCGACCAGGCCCGGATCGGATTCGACCAGGCGATGGAAGTCGGCGGGCCCCAGCTCAAGCACCTCGCAGTCCACCAGGGCGCGCGCACTGGCGCTGCGCGGGTGGTCACCCACCAGCAGCCCCAGTTCACCGAAGAACTCGTGCTGGCCAAGCGTCTTGATCACCAGGTCCTCGCCGAAGTCCAGTTCGATCTGGCCTTCCAGGATCACATACATGCGCTCGCCACGATGCCCGCGCTGGAACAGCCACTGTCCGGCATGAAGCTTGCATGGACGGGCAAATCTGGCGAACAATGCGACTTCGGCATCGGACAGCAGCGCATGCACGATCTCGGCCATCGCCACCCGGGCGATACCTGACGTCACATCACTGTTCTCGGCCGCACCCCTGCCGGTCATTCCCTGCACCCGCCGCCAGCGTCCCCTGGTGAGCCGCGGAGCATAGCACCGCTTTAAAATGTGCGCCCTATCTCATTTTGAGCCTTGTGGTCCACTTTCCCGATGTGAAGGCGCGCGGTGGCCGTTCTGCCCGCCACGGTCGAGGGAAAAGTCGTTCCGGATCAATCTGATGGCCACCTTCACAGGGTTTCGGCCAAGTTGCCGGTCTGTGGGGTGCGCCGGATTGACGCTGCCTGCGTTCATCGCGTTTCCATCGATACAACAACGCCGGCAGGTCCCCCGACCGGCCGGCGTTGTCTGGCCCTTCCCTGGCCACCCTGATCGTATTTCGAGGCTTCGGTAGCGCCGGCCGCTGGCCGGCACTACCGATCAGGCGGCGCGCTCGCTACGCCCGCCGTGGAACTGCTCTTCTTCGGTCGAACCGGTCAACGCGGTGGTCGAGGACTGGCCCTGCTGGATCGCCTGGGTCACGGCATCGAAGTAGCCGGTGCCGACCTCGCGCTGGTGCTTGACCGCGGTGAAGCCACGCTCGGCCGCTTCGAACTCGGCCTCCTGCAATTCCACAAAGGCGCTCATCTGGCGGCGTGCATAGCCGTGGGCCAGGTTGAACATGCCGTAGTTCAGCGCGTGGAAGCCGGCCAGGGTGATGAACTGGAACTTGTAGCCGTAGCTGCCCAGCTCGCGCTGGAACTTCGCGATCGTTGCGTCGTCCAGGTTCTTCTTCCAGTTGAAGCTGGGCGAGCAGTTGTAGGCCAGCAGCTTGCCCGGGAACTTCGCATGGATCGCCTCGGCGAACTTGCGCGCGAATTCCAGGTCCGGCTTGCCGGTCTCGCACCACACCAGGTCGGCATAGGGCGCGTAGGCCAGGCCGCGGCTGATCGCCTGGTCCAGGCCATTACGCGTCTTGTAGAAGCCTTCCACGGTGCGTTCACCGGTGGCGAACGGCTTGTCGTTGCCGTCGATGTCGCTGGTCAGCAGGTCGGCCGCCTCGGCATCGGTGCGCGCCACCAGCAGGGTCGGCACGCCCAGCACGTCGGCGGCCAGGCGCGCGGCGTTGAGCTTCTCGATCGCCTCGCGGGTCGGCACCAGCACCTTGCCGCCCATGTGGCCGCACTTCTTCACCGAGGCCAGCTGATCCTCGAAATGCACGCCGGCGGCGCCGGCCTCGATCATCGCCTTCATCAGCTCGAACGCGTTGAGCACGCCGCCGAAACCGGCCTCGGCATCGGCCACGATCGGCTGCAGGAAGTCGATGTCATCCTTGCCTTCGGCGTGGTGCAGCTGGTCGGCGCGCAGCAGGGTGTTGTTGATGCGCTTGACCACCGCCGGCACCGAATCGGCCGGGTACAGCGACTGGTCCGGATACATCTGGCCGGCCAGGTTGGCGTCGGCCGCCACCTGCCAACCGGACAGGTAAATCGCCTTCAGCCCGGCCTTGACCTGCTGCATGGCCTGGTTGCCGGTCAGCGCACCCAACGCGTTGACGAACTCGCGCTCATGCAGCGACGCCCACAGCTTCTCCGCGCCCAGGCGGGCCAGCGAATGCTCGATGTGCACGGTGCCGCGCAGGCGCACCACGTCGGCGGCGCTGTAGTTGCGCTGGATGCCTTCCCAGCGCGGGTTGGTGTCCCAGTCGTGCTGGATCTGTTCGGCAGTGGGCAGCTTGCTCATGTCTTTCTCCAGTTCGGTTCGTGCGTGCAGCGGGGAGGGAAACGGCGGGATTGCGGGCGGTCGGTCAGTCGATGCGCGCGTAGGCCGGCAGGGTCAGGAAATCGGTCAGTTCGTTGCTGCGGCTCAGTTCGGCCAGCAGCGCGATGGCTTCGCCGATGCGTGCGCCACCGGGCAGCGCGCCGGTGTCGCCCAGCCGCGCCGGCAGCTGTGCCAGCGTGGCGTCGAGCAGGGCCAGGTCGATCGCGGTGCCATCGTCCAGCTGCTGGCCCGGCGTGTGCAGCCACTGCCACAGCTGGCTGCGGCTGATCTCGGCGGTGGCAGCGTCCTCCATCAAGTGGTGGATCGGCACGCAGCCGTTGCCATCCAGCCACGCCGCCAGGTAGCGCACGCAGACTTCCACGTTGCCTTCGAAGCCGGCGCGGGTGATGGTGCCCGGCGGCCTTGCGATCAGCTCATCGCGACCGACGCGCACGTCCTGGCGCAGCACGCTGTGCTGGTTCGGGCCGGGCATGTGTTCGTCGAAGATTGCCATCGCCACCGGGATCAGCGCCGGGTGCGCGACCCAGGTGCCGTCGTGGCCGGCTGTGACCTCGCGCAGCTTGTCGGCGCGCACGCGGGCCATCGCCTGCTCATTGGCGACGGCATCGTTGTTGATCGGGATCTGCGCGGCCATGCCACCCATCGCATGCGCACCGCGGCGATGGCAGGTCTGGATCAGCAGCTCCGAATAGGCCTTCAGGAACGGCTGGGTCATGGTCACCTGGCCGCGCTCGGGCAGCACGCGGTCGGCGTGGTGGCGGAAGGTCTTCAGGTAGGAGAAGATGTAATCCCAGCGCCCGCAGTTCAGGCCGACGATGCGGTCACGCAGCGCGTGCAGGATCTCGTCCATCTCGAACACCGCCGGCAGCGTTTCGATCAGCACGGTCACCTTGATCTGACCGTGCGGCAGGCCGAGCATGCCTTCGATGTGCGACAGCGCGGTCTCCCACAGTGCAGCCTCTTCCATGCTCTGCAGCTTGGGCAGGTAGAAGTACGGGCCGCGGTCCTTGCCCTGCAGGGTGCGGGCGTTGTGGAAGGCGAAGACGGCCGCGTCGAACAGGCCACCGGCCAGCGGCTGGCCGTCGATGGCTACGTGCTTTTCGTCCAGGTGCCAGCCACGTGGGCGCACGATCAGCACCGCCTGCTCGTCGTAGGGGCGCAGGCGGTAGTGCTTGCCATTGGGTGCGGTGTATTCCAGATCACCGCGCACCGCCGCCGCCAGCGACTGCTGCCCGGCCAGCAGGTTGCGCCAGGTCGGCGAGGTCGAATCCTCGAAGTCGGCCATGAACACCTTGGCGCCGGAATTCAGCGCATTGATGACCATCTTCGGGTCGGTCGGCCCGGTGATCTCGACGCGGCGGTCCTGCAGCGCGGCCGGCAGCGGCGCAACGGTCCAGTCGCCGCTGCGGATGGCGGCAGTGTCTTCGCGGAAATCCGGCAGGCCGCCCTGGTCGAAGAACGCCTGGCGCTCGCGGCGGGCCAGCAGCCGTGCCTGCCGGCCCGGTTCCACCGCACGGTGCAGCGACACCAGCAGGGCCAGCAGCGGCGCCGGCAGCATGGTGTCCTGGCCGGCCACGCGGGTCGCCAGGGCGATGCCGGGGGTAGCCTTGCTGGCAGGGGTGGGAACAGCGGAAGCGACGGCGGACATGAGGCGACTCCAGCGGTGGGGGAACGTCTCCACGGTGCGGCCGGGGCCGAGTATTTGGCAAAACAGTTTTTGCAATGTTCTACATAAATTGTGCTAATACTTATGACGCCATGACCACGCGTCCCTCGCCAAGTCCGCGTTTTTCCTACAAATCCGACCGGTTGAAGCCGCTGCGCGCGTTCTGCCAGACGGTGCGCCTGGGTTCGGTCTCACGGGCTGCTGAGGCACTGTTCGTCAGCCAGCCGGCCATCAGCCTGCAGCTGCAGGCACTGGAACGGGAGTTGGGCGTGCCGCTGTTCGAGCGCAGCGGGCGGCGCCTGGTGCCCAGCCGTGAGGGCCAGCTGCTGTACGAAATGGCACAGCCACTGGTGGAGAACCTGGACGGGCTGGAGGCGCGCTTCCGCGACAAGGTGCGCGGCCTGGACGCGGGCGAGCTGAACATCGCCGCCAACAGTTCCACCATCCTGTACCTGCTGCCGAAGATCGTGGAGCGCTTCCGCCTGCATCACCCGGACGTGCGCCTGACCCTGCACAACGCGATCAGCGCCGACGGCACCGACCTGCTGCGCGAGGATGCCGCCGACCTGGCGATCGGCTCGATGACCGACGTGCCGGCCGATCTCAGCTACGCCCCGGCCTACCGCTTCGAGCAGGTGCTGATCGCGCCGCACGATCATCCGCTGGCCAGTGGCGGCGAGCTGGAGCTGGCCGACATTGCGCGCTACCCGCTGGTGCTGCCGCCGAAGCGGCAGATCACCTACCGGCTGGTCGACCAGGTCTTCCAGCGCCACCGCATCGCCTACACGGTGGCGCTGGAGGTCGGCGGCTGGGAGGTGATCAAGCAGTACGTGGCGATGGGCATGGGCATTTCCATCGTGCCGGCGCTGTGCCTGAACGAGGCCGACCGCGAGCGGCTGGCGGCGCGGTCGATGAAGCGCTGGTTCCCGGAACGCAGTTACGGGGTGATCGTGCGGCGCGGCAAAGCGTTGTCGGCGCAGGCGCGGGCATTCATCGAGCTGATCCAGCCGGAGTTGTTCAGTCCGCGCG
Source organism: Stenotrophomonas maltophilia (assembly GCF_039555535.1). Taxonomy (NCBI): domain Bacteria; kingdom Pseudomonadati; phylum Pseudomonadota; class Gammaproteobacteria; order Lysobacterales; family Lysobacteraceae; genus Stenotrophomonas; species Stenotrophomonas maltophilia. The sequence goes on along the minus strand of NZ_CP154630.1, from coordinate 245,662 downwards.
ATTACGACCAGAGCGGGCATTCGGAACGGTAAGGGGTGTTCGGCAGGGCTGCGCCCTGCACCTGCCGAAGCCGAAGCAACAGCAAAAACCGGTTATCTGTGAGATGGCGGGGTGGGTCCGGTTGCGGGGGACGCCGTAAACCCATCCATGGGGGCTTGGCCGCGGCATCCATGCCGCGGACACCCCCGCAACCGGACCCACCCCGCCTTCGACAGATCGCTAGCGCTGTTGGTGGGTGTCGACCTTGGTCGACACGTAAACAATGATCGAAATGGGCTTTTGTAGAGTCGAGCCATGCTCGACTGGCGGAAAAACGATCAAAGAAGACGCCAGGCACGGTGCCGGTCTGGCTAGACTGGCGCCATGTCCGTCGAACTGCGCCACCTGCGTTACTTCCTTGCCGTCGCCGATACGCTGCACTTCGGCCAGGCCGCCGAGCGGTTGGGGATGTCACAGCCGCCGCTCAGCCAGCAGATCCGCCAGCTGGAAGACCTGATAGGTGCGCGCCTGTTCGTGCGAAGCCATCGCCGCGTGCAGCTGACGCCTGCGGGCGAACTGCTGCAGGAACGTGCACGCGCCATCGTGCAGCAGGTGGAAATGGCCGTGGACGAGGTGCAGCGTGTGCAGCGCGGTGAGCAGGGTGAACTGCATATCGGCCTGACCCGGGCCACGCCGCTGTCGCCGCAGATTCCACGTTCGATCCTGCATTACCGCCAGCAGTATCCGCAGGTACGGTTGCAGCTGAGCGAGATGAACACGCTGCAGCAGATCGACGCGCTGCTCGACGGTTCACTGGACGTGGGCATCATCCGCAAGCGCGCACTGCCCCCGGAACTGGTGGCACACAGCCTGTTTGTTGATCCGCTGGCGTTGATCGTGCATGCAGACCACCCTGCCCTTCATCGGCTCTCGAAACAGGGAACGCTGTCGCTGCGCGACTTCGCGCAGGAGCCGTTCGTGGCGTTCCGGCGCAGTGCCGGCGCGGGCATCCATGACCACATGATCGCGTTGTGCGCGGCTGCCGGATTCACGCCGCGCATCGTGCAGGAGGCAGGCGAAGCCTCGACGCTGATCAGCCTGGCCGCCGCCGGGCTGGGTGCGGCCATCCTGCCCTCCTCGTGCGATCACATCCGCGTGGAAGGGGCGCGCTTCGTAGCGCTGGCCGATGCCGGTGCGCATTCGGAGGTGCAGCTGGCCTGGCATCGCGAACGGGTAACGCCGTTGATCCGCAACTTCGCCACGCTGCTGCGCGGGGCGTTCGCCGGTAGAGTCGACTGTTAGTCGACTATCGCGCGCAGCGCGGGGCTTTTGCGGTCTGATGGAAGAGCAGTCGACTGACAGTCGACTCTACCAAGGCAAGCGCAACTCCACAGGATCAGGCAGTGACCGGCTGCGGCGCGCGCTGCTGCAGCGCCCAGACGATGCCACCACCAATCAGGGTCAGCACCGCAGCGAACGCGCACACACCCAGCCAATCCCAGGCCGCATAGGCCAGCCCACCGACCCCGCCCAGCACACTGGACCCCAGGTAGTAGGCGAACAGATACAGCGCCGAGGCTTCCGCGCGCATCGCACCGGCACGGCTGCCAACCCAGCTGCTGGCCACCGAGTGACCACCGAAGAAGCCGAACGTCACCAGCGCGATGCCCAGTGCCATCGTGCTCAGCCATCGCAATGCCAGCAGCGCGATGCCGGCGCCGATCAGCGCGAACGAGATCGACAGGATGCGGCCGCGCCCGTACCGCGTGGCCTGCTGGCCCATCCACGCCGAACTGAAGGTGCCCACCAGGTACACGCTGAAGATCAGGCCGACCACGGTCTGGCTGAGGTGGTACGGCGGCGCCAGCAGGTGGTAGCCCAGGTAGTTGTAGAGGGTGACGAACACGCCCATCAGCACGAACGAGGTGGCGAACAGCCACGGCAGGCCCGGGTCGGCGAACAGCATGCGCCAGCGCGACGGCAACTGGCGCAGGCCATCGCGACGCGCGTGGAAATGGCGCGACGGGGGCAGCTGCAGCCACAGCAGCGCGGTGCTGGCGATGGCGATGATCGAGACCACGCCGATACCCCAGCGCCAGCCCCAGTGGTCGGCGATGATGCCGGCCAGCAGGCGCCCGCTCATGCCACCGATGGCGTTGCCGCCGATGTACAGGCCCATCGCCAGGCCCAGCGCGCGGCTGTCCATTTCCTCGACCAGGTAGGTCATCGCCACCGCCGGTACGCCGCTCAGCGCCAGGCCGAGCAGGGTGCGCAGCACCAGCAACGTGGTCCAGTCGTCCACCAGCGCGGTGCTCAGCGACAGCATGGCCGAGGCCAGCAGCGCAGCGATCATCAACGGGCGACGGCCGACCGCGTCGGACAGCAGGCCGGCCAGCAGCATGGCCACCGCCAGCGTGCCGGTGGTCAGCGACAGCGACATCGCGCTGCCGGCAGCAGAAACGCCGAAGTGGCGGCTGAACTCGGGCAGCAGCGGCTGCACCGTGTACAGCAGGCCGAAGGTGGAAAAGCCGGCCAGGAACAGCGCCAGCGCAGTGCGGCGGAAGGCCGGCGTGCCCTGCTGGATGCGGGTGTCGGAAGCGGGGTCAACAGCGTGGGGGCAGCGTTCGACGGTCGCGGCGGTTTCGCCAGTCATGGGATCGGTGGGCCGGTGGGGACGGCCGGGTATGGGAGGGAACGGGCCTCAGACTAGGCCCGTCCATCCAGTCGATCCATAACCTGATAGGTCATGATTGATACACAGGAAGTATCAATTCAGCTTACAGGCGCTGCCACTCGAAGCCGTCGCCCCGGCGGTAGTACACCGCCACCGCCCGGCCGTAGACCTTGTCCGCATCGACGAAACCGAAGAAGCGGCCATCGAAACTGTTGCCACGGTGGTCTCCCAGCACCAGCACCTTGCCGGCTGGCACCACCAGATCGGCGATGTCCGGACCACCGCCCATGTCCAGGTCCAGGCGGGCACGACGTTCACCGAAGGCTTCCACGTCCTGCAGGTCAGCGATCTGCAGCGGCTGGCCGTTGATGCTCAGGTGTCCCTCGCGCATGTGCACGTGGTCCCCCGCCACCGCCGCCACGCGCTTGATCAACCGGGTGCCATCGGCCGGCGAATCAAACACCGCCACTTCGCCGCGCTGCGGGGTACCGGTCGCCAGCAGTTCCTTGTTGGTGAACGGCAGGCGCAGGCCGTAGGCGCGCATGTCCACCACCACCCGGTCGCCCGGTTGCAGGGTCGGCTGCATCGAGCCGCTGGGCACCACGTAGTGGTTGGCCAGGGTATCGCGGGCAGCGGCGAGCAGGCCGAGCATCACCAGCAGCGGCAACGCCTCCTTCTTCAGCCAGGCCAGCGCGCGTTCGGAAAAGGGAGGGCGGGCAACAGCATCCATGGCAGGCTCCGGGTGGGTGGTAGCTGCATCAGACCACAGGCGGGCGGGAGAGGTTCCCGCGCCACGATCCTGTAGAGCCGAGCCTACGCTCGGCTGCTTGTCGAGGGTTTTACGCGCGGGGCCGGCCAAGGGCATCGCACCTTTACGGCCGCCGCGCGCATCGTGTGCCCACCGCGCCGCAGGGCGCATTCCGCAAGGTGTTGTATGACCCTCCTGGTGATCCGCCACGCGTCTTCGTCGGCGCCGCGTCCGCAGCTGCCGGCGCAGCTGGCCGGCCATCGCGTGCTGTGCAGCGATTGCGCCAGCCTGTCCGAAGTACGCCAGTGCCTGTGCCAGCCGCAGGCGCGTTCGGCCGACTGGGTGCTGCTGGATGTCGGCGTGGCCGACGAAGCGCAATGGCAGGCCGAGGGCGGTGCGTTGCAGGCGGCGCTGGAACGTCTGCCGGCGCAGTACATCGAGCTGCAGTCGCCCAGCGAGCTTGGCCTGGATGCGCGCCTGCGCCTGCAGCATGGCCCCGCCGCAGTGGTGATCGACCAGCGCAGCCAGCAGGCCGGCTATCCGCTGTCGCTGGCCATTGTCGGTCGCCGCCTGGCGCAGGAGGGCTGAGCCATGTCGATCTTCATCATCCGTGGCCCGGAAGCCGCCGGTGCGTTGATCCGTACCGCCATGCCGCTGCCGGCGCCGGTGCTGAAGTCGCTGGTGCATCGTGCGATCGACGCCGGCACCAGCGTGGCGATCCGTGCCTGTGGTTCGGAACAGGAACTGCTGGATGCACTGCGCGTGGCCGACCACAGCCGCGGCGAGGTGACGCTGCTCGATCCGGGCGCGTGCGCCAACAGCCTGCGCCTGCAGCGTCTGCTGCCCTATCTGCACAACGCGTACGTGGAAGTGCATGACGACGGCGCGGTGGCCGAGCCGTGCCTGCCGGCTGGTGTCGGCCATCGACTGGGCATTGCTGCAGGGTATGGCGCGCAGAGCTATGTGCTGGCGCTGGACATCGCGCTGGATCACCTGGGGCTGGCCGAGCAGGCCAATCGGGTGCACGTGGGGACGTAAACCGCTGGTGTAGCGTCGAGCCATGCTCGACTGGCTTTTCCGCCTTTGTAGAGCCGAGCCCATGCTCGGCTGCCTTTCCAGGAAACATCAGCCGAGCACGGGCTCGGCTCTACAGAAAGAAAAACGGCGGGGTTTCCCCCGCCGTTTTTTGTTTCTTACTTCAGCCCGCGGAACTTCAGCAGCGGTTCCACCGACGGGTCCTTGCCGCGGAAATCGCGGTACAGGGTCGACAGCTCCACGCTGTTGCCGCGCGAGAGGATCTTGTCGCGGAATTCCTGGCCGTTGGCCGCCGTCAGGCCACCGTGTTCGGTGAACCACTGGTAGGCGTCATGATCCAGCACTTCGGCCCAGAAGTAGGCGTAGTAGCCGGCCGAGTAACCGCCACCCCAGATGTGGTCGAAGTAGGTGGTGCGGTAACGCGGCGGCACCTGCGGCAGATCGACCTTGAACTTCTTCAGCGCGCTGGCTTCAAAGGCACCGACATCCTGCAGCGGCGCGTCGGCCTTCTGCGTGTGCCAGGCCAGGTCCAGCAGTGCGGCCGACAGGTACTCGGTGGTCGCATAGCCCTGGTTGAAGCTGCGTGCCTTGAGGATCTTGTCGACCAGTTCCTGCGGCATCGCCTCGCCGGTCTTGTAGTGCTTGGCGTAGTTGGCGAACACCTTCGGGTCCAGTGCCCAGTGCTCGTTGAACTGCGACGGGAACTCGACGAAGTCGCGCGAGGTGGCGGTGCCGGCGATCGACGGGTACTTCACGTTCGAGAACATGCCATGCAGTGCGTGGCCGAACTCATGGAACATGGTGGTGACGTCGTCGAAGCTGATCAGCGCAGGCTGGCCGGCGGCCGGCTTGGTGAAGTTGCAGACGTTGTAGACCACCGGCTTGGCACCGGTCAGGCCGTCCTGTTCGACGAACACGTCCATCCAGGCGCCACCGGACTTGCTGTCACGCTTGAAGTAGTCGGTGTAGAACAGGGCCAGCGAGGTGCCGTCCTTGTCGAACACTTCGTACACCTTCATGTCCGGGTTGTAGGTCGGAATGTCGGTGCGCGGCTTGAAGGTGATGCCGTACAGCTGGGTGGCGGCGTAGAAGACGCCGTTCTGCAGCACGTTGTCCAGTTCGAAGTACGGCTTGACCTGCGACTCGTCCAGATCGTACTTGGCCTTGCGCACCTGCTCGGCGTAGAAGTCCCAGTCCGAGGCGGCGACCTGGAAGCCGCCCTTCTGCGCGTCGATCACCTTCTGGATCTCGCCGGCTTCGGCACGGGCCTTGGCAGTGGCGGCCGGCACGGTGTCGGTCAGCAGCTTCAGCGCGGCGGCCGGGGTCTTGGCCATCTGGTCGCCCAGCTGGTAGTCGGCGAAGGTGTCGAAGCCAAGCAGCTTGGCCTTCTGCGCACGCAGCTGGGCCAGGCGCTGCACGGTCTGCCGGGTGTCGTTGGCATCGCCGCGCTCGGCGCGGGTTTCCGAGGCCTTCAGCACAGCGGCGCGCTGGTCGCGGTCGCTCAGCGAGCCGAGCACCGGCTGCTGGGTGGTGTTCTGCAGCGGCAGCAGGAACTTGCCATCCAGCTTGCGGTCCTTGGCGGCGGCCGCAGCATTGTTGATCGCGTCCTCGTCCAGGCCGGCCAGCTTTGCCTTGTCGTCGATAACCACGGCCGCAGCGGCGGTCGCCGCCACCAGACGGGTGTGGAACTGGGTGGAGAGGGTGGTCTCTTCCACGTTGAGCTTGCGCAGCGAGGCCTTGTCGGCGTCGGACAGCTGCGCACCCGCACGCACCAGGCCGTCGTAGTAATGCTCGACCAGGCGCTTCTGCACCGGATCCAGTTCCAGCGTGTCGCGCTGGTCATAGATCGACTTCACGCGAGCGAACAGCTTCGGGTCGAGATTGATCTCGTCCTGGTGCGCAGCCAGCTTCGGCGCCACTTCTTCCTGGATCTTCTGGCGCGCGTCGTTGGTATCGGCCTGGACCAGGCCGAAGAAGATGCGCGACACGCGGGTCAGCGTCTCGCCGCTGCGCTCCATCGCCACGATGGTGTTGTCGAAGGTGGCCGGCTCACTACTGTCGGCGATCTTGCGCACGTCGGCCAGGTGCTGGCGCATGCCTTCCTCGAAGGCCGGCAGGTAGTCGCTGTCCTTGATCTTGTCGAACTGCGGCGCCTGGAACGGCAGCGTGCTGGCGCTCAGCAGCGGATTGGTGGAGGCTTCGGCCGGCTGCTGGGCCGGGGCTTTCTGGGCATCGGACACGGGGGTGGACTCCTTGCCGGAACAGGCCGCCAGCGCCAGGCTGATGGCGGCGGCCAGGACTACGGTACGCGACATGTAAAACGCTCCTTGGGCAGATGGTATGGAATACCAGCCCTCCACCCTACTCCTGTCGCGCTCGCCCGGCATGTGCCGGACGTGGCGTCTATGCGGCGGCCTGTGGCCGGCTCAGACCGTGCCGCGGGTCTTGCCGATCCACGGCCGGTAGAACTCGCGGATGGCGGCCATGTCGGCGGCGTCATCGCCGCTGGGCGTGAACAGCGGGCCGATGCCGATGGTCTTTTCCGGATAGTGGAAATACGCGGCCAGGATCGGTACGTCGGCCATCCGGGCGATCTTCAGGAAGCCGGCCTTCCAGTCCTTCACCGCCTTGCGGGTGCCCTCGGGCGTGATGGCGAACCACATCTTCTCGTTGTTGCACAGCAGATCCACCGCCTGCCCGACCGTGCCCTGCGGCGAGCTGCGATCCAGCGGGATCACGCCCAGCTTGTGCAGCAGCGGCCCCAGCGGCCACCAGAACAACGAGGCCTTGCCCAGCACCTTCACCTTCATGCCCAGCGCGATCTTGGCCGCCATGCCCCACAGGCCGTCCCAGTTGGAGGAGTGCGGGGCGATGATGAACACCAGCCGCGGGATGTCAGGCAGGGTGCCGGTCACCTTCCAGCCGCCCATGCGCAGGGTGCAGCGCGCCAGCCAGCGCAGGAAGGCGTTGGGTTTGACCTGTGGCATCTGCGGCGGCACGGCCGGCAGCAACGAAGTCGGCTTGTTCAAGCAATCACTCCCAGTCACGTGATGAGCGCCCGCGCTTGATCTGCGCGCGCCCGCGTTTGGCGTCCAGACGACGCAGTTTCGACCCGAGGGTCGGCTTGGTGGCCTTGCGCGGTTTGGGCACGCTCAGCCCGGCCTGGATGAAGGCCGCCAGCCGCTCGCGCGCATCCTCGCGATTGCGATCCTGGGTGCGGAAACGTTGCGCGTCGATGACCAGCACGCCTTCGCCGGTCATGCGCCGGTCACGCCGCGCCAGCAGGCGCTCGCGCAACGGGTCGGGCAACGAGGGCGAGTTGGCCACATCGAAACGCAGTTCCACCGCGGTGGAGACCTTGTTGACGTTCTGGCCACCGGCACCGCTGGCGCGCACGAACCGCTCGACGATCTCGCCGTCGGGGATTTCAAGCTGCGCGCTGATGGTGACCGGTCCACTGCCCATCCGCGCATTGTAGCGGCAGCCACGTGTCGGAGTGCGCATCGCGCGCCGTATGCCGCCGATCAGGTACCGAACACGCCGCCTTCGCCTTGGCTGCGGGTATGCTGGCCATCCCATGTACCGCAGGAAGCTTCGCATGACCCGCTCCGCACCCGCCCTGCCATCCCTGCTGCGCCGCGCTGCCCTGTTGCTGGCGCTGGCCGTGGCCAGTGTCCCGGCCCTGGCCGCACCGCCGACCGACGGCGACATCAACCGCCTGCTCTCGGCCTCGCGCGCGCAGAGCATGATCGACACCATGCTGCCGCAGATCGAGGCGATGCAGCAGCAGCAGTTCCAGCAGGTGGCCGCGCAGCGCCAGCTCAACGCCCAGCAGCAGGAACAGCTCAAGCGGATCCAGGCACGGACCAGCCAGACCCTGCGCCAGGCCCTGTCGTGGCAGCAGCTGCGGCCGATGTACGTGGACCTGTACAAGAAAACCTTCAGCAAGGAAGACGTGCTGGCGATGGCCGAGTTCTATGAGAGCGCGGCCGGCCAGAGCCTGCTGGACAAGACCCCGGCGCTGATGCAGAACGTGATGGTAGCGATCCAGGCGCGCATGCAGCCGCTGTTCGCAGACCTGCAGAAGGACCTGGAAGCGATCGTCAACGAGCCGGAAAAGAAATAACGGGGTGCGCCGGGCCACGCCCGGCCGCTGGCTGTAGAGCCGAGCCCACGCTCGGCTTACCGCAGCAGCATCAGGCGTCGTCCACCTGCCAGCCGAACAGGTCCAGCGCCTTCTGGAACCCATGGTCCAGCGGCGCACGTACATCGACCACGCCACCATCAGGATGCGGGAAACGCAGGCGCTCGGCGTGCAGCAGCATGCGGTGCACGCCCTGCATGCGGAAGATGCGGTTGTGGCGGCCATCACCGTGGCTGGTGTCGCCGATCATGTGATGTGACAGGTGCTTGAGGTGCCGGCGGATCTGCCGGAAGCGCCCGGTCTGTGGCTGGCAGCGCAGCAGCGCGTACCGTGAGCTGGTGAACTCGCCGACCGGCACCGGCAGCTCGCCGATGGCCAGGCGCTGGAAATCGGTGATCGCCGGCTTCTTCACCGGCTTGCCCGGGCCACCGTCGAGGTCGTGGTCGACCCGCCAGGACAGTTCGGCCGGCCAGCCGCGGCAGACGGTCAGGTAGTCCTTCAACACCTCGCCGCCCATCAGGGCCTTGCCCAACGCACTGGCGGTATCGCGGTCGAAGGCCAGCAGCAGGCAGCCACTGGTGGCCCGGTCCAGCCGGTGGACCAGGAAGATCGGGCGGCCCAGCTGCTCGCGCAGGCGGTCGGCCAGGAAATCGTCTTCGCCACGGGCCAGCTTGCTGTCGTGGACCATCAGCCCGGCAGGCTTGTTGACCACGGCCAGGCGTTCATCCAGGTTCAGCAGCTGCAGGGGCGCGGTGTCGGTCTCGACCGCGGCGAGGGTCTCGGGTTCGGTGCTCACCGCGGGATTATCGCAGATCGGGGTCAGAACCCTTTTCCTTCGGAAAAGGGTTCTGACCCCGATGCGGGGCGGCACGGCAATCAGCCGTTGCGCACGGCCAGCAGTTCACCATTGCCCACCGGCACCAGGCTGGTGCTGAAGTCCGGATCAGCCTCCAGCAGCGCCCGCAGCGGTTCCATCTCTTCCGCGTGCGAGGTGGCGTTGTCCACCACCAGCAGGCCGCCCGGGCGCAGCACGCGACGCAGCTGCGGCCACCAGCCGGCGTACTGCCCGCGGTCCGAATCGAGGAACAGCAGATCGATGCTGTCCTCACCAGCCTGAGCCAACCACTGCCCGGCATCGCCGTGCACCAGCGTGATGTGCTCGCCCAGACCGCTGCGTGCAAAGTTCGCACGTGCCATCGCCACCTTGTCCCCGGCGAACTCCAGCGTGGTCACGTGGCCGTCGATGGCGGCGGCGGCCTCAGCCAGCCACAGCGTGGAATAGCCGTTGGAGGTGCCGACCTCCAGCACCCGCCGCGCTGCGCCGAAACGCACCAGCACCGCCAGGAATTCGCCCGTATCCGGTGTGATGTTGAGCATGCGGCGGCCGCGTTCGACTTCACGGGCGTCGTTTTCGGCACCAAGCCGGGCCAGTTCATTCTTCAGTTCCGACAGTTCCAGAGCCATTTTCCCACTGAGCTCGCCATGAGGCAGCGTCCATTCTTACCCGAATCCCGAATTTCGTACTAATCCTAGAGCCGCTGCATTTTCACGCTGAGATAGTTCCCGCCTCCTTCACGCGGGGGCAGCATGCCTGGCCGCCGCGAACCCGGCTTCCGCTAGGACACAGCCATGACATTGAACATTCTGGCAATCGGCGCCCATCCAGATGACATCGAACTCGGTTGCGGTGGCAGCCTGGCAAAGCTCGCCCGCGCCGGCTCACGCATCCATGCACTGGTACTCAGCCGCGGCGGCCGCGGCTGCCACGCCGGCATCGATCGCAGCGAGGAATCGCATCGCGCGCTGCGCCGACTCGGGGTGGCCGAGGTGATCCAGAAGGATTTCCCCGACACGCGATTCCCCGCCTGCCGCAACGACATCATCGCGTCGATCGAACAGGCCTGCGCCGTGAACGGACCAGGCCGCGTCTACACGATGTGTGGCGAGGATCATCACCAGGACCATCGCACCGTCCACGAAGCGTCGATCATCGCCTGCCGCCACATTCCGCAGATCCTCTGTTATGAGAGCCCCAGCACCCTGCCGCAGTTCGCGCCACAGGTGTTCGAGGACATCAGCGCGCAGCTGGAGCTGAAGATCCACGCGCTGCGCGAGCATGCCAGCCAGGGCGATCGCCATTACATGCAGGAAAGCCACCTCCGCTGCCATGCGCAGTTCCGTGGTCAGCAGATCGGCATCGGGCCCAGCGAGGGTTTCCTGCCATACCGGTTGGTGCTGTGATGAAGACACTGTTGTTCCTGGCCATGTGCGCCTTCATCCTGGTGCGCATCTGCGTGCAGGTCTCGCGCCGGCCCAGCACCCGCCTGTACAGCATCGACGCGATCGTGCCGGCCTACAACGAAGCCCCGTGCCTGGAGCGCTCGCTGGCCAGCCTGTTGGAAAACCCCTACGTGGCGCGGGTGATCTGCGTCAACGATGGTTCCACCGACAACACGGCTCAAGTGCTTGATGCGCTGCAGGTACGCTGGCCCGGGCGTCTGGTGGCCGTGCACCAGGCCAACACCGGCAAGGGCGGTGCACTGATGCACGGGCTGCAGCACGCGACCGCCAAGCAGGTGTTCCTGACCGATGCAGATACCTATATCGATCCACGCAGCCATGGCCTGGGCCATCTGCTGGACGAGATCGAACGCGGCGCCGATGCAGTTGGCGGCATCCCTTCTTCCAGTCTGCAAGGTGCCGGCTTCCTCCCCCATGTGCGCGCCAGCCTGAAACTGCCGATGATCGTGATCAAGCGCAGCTTCCAGCAATGGCTGGGCGGCGCACCGTTCATCGTCTCCGGTTCGTGTGGCCTGTTCCGCACTTCGGTGCTGCGCAAGGTCGGGTTTTCCGATCGCACCTGCGTGGAAGACCTGGACATGTCCTGGTCACTGGTTGCGCAGGGCTATCGGGTTCGCCAGAGCGTCCGCTGCGTGGTCTACCCGCAGGAATGCAACACGCTGGTGGAGGAGTGGCGGCGATGGCGACGCTGGATCGTCGGCTATGCGGTATGCATGCGCCTGCATCGGCGCCTGTTGCTGACCCGCTTCGGCCTTTTCAGCATCCTGCCGATGATGCTGCTCGCCCTGGCCGGCATCGTCCTGTCGCTGCAGGTATGGTTCGGCGCGGCCCGGCTGCACGGACCCGGTGGCCTTGTACTGTCGGTGATGCCCCTGTTCTGGGTCGGCATCGTCATGCTGCTGGCAGTGATCAGCGCCGTCCACCACCGACGCGCGTGGCTGGTGCCGGCGGCGGCCTTCTCGATGCTGTATGTACTGCTCGCCTACGCGATCTGGCTGCTGCACGGCCTGGCGGGACTTTTCACCGGCCGTGAGCCGGTGCGCGACAAACCGACGAGGTACCCGCATGTGGTGGAATGACCTCGACGCCATGGCAGAGGCGCTGTCGACACTGGCGCCCCGCACTGACCCCAGCGCACGGGTCTCGCCACGGGCCACCCTGCAGGGGGCCGTACGGATCGGTGCCGGCAGTCGCATCTGCGACGGCGCCCATGTCCAGGGTCCTGTGTCGATCGGCCGCGACTGCCTGATCGGCAACAACGCGCTGCTGCGCGGCCCGCTGTGCATCGGTGACGGCACGCGCATCGGCTTTGCCAGTGAACTGAAGAACGCGCGGTTGGGCAGCCAGGTCAGCGTCGGTCCGCAATGCTTCATCGCCGACAGTCGTATCGATGACCGGGTCTATCTCGGCGCTCTGGTGCGCACCAGCAACCACCGCCTCGATGGCGCCGCCGTCAGCGTGCACATCGAAGGCACCGCCATCGACAGCCAACGCGAGAAGCTCGGTGCCTGGATCGGTGAAGGTGCCGCGCTGGGTGTCGGCGTGATCATCCTGCCCGGTCGCATCGTCGCGCCGGGGAGCCAGTTCGGCCCACGTATCACCGTGGAACGAAACCTGCCGCCCGGCCGCTACCGGCTGCTGCAGTCACTGCATTCCCAACCCCTGGAGTAACCCCATGCGATTGATCATCCGTAGCGCACTGCCGTGCGCCCTGCTGCTGGCTGTTTCCAGCGCCCACGCCGGCGTCGACCGTGTCACGGTGCAGCTGGACCATGCCGACTACAGCGATGGCTTCGGCAAGCGTGACGTACAGACCGTGGACGTGGCCGGCCGCAATGGCGACAGCCGCTGGCACCTCGGGCTGGCCCATGGCGAGCGTGACTACGGCAGTAGGCGATTCAGCGGCAACCGCGTGCAGGGCTCGCTGCACCATCGCTGGAGCCCGCGCCTGTCCACCCGCACTGCCGTCACGGCATCCAACGATGATCCCGTGTTCGTCAACCGCCAGGTGAACCAGGACATCCTGTGGAAAGTGGCACCGCAGACCGTACTGAGCGTGGGCGGCAAATACGCCCAGTACCATGCCGGCGCCTACGTGAGCGGGTGGTCGGTGGGTGCCTCGCATTACTTCCCGCGCGTGACCACCTCACTGCGCCACGAGCGGCACCGCCAGTCCAATGGACCGGATGGGCATGGCACCACACTGTCGCTGCGACTGAAGGATGCGCAAGGCCGTGGCTCGACCCAGCTGTGGCTGGGCAGCGGTACGTCCGGCTACACCGCCGAGTCCGATCCGCTGCTGCTGCGCGAGCACGACGCACGGCGTGCCTTCCTGCGCCGCAGCCAGCCGTTGGGTGAGCACCTGGTGCTGGACGTGGGTGTCGGCAAGACCTGGCACAAGACGCGCCTGGACAGCTTCCAGAGCGTGCAGTCGCACCTGGGCCTGGGCTACCACTGGTAAGCCTGTGGTCGATCGGCGGCGCACATTGCCGCCGATCTTCAATCTGCTGGGGTCAGCGCCACCACGCGCGTGCCAGCGCAACGACACCTACCACACCGGACAGCCAGCTCCACATCGGCAGGTCGCCCCAGTACCAGCCCGGCGGCTGCAGCACATACATCAGCGCGGCAATGGCGAGCAGGCCGACACCGGTGATCGCACCCACCGCGCGCTTCTGCAGGCGCTGCAGACTGGCATCGAGCACAACCAGGTCGCGCGAACGCATCGCCAGTTCGTGGCGGCCCTCCACCTGCTGGGTCAACCAGGCGTGCACCAGGCGCGGCATGTCCGGCGCGTGGGTCATGATCTCCGGCAGGCGCTTGCCGATCTCGCGTACCACCCGGCGCGGGCTGTAGCGCTCGCGCAGGATCTTCGCCAGTACCGGCTTGGCCACCGCCCAGATATCGATCTGCGGGTCCAGCTGGCGGCCGACGCCCTCGATGTTCAGCAGGGTCTTCTGCAGCAGGATCAGCTGCGGCTGCAACGTCAGCTGGTAACGCTGCGCCACGCGGAACAGCTTCATCAGCACTTCGGCCAGCGAAATCTGCGACAGCGGCCGGGTGAAGTACGGCTCGCATACCGAGCGCACCGCCGCTTCCAGATCGTCGATGCGTACGTGGTCGGGCATCCAGCGTGCCTGCACGTGCAGTTCGGCGATGCGACGGTAATCCCGGTTGAAGATGGCCATGAAGTTCTCGGCCAGGTAGTACTGATCTTCCTGCGAGAGCTGGCCCATGATGCCGAAGTCCAGCGCGATGAAGCGCGGATTGGCTCGGCGCGCCGGATCGGTGTCGACCCAGATGTTGCCGGCGTGTGCATCGGCATGGAAGAAGTTGTCGCGGAACACCTGGGTGTAGAACACCCGCACACCCTTGGCGGCCAGCGCCTTTCGGTCGATGCCGGCCTTGTCCAGCGCGGCGATGTCGTCGGACGGAATGCCCCACACCCGCTCCAGCGTCAGTGCGCGCTCGGCGGTGTGGCTCCAGATCACTTCCGGCACGTACAGGTCGTCGCTGTTCTCCCAGAAACGACGCAGCACGCTGGCATTGGCGCCCTCGCGCTGCAGGTCCAGTTCGGCGGCCAGGGTGTTCTCGACTTCGGCCACCACTTCGCGCGGGCGGATCTTGTCGGCGCGTGGGTGGGTGCGCTCGACCAGCGCGGCCAGCGAGTTGAGCAGCGCAATGTCGGCGTCGATCTGCTTCTCGATGCCCGGACGCAGCACCTTGACCACCACCTGGCGGCCATCGGCCAGCGTGGCCGCGTGGACCTGCGCGATCGAGGCCGAGGCCAGTGGTTCGGTATCAAAGCTGGCGAACGCTTCGCTGACCGGCAGGCCGAGCGCGTCCTCGACGATGCGGCGCGCGGTCTCGCCATCGAACGGCTTGACCCGGTCCTGCAGCAGGGTCAGCTCGTTGGCCACGTCCGGCGGCACCAGGTCGCGGCGCGTGGACAGGATCTGGCCAAACTTGACGAAGATCGGGCCGAGGTCCTGCAGCGCCAGACGCAGGCGGGCGCCACGCGACTGCGAAGCGATACTGGCCGAGGCGCGCGGCACGAACGGCTTGGCCAGGCGCAGCCAGCGCTCGGCCGGCGTGCCCTGCAACAGGTCGTCGAGACGGTAACGCAGGATCACCCGGCCAATGCGGCTTGCCCGCAGCACGGCCTTCATGCGGCACCCCGCAGCCGCTGTACGCGTGCACCAAGGCGCTCCACGTCATCGCGCAGCACATCCACGTCGTCGTGGAAGGCATCCAGCTCCGCACGTGGCACCACGTCGCGCGATTCCTCGGTGATGAACTCGGCAGCGCTGTGGGCCAGGTCGATGGCACCCTGGCGTGCATGCTGCAGGGCGCTGCGCAGGGTGTTGGCGACCTGCACGCCCAGCACTTCGCCGAACACGCTGACGAAGGGCTGCTGCCAGTCCGGGTCGAAGCCCTTGGCCAGCTGCTGCAGGCGACGCGCCAGCTCGGCATCGCCGGCCACGCGCACACGGCCCTTGCCGTTGTTGTCACCGCGCCGCGCGTTGGCCAGCAGCGGCAGTTGAGCGAGCACGCCGGCCAGGCTGCTGCGCACGGCCAGGTCGGCCTCCTGCGCGTCCACCGGGCCGACCCGCAGTGCATCGCCGTCGACGCTGATGCGCATGGCCAGCGAAGGCGCTTCCAGGGTCAGGTCGATATGCCGGCCGTCGAGGCTGACCAATGCATAGCGGGTATCCTGATCCAGCGCCAGTGCGCGGTTCAGGGCGATCTGCAGGGCGCGGCCAGCGACCGGCTTGAGGGACTTGAGCAGGGAGAGAGCCATGTGCGCATTCTACCTGCGTGGGTGGGGGGCTTGGGCCGGGCTGCCGCCCGGCACCCGCAGAGGCAACGGCAGAGGCAACGGCAACAGCAATAGCCGAAGCAACAGCAACAACCGGCATTCCGTGGGTTGACGGGGTGGGTCCGGTTGCGGGGGCCGCTGCAAGTACGTCCCTGTAAGCTCGGTCGCCGCATCCATGCGGCTCACGCCCCCGCAACCGGACCCACCCCGCCTTCGACAGGTTCCTGCCGTCTGTAGGGTCGGATCCCGTTGCTGCGCAACGGGCTCTGACCCCTGTTGATGGGCCATGAGGACGGTAGATCCACGCCATGCGTGGATGGATGGTTGGTTCATCCGCGCCTCACCTGGGCGGCAACGGAAGGTTCATGCTGTACGGCCACGCAACGCACAGGACATCGCATTCGCCATGGCACGGACCCGGGTCGGCATCATCTTCGGTGGCAAGTCTTCCGAGCACGAAGTTTCACTGCAGTCGGCGAAGAACATCCTCGACGCGCTCGACCGCGAGCGCTTCGAGCCGGTGCTGGTCGGCATCGACAAGCAGGGCCAGTGGCACCTGAGCCAGCCGGAGACGTTCCTGATCAATGCCGATGATCCGTCGCGCATCGCGCTGCATCGGTCCGGCGCGTCGCTGGCGGTGCATCCCGGCGCCGAACAGGCGCAGCTGCGCCCTTCCGATGCGGCCGCAGCGCTCGGCCAGATCGATGTGGTGCTGCCGATCGTGCACGGGCCACTGGGCGAGGACGGTGCGCTGCAAGGCCTGCTGCGCATGGTCAACCTGCCCTTCGTCGGTTCACCGGTGCTGGGTTCGGCCGCAGCGATGGACAAGGACGTGGCCAAGCGCCTGCTGCGCGATGCCGGCCTGCGGGTGGCACCGTGGTTGTGCATCCGCCGTCATCAGGCCGCAGCGGTCGATGTCGATGCGGTGATCGCCCAGCTCGGCCTGCCGTTGTTCGTGAAGCCTGCCAACCAGGGTTCGTCGGTGGGCGTGAGCAAGGTCAAGGATGCCGCGGGCTTCGCCGATGCGCTGGAACTGGCGCTGCGGCATGACCACAAGGTGCTGGTGGAATCGGCCATCGTCGGCCGCGAGATCGAATGCGCGGTGCTGGGCAATGAGCAGCCGCAGGCCAGCGTATGCGGCGAGGTGGTGGTGCACGACGAGTTCTACGCCTACGACACCAAGTACATCAATGCCAATGGCGCTGACGTGGTGGTGCCGGCCGACATCGATGCCGCTACCCAGGCACGCATCCAGCAGATCGCGCTGCAGGCCTACCAGGCGCTGGAATGCGCGGGCATGGCGCGGGTCGATGTGTTCCTCACGGCCCATGGCGAGATCATCATCAACGAGATCAACACGCTGCCGGGCTTCACCCGCATCAGCATGTATCCGAAGCTCTGGGGCGCCAGCGGCGTGGACTACACCACCCTGATCACGCGGTTGATCGAGCTGGCGCTGGAGCGCCATGCGGCCGATCGCGGATTGCACAGCGCCTTGTAGAGTCGAGCCATGCTCGACTCATGAAAGGCAGTCGAGCATGGCTCGACTCTACAGTGGTGGGTGCCGACCAACGGTCGGCACCCACCGGAAAGAACAGTGCCGGCCAGCGGCCGATCCTGCCCTGCGGTCTGCTATCCGCGCTTGCGGAACATCGAGATCACCGCCAGCACCAGGAAGATCACGAACAGGATCCAGGCGATGTTGCTGGCAGCACCAGCGATGCCGGAGAAGCCGAGCACGGCGGCGATGATGGCGATGACGAAAAATATGACGGCGTAATGCAGCATGGCGCTCCTCGCAGATGTCCGGGCCGTTGGATGGCGTAGGTCCATCCTCCCGATCTGGCGGTGTGCAACCAGTGATGGCGATCTATGCGGCAGATGAAGCCTTCAGCCTGCGCAGCCCTTCCTCGATGCTGACCTGCGGCACGTAGCCGAAGTCGCGGCGCGCCGGTTCCATGCTGTACCAGTGCGGCGTGCACAGCTGCTCGGCCAGGAAGCGGGTCAACGGCGGTTCGCCGCGCAGGCGCAGCAGCGGCCACAGGCGCTCGCAGATGGCGCCAATGCGATAAGCGGTCTTGAAGCTGATCGCCTTGTCCACCGTCGGTGCACCAACAGCGGCCAGCAACTTGTTGACCAGCTCGCGCATCGGCAGCGGTTCGCCGTTGGAAATGAAGTAGGCCTTGCCCGCACACGCGGCACCCGGCGCCAATGCCTCGAAAGCGAGGAAGTGCGCGAGCGCGGCGTTGTCGATGTAGGTGGTATCGACCTTGTTGTTGCCATCGCCCACCAGGCGCAGCCGGCCCTGCCGTGCACGTTCGGCCAGGCGTGGCACCAGCTGCTGGTCACCCGGGCCCCAGATCAGGCGCGGGCGCAGCGCCACCGTGGCCAGCACGGCGTCATTGGCGGCCAGCACGCGCTGTTCGGCAATCGCCTTGGTCGCCGCATACGGGGCCTGGAAGTCCTCGCCGTACGGCACTTCGTCGGCGCCGAGGCCTTCCACCGGGTGGGTGGCACGGTGCGTCACGCTGGGCGTGGAGGTATAGACCAGCCGGCTGATGCCATGCGCACGGCAGGCGGCGATCACATTGTCGGTGCCGACCACGTTGGCCTGGTGGTAGCTGTCATAGCTGCCCCAGGCGCCGGCCTTGGCACCGTTGTGGAATACCGCGTCGACGCCGGCCACCGCGTGCAGCACCGCCTGCGCATCGGCCAGGTCGCCACGGATCTGGCCCACGCCCATCGCCTGCAGTTCCGGGTAATGGCTGCGGTTGAACGCCAGCACCTGGTGGCCACGCTCGACCAGACCGCGGCACAGCGCCTGGCCAAGGAAACCACCACCACCGGTGACCAGGATCTTCATGCGCGCTTCTCCAGTTCGGCGCTGGCCCAGACGGCGAGCTTCTCGCGGCCGATCTTGGCGTTGTGACGGATATCGACGGGGAATGATGGATGCACCAGGAAGTGCTGCAGGCCGGCCTCGGGCACCCGTGCAGCGGCCTGCGCGCGCAGCGCTTCCTGAAGCGCCGGGCTGTCGGACTGGCCGCGCAGCAGTTCCACGCACAGCACCGGCACCTGCGCACCGGCCACGCCGACGCCGACCAGCGCGGTGCGCGCCACGCCTGCGACGGTGTTGAACACCGGCTCGACCTGTTCGGTGTACAGCGGTCCGCGCGCTGTCTCCACGCGCTGCGTCTTGCGTCCGCAGAACCACAGGCGGCCCTGCGCATCGAAGTAACCGACGTCACCCATGCGATGGACCACGCGCGTGCTGCCATCGGCCAGCGTCTCGCGGATCTTCGCTGCCGCCGTCGCCTGCGGGCGGTTGAAGTAACTGTCGGTGGCGGTCGGCCCGGCCACGGTGATCTCGCCCACCTCGCCGGTGGACAACACGCGCGCCTGCGACCAGTCCGGCAGCGGCGCGTCGTCGATGGCGATGATGCGCACTTCATTTGGTTCAACCACATTGCCCACGCAGGTACCGGCACCGGTCTCGGTGGCGGCGCGCGTACGCTCCAGCTCACGGCCTTCGACCACGGCCACCGGCAGGCACTCGGTGGCGCCATACGGCGTCCAGAACTGCGCGTCGGCCGGCAGCAGGCTACGGATGGTGGCGACCACGTCCGGCGGCACCGGCGCACCCGCCGAGGTCACCCGGGTCACCGTCGGCAGCGGCTGACCATGCTTCGCCAGCACCCGCATCAGCGCCGGCGAGCCGAACAGCTGGGTCACCCCGAAACGCTGGATGGCGTCGTGCAGGCGCGCCGGGTCGGCCTGCGCCGGCCGGGTAGGGTCCATGTCCGGGATGACCGAGGTCAGGCCCAGCGCAGGATCGAACAGGGCGAACGGCGGGAAGGTCGGCAGGTCCACCCCGCCCGCTTCCATGCCGAAGGCGCTGCCCAGCAGCTGGATCTGGCCGACGAAGTGGCGATGGCGGTAGACCACGCCCTTGGGCACGCCGGTGGAGCCGCTGGTGAACAGGATCGCGGCCATGTCCTCGCCGTCAGTGGCGGCCAGCATCGGCCCACCGCTGGCACCTGCGCGCTCCAGCGCGGCCAGCGTGGTCCCGCCCCAGCCGAGGCGGCGGCCGACGGTCACCAGGCGGGTCGCCGACGGTGCCCAGCGCAGCACCAGCCGCGCCACATGCGCCAGCGGAATGCCGATGAAGGCCTCTGGCTGCGCCTCGTCCAGGCACTGCTTCAGCGCGCGCTTGTCGATGCCCGGGTCGACCAGCACCGGCACCGCGCCCAGCTTGAACAGGGCAAACATCAGCAGGAAGAACTCTGGCGACGGCCGCACCATCACCACCGTGCGCACCCCACGGCCGATCCCGTAACCGGTCAGGCCAGCGGCCATGGCGTCGCTGCGGGCGTCCAGCTGTCGGTAGTCCAGGGTCACGTCGTAAGCGGCCATGCCGTTGCCGGCGCCACGGCGGCCAGGGCAGCGGATGGCGATCTGGTCGGGCCGTTCACGCGCCAGTTCAGGCAAGCGGGCGGCAATATTGCAGGGTCGGTTCATCCGTTCATTGTCGCCGCTTACGGAATTTCTTGCGCGGCGGCCCACTTCGTGGAAAATCCGCACCCTCGTTACTGATTCCGACTGCCGCCCGAGGCGGCTTGCCCATGCAACATCCCTGCATGACCTGCGGCGCCTGCTGCACCCAGTACCGCGTGGCCTTCCACTGGATGGAATCGGACGAGGTCACCCCCGGCGGCGTACCGCACCAGCTGACCGAGGTGCTCGACCCGCATCGCCTGTGCATGCGCGGCACCCATTCCAAGCCAGTGCGCTGCGTGGCGCTGGATGCGCAGATCGGCGTGTATTCACGCTGCACCATCCACCCCAACCGGCCCAGCGTGTGCCGCGAGGTGGATGCATCGTGGGAGTACGGCAAGGCCAGCCCGCAGTGCGACAAGGCGCGCATTGCCTACGGCCTGGATCCGTTGACGCTGGCCGACTGGCGCTGGCGCGATGACGCGGACAATGACGACGACCATCCGGACGACAACGGCAACAGCCCGTCTTCGCCGCCGCAGGCGCCGGTCGCCGCGTGACCGGCGGGGTCGGATCCGTTTCCGGCACGGAAACGGCTCTGACCCCATGTACGACAACGCCGGGCATGGCCCGGCGCTACCGAAGGGTTCCGTCTCAGATGGGGTCAGAGCCCTCTCTGCGAGAGGGATCCGACCCCGCATCCGGTTACAGCGGGTTCTTGTCCAGGAACGCGCGGATCTCCGGCACCAGCACCTCGTGCTTGTCTTCCAGCACGTAATGCCCGGCATCCTCGAAGGCATGCACCTGGGCCCGCGGCAGCGCGGCCTGGAAGCCCTTCAGGAAATGATGGTCGAACACGAAGTCGCGCAGGCCCCAGCCGAGGAAGGCCGGGCGGTCGGCGAACGACGGCAGCGCCTTGCCGGCACGCTCCAGCAGCGACCACGCCTTGTCGGCCGGCGACAGCGGGATGTCCTGCATGAAGCGGATGGTGCTGATGCGGTTGGCGTAGCTGTTGTACGGCGACACATAGGCGCGGCGCACATCGGCCGGCATCTTCCGCTCCACGCCCAGCCACGAGGCACCGGACGAGAAGGCGTTGAAGGTGCGGATGATCCACTCGCCGATCTTCCAGTGGCGCCCCAGCGCGATCTGCCACGGCATCTTCTTCGCCGCCGGCATCGGGAAGGCAGCGGTGTTGAGCACCACCAGGCGCTTCACCTGCTCGTGGTGCGACAGCGCCCATCCGAAGCCGATCATGCCGCCCCAGTCGTGCACGGCCAGGGTCACCGGGCCGGTGATGCCCAGGTGCTTGAGCAGCGCATCAAGATCGTCCACACGCGACTGCAGCGTGTACTCGTAGCGGCTGTCGTCCGGCTTGTCCGACAGGCCCATGCCGATGTGGTCCGGCACGATGCAGCGGTACGTGTCCGACAGGCCTGCCACCAGCGTGCGCCAGTAATAGCTCCACGACGGGTTGCCGTGCACCATCACCACCACCTCGCCGTCGCGCGGGCCTTCGTCGAGATAGTTCATCGACAGGCCGGGGCGGACCTCGAAGCGCTGCGGGTGGGCGGGGTAACCGGGAAGATCGCGCATGCGGAGCACCTTGGAAGAATCGCGGCGCGGTGTAGCGCCGAGCCATGCTCGGCGGCTCTCCGGTCAGGCCGCGGAAGAACCGCGCTGTGCGCGTGAGCCGAGCGTGGGCTCGGCTCTACAGGGAGTCAGGCAGCGGGCTGCTTACCAGACCACTTCAGCCATCGAACAGTTCAGGCCCGAGCCGATGCCCAGAAGCGCGATGCGATCGCCCTTCTTCAGCTTGCCCAGCTGCTTGAGCTTGCTCAGCACGATCGGCACCGAGGCCGGGCCGATGTTGCCGTGCTCGCCGAAGATGGTCATGACCTTCTTCGGGTCGATGCCGAAGTTCTTGATGAACGCGGCGGTGTGCGGCTGGCTGACCTGGTGGATCACGAACTGGTCCAGCTCTTCCACGGCCCAGCCCAGGGCGATCTTGGCGGCGCTGAAGGTCTTCTGCGCCAGCTTGATGCCTTCGATCAGCAACAGGCGGGTGTCGGTGACCATGCGGTCCAGGTTGCCCAGGCACAGCTGGTTCCACTCGGTGGCCGAACGGGTCACGCCGCCCTTGTAGCGCGGCGCGTCCGGCACCAGCTCCGAGCGCGCCATCACCATCGCCGCGGCACCCGAACCGGTGGTCAGCGCGGCCAGTTCGTTGCGGAAGTCGTCGGCGGTGACGTCCGGGGCGGTCATGCGCTCCAGGGTCTTCTCGTACACCAGGTTGGCGGTCTCACCGTCCACCACCAACGCGTAGTCGATATCACCGCGCTCGATCATGCGCGCGGCGATATCCATGCCGTTGATGAAGGCCAGGCAGGCATTGGCGACGTCGAAGGTCATGCACTCGTCGCTGACGCCGAGGTTGCCCGACACGATGGAAGCGGTGGACGGTTCCAGGTAGTCGCGGCTGACCGAGGTATTGACCAGCAGGCCGACCTGCGTCGCATTGATGCCTGCGTCTTCCAGCGCCTTGCGGCCCGCCATGGTGGCAGCGTCGGACGCCAGCACGCCGTTATCCCACAGGCGGCGGGCGTGGATGCCGGCGATGTCGCCGAGCACGTCGGTGCGGATACCCAGGCGGTCCAACGTCGGCTGCAGCCGCTCGTTGATTTCCTTGGTCGTCAGCGTGTGCGGCGCGTCGACGTGTGCCAGGCCGGCGATCGAGACATTCTTGAAGAGCATCGAGGTTAGCGCCAAGGCTCAGGCAAAAGGGGGCGCTATTCTATAACCCCCGGGGCCTTCACCGCATCTTTACGAATTCAGCCTTGCCCGTATGGTGAAGCGTTCAGCGCGGCGGGCACTGGAACGCAGCAAAGCGCTGGCTGCCATCGGCGGGGGCCGCGGCGGCCTGCACGGCATTGGCGCCGGCACTCGGAGCCTCGTTGCGGGCCAAGGTTTCCAGCTCTTCCTGCACGCGCAGCGGGTTGCGGTTGTAGAAACCGACCTTGCTCTTCACGGTCACCACCACCTCGCCCTTGGCAATGCAGCCGGCCGGAACCGGGCCTGCCGGCAGCACGCGGGTCGCCTTGCCGGCCGGTTCGATCGGCACCCAGGTACAGGCGGTGACGGTGAGCAGCAGGGAGGAAAGCAGCAGAACGCGCATGGGCAGATCCTGGAAGGGTATGGGGGGATTCTGCCTGAACAGCCTGAATCGGGGGTAGCCGGGGCGGAGCCCAGGTAGCGCCGGGCCATGCCCGGCGAGCGCACAGCTCGGCATGGCTGGCCGCTGGAAGGCCGCCGGGCATGGCCCGGCGCTACCACGGGAGACCTGCCCGCCGTGGCGGGCAGGCACGTCCCTTATTTCTTGACCGGGTTGCCTTCGGCATCGATCACGGTCACCTCGCCCAGGTTCAGCGCGCGCACGGCCGCTTCGGTCTGCTTGAGGTCACCCACCACCACCCAGGTCAGCGCCTGCGGCTTGATCTCGGCGGCGGCCTGCTGCACCTGCGCCGGGGTCATCGCTTCGATCTCGGCCTTGCGACGCAGCACGTAATCGTCCGGGCGCTTGAATTGCACGATCGAGCCGATGGTCGATGCCACCGCGCTGGCGGTCTCGTAAGCACCCGGCAGGCTCAGGGTCTGGATGTTGCGGATGCGGTTCACCTCGTCGGCGGTGGCCGGCTTGCTGCCATCGGCAAACGCGGCGATTTCCTTGCGCATTTCCGCCATCGCCGGCCCGGTCTTGTCGATCTGCACCGGCGCGCTGGCCATCCACGGACGCTGGCCCACCGAGTTGACCGCGCTGCTGCGTGCACCGTACGACCAGTGCTTGTCTTCACGCAGGTTCATGTTCAGGCGCGAGGTGAAGTCGCCGCCGATCACGCCGTTGGCGATGTCGAAGCGGGTCGAGCTGGCAGCGCTGGAGGGCGCCACCACCTGGCCGGCGAACAGGTTGGCCTGCACCGCGCCCGGCTGATCGATCAGGAACACGCGCGGACCCTTCGGCAGCGCGACGTCGGTGGCCGCCTTCACCTGCGGAGCGTCGCCACTGGCCTTCCAGTCGCCCAGCTGCTTGTCCAGCAGCGGCACGATCTCGGCCAGGGTGGTGTCACCGACCACGATCAGGGTGCCGTTCTGCGGGCGCAGCCAGTCATGGTGGAAGTCGACCAGGTCTTCGCGGGTCAGGCCGTTGATCGCCGCTTCGTCACCGCTGCCGGTGAACGGAATGGCATACGGGTGGCCCTTGCCGTACAGCAGCGGCGGCAGCACGCGCATCGCCACCGCACCCGGGTTGACCTTCTCCTGCTGGATGCCGGCGATCCAGCTCGCCTTGACCCGGTCGATCTCGCCCTGTTCGAAGCGCGGCTCGCGCAGCAGGTCGCGGTACAGCGCCAGCGACGGCGCCAGGTTTTCCTTCAGCGCCGACAGGTCCACGCTCATCGAATCCAGGCCGGCCGAGGCGTCCAGGCTCGCGCCCAGCGCGTCGGCGGCATCGGCAAAGGCCAACGAACCGAGCTTGCCCGCACCCTCGGTCATCAGGCTCATGGTGAAGTTGGCGGTGCCCGGCTTGCGGCCCTGGTCGGCACTGAAGCCGCCCGGGAACTGGTAGCTGAACTGCACCACCGGAATCTCATGGCGCTCGGCCAGGATCACCTGCGTGCCGTTCTTCAGCGTGGCGCGCTGCAGCGCCGGGAACTTCAACTGCGGGAACTCGCGGGTCTGCGGTACGCCGGCCTTGCGGTCGACCTGCTCCGGCAGGGTGCTGTACTTCGGGTCCACTGCAGGCACATTGAACGGCTTCGGCGCCTGGCTCGGGTCTTCCTTCAGTGCCACACGTTCACCCGGTGCGATCACCAGGGTGTGGCTGCCCTTGTCCAGCCACTGCGCGCCGAGCCGGCTCAGATCAGCGGCACTGGCCTTCTCGATGTTGGCCAGCGAGGTGCGGAAGCAGCCCGGGTCGCCGGTGAACACCGCGCACTCGGCCAGTGCGTCGGCCTTGCCGCCGAAACCACCGATGCGCTCAATGCCGCGGATGAAACCGGCGCGGGCACCGGTCTTGGCGCGCTCCAGCTCGGCCGCGGTCGGGCCCTGCTTGATCAGCCGGTCCAGTTCCTCGTCGATGATCTTCTCGACCTTGGCCGGGTCCTGGCCCTGCTTGACCGTCGCCATGATCACGAAGTTCGAACCCAGCTGCGAGGTCGACAGGCCCGACGCGATGCTGTCCACCAGCTTGTCCTGGTGCTGCAGGCGCTGGCTCAGGCGCGAGGACTTGGCACCGCCCAGCACCTGCGCGAACAGCTGCAGCTGATCGACCTCGGTGGTGCCGACCTGCGGCACGTTCCAGGCGCGGTAGATGCGCGCCTGCGGCACCTTGTCGGTCATCGTCTCGCGGGTATCGGCAGTGCGCTTGGCCACGTTCACCGCCGGCTGCGCCATGGTCGGGCCGGCCGGAATGCTGCCGAAGTACTTGCCGACCTTTTCCTTGGCGGTGGCCAGGTCGATGTCACCGGCCAGCACCAGCACCGCATTGTTCGGGCCGTACCAGGTGCGGAACCAGGTTTTCACGTCATCCAGCGACGCGGCGTTCAGATCGTTCATCGAACCGATCACGCCGTGGTGGTACGGGTGGCCCACCGGGTACATCGCCTTGTTGAGCTGGTCCCAGGCCTGCCCGTAGGGCTGGTTTTCGCCCTGGCGCTTCTCGTTCTGCACCACGCCGCGCTGCTCGTCCAGCGCCGCCTGGTCGATCGCGCCGACCAGGTGGCCCATGCGGTCCGATTCCATCCACAGCGCCATGTCCAGCGCGGTGGTCGGCACGTTCTCGAAGTAATTGGTGCGGTCGGTATTGGTGGTGCCGTTCTGGTTGGTGGCACCCACCTGCTTGAACGGCTCGAAGAATTCGCCGCTGTGGTTTTCGCTGCCCTGGAACATCAGGTGTTCGAACAGGTGCGCGAAGCCGGTGCGGCCGGCCGGTTCGTCCTTGCTGCCGACGTGATACCAGACGTTGACCGCGACGATCGGCGCCTTGCGATCGGTATGCACGATCACGCGCAGGCCGTTGGGCAGGGTGAACTGCTCATACGGGATATCGACCCTGGCCGGTGCGGCCGGCTTTGCCGCCAACGCATGGGAAGGCACAAGCGTGCCCAGGGCGGTGCTGAGGGCGACGGCCAGCAGCGCAGCGCGCGGGCGAAGGGCGAGAGACATATCCGGATCCTTGGTCACATAGGTGAACCCCGATCCTAGCGTGCGCACGCAATGGCAGGAATCGGTCGCCAGTCACTGGGGGTGTTTGCCCCGATTCGCCATCCGGGCAGCCGTCCCAGGCCGGCGTGGGAAGTCACATGCGCCCGCAGCAGGCGTCCGGACAGTGTCCGCGGTGCATCGAATGGACAGGTGTCCGCCCACCGGACACCTTTCTATCCAAAAAAAACCCTTGTAAATCAACAACTAAAAGTTGGCACGAGGATTGCTTGGTAGTTCCTGCGCCAGGAAGGGCTTCAGACAAAAGCTGACTGAAGACTGAACAAATGCGGGAAATCTAAAATTTTCCTTGCAAGCCCAGAATTGGTGTACTACTTTACTACCACACCACCGATCACCAACACTAAACAGGCCCCGTCATGAACGCCAAGACCATTGCCATCGCCATCGCCCTGATCGCCGGCACCGCGGTTGTTTCGTCGGTGCAGGCCTCCGAATCCATCAAGACCCTGTCTACCGTGCAGGTCCGCCCGGCCGCCGACCAGCTGGCCCAGCAGGCCTGGGAACAGGCCAGCGGCATCCCGACCCTGGCCACCGTGGAAGTGCGCCCGAGCGCCGACCAGCTGGCCGAGCGCAGCGGCTACGTCGCCGCCCCGGTCGCCGCCGCGATGCCGATCACCACCCTGGCCTCGGTGGAAGTGCGCCCGAGCCTGGAACAGCGCGTCGCCCTGGCCGCCGAACTGGAAGCCCAGCGCTACGCCGCCACCCTGGCCGCCGCCGCCACCAGCGTCGCCAACCAGGTGATCGTCAACCTGCCGGCCCTGCAGGTGCGTCCGAGCGCTGCCGACCTGCAGGCCCTGGCAACCGAAACCGCCCAGGTCCTGCTGCGCCCGTAAGCGGTGCCGCCCTGCCTCGCGCAGGGCGTGCGCCGTAAAGGCGGCGGCCGTCGCAGGTACACTGCGCCGATGAATGCCGCGCCCCAGTTCCACGTGATCCTGTTCCAACCGGAAATCCCGCCCAACACGGGCAACGTGATCCGGCTCTGTGCCAACACCGGCGCGCAGCTGCACCTGGTCGAGCCACTCGGCTTCGCACTGGAAGACAAGCAGCTCAAGCGCGCCGGCCTGGACTACCACGAGTATTCGCGCCTGCAGGTGCACCCCGACCTGGACACAGCGCTGGCGCGAATCGCACCGAAGCGGTTGTTCGCCCTGAGTACGCGTGCCAGCGTCCGCTATGACAGCGTGGCGTTCGAAGACGGTGATGCGTTCCTGTTCGGCCCGGAAAGCCGCGGCCTGCCGCAGGACGTGCTCGACGCCCTGCCTGATGGCCGCCGCCTGCGCCTGCCGATGCGGCCGGACAACCGCAGCCTCAATCTATCCAATACCGTTGCCGTGGTGATGTACGAGGCCTGGCGCCAGCACGGGTTTGCCGGCGGGGCGTGAAAGAAAGCAGCCGAGCATGGGCTCGGCTCTACACGTACGCTCCTTTAGAGCCGAGCCCGCGCTCGGCTCCCCCGTATCGCGTCCGGAAACCGGATAGCGTCAAAACGCGTTGATGCCGGTCAACTCACGCCCGATCACCAGCTGGTGCACGGTCTCGGTGCCTTCATAGGTGATCACCGATTCCAGGTTCAGCGCATGCCGGATCGCCACGTGTTCGGTGGTGATGCCGGCCCCGCCCAGCAGGTCGCGGCACTCGCGGGCGATATCAATGGCCATGCGGCAGTTGTTCCACTTGGCCAGGCTGACCTGCTGCGGCTGCAGCTGGCCAGCTTCCTTCAGGCGGCCCAGCTGCAGTGCCAGCAGCTGCGCGGTGGTGATGCGGCGGGCCATCTCGGCCAGCTTGATCTGCGCGCTCTGCGTGGCCGCCAATGGGCGGCCGAACAGCACGCGCTCCTTGGCGTAGCCCAGCGCCTCATCCAGGCAGGCGATGGCGGCACCGATCGGGCCCCAGCTGATGCCGTAACGGGCCTGGGTCAGGCAGCCCAGCGGGCCCTTCAGGCCTTTTACGTTCGGCAGGCGGTGGCTGTCGGGCACGCGCACGTCGTCGAAGAACAGCGCGCCGGTCAGCGACGCGCGCAGGCTCATCTTGTGCTTGATTTCCTGCGTGGTGAAACCGGCCATGCCTTTTTCCAGCACGAAGCCCTGGATGCCGTCCTCGGTCTGTGCCCAGACGATGGCCAGGTCGGCCACCGGGCCGCTGGTGATCCACATCTTGCTGCCGCTGATGCGCCAGTCGCTGCCGTCGCGCACCGCGCGGGTCTTCATGCTGGCCGGGTCGGAACCGCCGTGCGCCTCGGTCAGGCCGAAACAGCCGATCAGTTCGCCGCGGGCCATCGCCGGCAGCCATTGCAGGCGCTGTTCTTCGCTGCCGTAGGCGTAGATCGGGTACATGCACAGCGAGCTCTGCACCGACACGAAGCTGCGCAGGCCCGAGTCACCGCGCTCCAGTTCCTGGCAGATCAGGCCGTAGCTGACCGCACCGAGGCCACCGCCGCCGTACTCGGCCGGCAGGGTCGCACCGAGCAGGCCCAACGAGGCGATCTCCGGCACCAGTTCGTCGGGGAAACGTGCCTGGTCAAAGGCATCGCCGATGATCGGCAGCACCCGCTCGTTGGTGAAGCGGGCGACGCTCTCCTGTACGGCGCGCTCTTCCTCGTTGAGCAGGGAACGGACATCGAACAGATCGTACGGATGCAAAGCCATGGCACTCACACGCAGTCAGGACCCGGCCATTGTCGGTCATCCGGGCAGAGCGTGCCGACCAAGGTCGGCATCCACCAGAGCTGCGGCCCTACGCTGCATTGCAGCAATCCGGGTGTGAACATCGGCGATCTAGCTGGATCCGGCGCGTCCCGGTACCCTGACACATTCAAACAACCGTTTCGCCCGTGGCCGCACGCGCGATTCCCAGGCACCGCCGGTGGCCCCGATGCCGGCCCTACCCACGAGTCATGCAATCGATGAGCGCTGAAGCCAACGCCCTGCCCCCGCGTGAAGTAATGGAATTCGACGTGGTGATCGTCGGTGCCGGCCCCGCCGGCCTGGCCACCGCGATCCGCCTGCGCCAGCGCGCGATCGAAGCCGGCCGCGAGCTGTCGGTGTGCGTGCTGGAAAAGGGATCCGAACCAGGCGCTCACGTGCTGTCCGGTGCGGTGATGGACCCGCGCGCGCTGACCGAACTGTTCCCGGACTGGGCCGAGCGCGGCGCACCGCTGAAGCAGAAGGTCACCCGCGACGAATTCCTGTTCCTCAGCGAAACCGGTTCGCGCGGCACGCCCAACGCGCTGCTGCCGGAGTGCTTCCACAACGAAGGCAACTACATCATCAGCCTGGGCGAAGTGACGCGCTGGCTGGCGCAGCAGGCCGAGGCGCTGGAAGTGGCCATCTTCCCGGGCTTCGCCGCCGCCGAAGTGCTCTATGGCGACAACGGTGAAGTGATCGGCGTGGCCACCGGCGACATGGGCATCGAGAAGGACGGCAGCATCGGCCCGGCGTTCGAGCGCGGCATGGCCCTGCAGGCGAAGTACACGATCTTCGCCGAAGGCGCGCGCGGCCACCTGGGCCGCCAGCT
The DNA here is from genome assembly GCF_039555535.1 of Stenotrophomonas maltophilia. Lineage (NCBI taxonomy): Bacteria > Pseudomonadati > Pseudomonadota > Gammaproteobacteria > Lysobacterales > Lysobacteraceae > Stenotrophomonas > Stenotrophomonas maltophilia. The sequence goes on along the minus strand of NZ_CP154630.1, from coordinate 215,676 downwards.
GATCGCACGCTACAAACTGGACGAAGGCAAGGACCCGCAGGCCTACGGCATCGGCATCAAGGAACTGTGGCAGATCGACCCGGCCAAGCATGAGCCGGGCCTGGTGGTGCATGCCGCCGGCTGGCCGCTGGACAGCGACACCTACGGCGGCGCGTTCCTGTACCACGCCGACGGCGGCAAGGTCGCCATCGGCTACGTGGTCGGCCTGGACTACAAAAACCCGTGGCTGAGCCCGTTCGAGGAATTCCAGCGCTTCAAGACCCACCCGGACATCCGCAAGCACCTGGAAGGCGGCACCCGCATCGGCTACGGCGCACGCGCGATCACCGCCGGTGGCCTGCTGTCGTTGCCGAAGACGGTGTTCCCGGGTGGCGCACTGGTCGGCTGCGAGGCCGGCTACCTCAACGCCAGCCGCATCAAGGGCAGCCACGCGGCGATCAAGACCGGCATGCTGTGCGCCGACGCCGCGTTCGACGCGCTGGCTGCTGACCGCCAGCACGATGAACTGAGCGCCTATCCGAAGGCGTTCGAAGCCAGCTGGCTGTTCACCGAACTGCAGCAGGCCAAGAACTTCAAGCAGTGGTTCAAGAAGGGCCAGACCGTGGCCACGCTGATGACCGGCGTGGAGCAGTGGCTGCTGCCCAAGCTGGGCGTGCGCAACCCGCCGTGGACCCTGCACCGTACCCAGCCGGACCACGCCTGCCTGGAACCTGCGTCCAAGCACACCCGCATCGCCTACCCCAAGCCCGATGGCGTGCTGACCTTCGATCGCCTCAGTTCGGTGTTCCTGAGCAGCACCAACCACGACGAGAACCAGCCCAGCCATCTGACGCTGAAGGATCCGAGCATTCCGGTGAAGGTGAACCTGGCCGAGTACGCCGGCCCGGAAGCGCGCTACTGCCCGGCCGGCGTGTACGAGTTCGTTGGCGAAGCCGACAACGCGCGGCTGCAGATCAACGCGCAGAACTGCGTGCACTGCAAGACCTGCGACATCAAGGACCCCACCCAGAACATCGTGTGGGTGACCCCGCAGGGCGGCGGCGGCCCGAACTACTCGGGCATGTGATCGCCACGGGCTGCGACCGAGCGTCGCAGTCCATCGCTTGCCGCGCACCGCTATCCTGCCCGCCCATGCGTGCATCACTCCCGCTCATCGCTGTTGCCGTGGCCCTGGTCGCCACGGCCTGCCAGCGCCCGCCTGCAGCGCCCCCCACGCCGGAACAGGCGCACCAGCAGGCCATGCAACGCGCGTTCGAGTTGTGTGCCGGCTGCCACACCGTGCAGCCTGGCGGCATCCACCGCTTCGGCCCGAACCTGCACGGCGTGATCGGCCGTCGCGCCGGCAGCCTGCCCGACTACGGCTATTCCGACGGCATGCGCCGCGCCGACATCACCTGGTCCGCACAGACCCTGGATGCGTTCCTGCAGTCACCCACCCATGTTGTACCGGGCACACGCATGTACAACGCCTTCCCCAGCGCCGAACGCCGTGCGCTTGTGATCGCCTACCTGCAGCAGCAGTCGGCTCAGTGAGCCAGCCGCTGCAACTGCTGTTGCAGCCGCGCCACGAATGCCGCCACTGCGGCGAACAACGGCACCGGATCGGTCTCGGCCGCGTCCTGCAGGCGCTCGACCAGTGCATTGGCCTGCCCGGCCAGTGCCGTCGCCCCCACCGCACCCAATCCACCCGCCTGACGATGCAGGTGCAGCGCGGCAGCCTCACGGTCGCCGGCCTCCAGCGCGCGCTGCACAGCGGCCAGGTCACCTTCACTGGCCTGCAGCAGGCTGTCGCGCAACTGCTCGGCCACGGCCTGTGAACCGAAGCGCTGTCGCAGCGTGGCCAGGTCAGGCAGCATCACGCCGTCGGTGGCGGACTCCAGCACCGCCTCCTCGAACCGTTGACCCTGCGCCTGCGGCAACCAGCGCAACAGGGCCGCGCGCAGCGTCGCCAATGACAATGGCTTGGCCAGCACCTCATCCATGCCGGCTTCACGGCAACGACGCGCATCGTCGTCCAGCACGCTGGCGGTCAGCGCCAGCACGGCCAGCCGGGGTTGCCCGGTGCGTCCCTCGCGCTCGCGCAGAAGCCGGGTGAAGGCGAAACCATCCAGTACCGGCATACGGCAATCGGTAATGACCAGATCAAAGTGCTCCGATGCCAGGCGATCCAGCCCCTGCTGGCCATCACCGACCAGCACGTGCGGCACGCCCAGCTGCTGCAGCCGCCAGGCCATCATCGCCTGGTTGGTCGGATGATCCTCGATCACCAGCACGCGCGCCTGGCGCAGAGCCGACGGCAGCAGGGCAGCCTGTTCCTGTTCGGCAGCCAGCGCTTCAGCATCGGCAATGCCCGCTTCCACCAGCGATAGCCGTACCTCGGCGCAGGTACCTTCGCCGAGGGTACTGTGCAGCTCCAGCTCGCCCTCCATCATCTGCACCAGGCGATGGCAGATGCTCAGACCTAGGCCGGTACCACCATGGTCGCGCTGGATGTAGGCGCCGGCCTGGGTGAACGGCGCGAACAGGTGCTGCACCTGTTCGGGCGCGATGCCCATGCCGGTGTCGGTGACGCTCAGGCGGAGCGGTTGGCGGCCATCTTCGGAGGTCGGGCCCATCACCTCCACCTGCAGCCGCACTTCGCCGCTCGGGGTGAACTTGATGGCATTGCTGAGAAGATTGAACACGATCTGGCGCAGACGAACGCCATCCACTTCATGGGCCGCTGCCAATTGCGGATCGATCTGTACCTGCAACGCCAGGCCGCGCGCGCTGGCCTGTGCGGAGAGCAGGCGGCACACGCTTTCCAGCAACGGCCTCAGCGGTTGTGGTACCGGCTCCAGCCGCAATGCGTTGGCCTCCAGCCGCGAGTAGTCGAGGATGTCGTCAAGGATCTGCCGGAGCATCTGTGCCGAGTCCTCGATCACGCCAAGGATGCGCTTCTGCTCTGCATCCAGCGGTGAGTGCGCCAGCACTTCCAGCATGCCCAGCACGCCACTCATCGGCGTGCGGATCTCATGGCTCATGGTGGCAAGGAAACGGGATTTCGCCTCGGCCGCCTGCTCGGCCTCGGCCTTGGCTGCGGTCAGGGCATCGGCCTGCGCACGGGCCTCGCTGGCATCCACCCAGTAGCCACTCCAGGTCACCACTCCGGCCTCGGCGGCATAGGGTTGCGCCTGGGTACGCACCCAGCGCGGGCCTGCGCCGTCGCCACGCAGGCGGAATTCCAGCACGAGCGGTGCGAACTGGTGCGCGGCCTGTTCGACGGCCTGCAGGATGCGCGCGCGATCGTCCTCTTCAACACGTTCCAGCAGCATCCTGGCGTCCTGCTCGGCCTGCTGCCGGGTGATCCCGAACAGGGCCTGCAGGTCGCCGGCAATGAACGGGAAGCTGAGCGTGCCATCAACCTCGCGACGGGCCTGGTAGACCACGGCAGGCAGGTTGTCGGTCACTTCGGCCAGACGCTGCTCCAGGTGGCGCCGCCCGGCCACTTCACGGCGCAGGCGCCAGTAGCCGATGCCATGGACCAGCAGCGCGGTCAGCAGCACCAGCAGCAGTGGTACGCCCCAGCGCAGCGCACCGCTCCAGTTGATGCCGTTGCGGTACTCGACCGCCAACCAGTCACCGCGCAGCGCCTCGCGCTCGCGTGGAGTCATCTGCATCAACAGCCGGTCGAAGGTTGTGGCCAGGGCGGCATGGCGGCGCTCCACCGCCAGCACCAGCTGGTCGTTGAAGCCCGCCGGCGCAGCCACCTGCAGGCGGCCCGGGAAGCGGTCGCGCAGCAGATGATCAACCACGGCCAGATTGCCGACGTAGGCGTCGGCCTCGCCATCGATAAGTCGCTGCAGCGCCTGCTCCGCACTGCGCGCGGCGATGATCCTGGCCTGTGGCGCCTGCTGCAGCACGTAGCCACGCACGCGCTCGGGATCGGAAAGCAGCACGCGCTTGCCCTGCAGGTCCGACAGGCCCAGCAACGCCGCCCCGTCGTGGCGGCTGACGATCACGTTGGGCACGCTGATGAAGGGCTGGCTGAACACCCACTCCGGGCCCAGGTAGCGCGAATCGGCCGGAATGCCCATCACGGCCTGCACCTCGCCACGGCGCGCCTTCTCGCGTACCTCGAACCAGTCATGGCTGTTCTGCGGCTGCAGATTGGCACCGGCCTGCGTCAGCCGCTGCAGGTATTCGCTGGCCAGGCCACTGGGCCTGCCCTTCTCATCGGCGAACGACAGCGGCGCAGCGTTCGGTGCAAAACCGACCTTCAACGGCGTCTCCAGCACCCGCTGCTCGGCCTGGCTCAGGGCCAGCTGTGCCGAGGCCGACCACTGCGGCGGCGGCAGCCAGCGCCGCGCCAACGCGTCGCGCTGGGCCTGGCTGGTCGCGGCCAGGGCGACGTCCAGCGCTTCGGCCAACGGCTGCTTGCCGTTGGGAACCCCGAAATGCAGCCGCTCGGGAGGCAGATCACTGGGCCTCAGCAGCACCACGCCCTGCAGACGCTCACGCGCGATCAGCTCGTTGGCGACATAGGCGTTGCCGATATAGACGTCAGCTTTGTCGTCTCTGACCATCAGCAATGCCGCAAGCGAGCTGTTTGCGACAAGCTGCCGCGCGCGCGGGAAACGCGCGCGCACCTGCGGACCGGTCAGGAAATCCTGTTCGATCACCACCCGCAGGCCATCCAGATCGGGGGTATCGGAAGCGCGCAGATCGCCCGGTCGCCCCACCAGGGCCAGCGGCGACTCGCCATAGGCCGCGGTGTAGACCATGCAGCGGGTACGGTCGGCGCTCAGAGCGACGTTCATGACCACATCGATCTCGCCACGGCACGCCGCATCCAGCACGGATGTCCAATCGGGGTAACGACGGGCTTCGACCTTCACACCCAGATGATGGGCAAGAAGCGACAGATAATCCGGCCCCAGGCCAACCTGCTGGCCATCACGGAGGGACTCGAACGGTGGCCAGCCGCTGTCATACTGGCCCACGACGATGCTTGGATGGGCGGCGAGGTACTCGCGCTGCATGGAGCTGAGCGGCAACAGCCCAGGCACCGCCTGTGCCAGCGCCACGGGCAGCACCAGCACGGCCAGCAGCAGGACCAGCCCGCGAACAGCCCAGCTACGCATCGGCGTCGATCTCCTAGAATCCTGACAGGGCCGCGATGGTCGCGGTCCGGCTTGCCCGGTGGCCATACTAGAGCATGAGCTTGCGCATCATCATCGCAGACGACCACCCGGTGGTCCGTATCGGTACCCGCGCCGTCATCGAGTCGAGCGGGGTCGGCCGCGTGGTCGGCGAGGCCGACAGCGCGCAGGCGCTGATGGCCCTGCTCGGAAGCCAACCCTGCGACCTGCTGGTGACCGACTACTCCATGCCGGGCAGCCCACAGGCAGACGGCTTCGCCATGATCGGCATGATCCGCCGCCGCTACCCCGACCTGCCGGTGCTGATGCTCAGCGTCTCCAACAACCTGGCGATCCTGCGCATGGTGCTCGACAGCGGTGTGCTCGGTCTGGTCGACAAGAGCTCGTCGATGGACGAACTGCCGCAGGCCATCCAGGCGGTCTACCGGGGCCAGCCCTACATCAGCCGCAGCCAGCGTGAGCGGGTCGAGGCTGCGGGCAGCTGGCGCATGCGCGAGGGTGATGGCAAGCCCCTGTCACCGCGCGAAGTGGAAGTGCTGCGGCTGCTCGGCACCGGCATGACGGTGAAGGAAATCTCGCTGCAGCTGCACAAGAGCGTCAGCACCATCAGCCGGCAGAAGGGCGACGCCATGCTCAAGCTGGGCCTGAAGGGCGACGCCGAACTGTTCGACTACCTGCGCGACGGCAAGATCTGAGAACCAGATCACACTGTAGGGGCCTCTGTCACCGCCCTCTTTGACCGGCCGCCATTCTGTGCCAAGATGATCCGGCATGGGTTTTCAATGCGAGGTCGAAGGAATCGACCGGCTCATGTCCTCGCTCCCGTCCCTGGTGGATGGGGTGCGGTTTCCTGCCGGCCGTCTGGCCCGGCAACGCTGACCATGGAGAGGCGCATGCATCACCCCCCCGAGCTACGTTGGACCCTGCCGTTGCGGCCCCTGCGCGCATTCGCGGCGTGCCTGCTCGTCTCTCTTTCCGCTGCCGCCTGCAGCGCCGCCGATCCGGCCCCCTCGTCCTCCCAGCCTGGTGCCCCCGTGCAGGCTGCCGATGCGCCCCGACAGGATGTTGCCCCGATGCAGAACACCTCTCCCGACACCGCCGTCACCCCGCCCGACGCGCCGACCGTGATGTACTTCACCTACCAGGTGGACGGTGATGGCGCGACCTCCTACGAGGTACAGAACGGCAGCGTGGCGACCTTCTGGTTCGGCCACACTTTCACCCTCGACGGCACCACGTATTACACGGGTTTCTCCTGGGATACCCGCGAGCACTACGGCAAGCCGGGCGAGCAGTCACCGGCCGGCCCGGATGACCGCGCCAACCTCGCCGAGGCCACCTTCGTGCTGGCCGGCAGCGATGCGAACAAGCCCTGGAAGTTCCGTGGCCAGGAATGGACCATCGGCGCACTGGGCGCCTACGACAAGGCCGACGACGTCGATACACGGCGCAAGCCGCTTGAACACCGCACCGCCGACGGCCGCCTGCTGCTGGCGGTGCCAACCAGCAGCTTCGACCGTGGCATCAGCAGCACCGGCTACGCGCTGCTGCTGTTCAACCCCAAGCGCAGCGAAGACGACGTGGACAGCAAGGTCTGGCGCTATGTCGGCTCGGTGCGCACCGGCGAGGACAACAGTGCCGCCTGCGACGAGGGCAACGTGATGCCCTGCACCGACAGCGATGGCGAGCTGGCGTTCGCTGCCGACGGCAATGGCCTGCCGCGACTGACCGTGACCTTCAAGGGCACCACCATCGACGCCCCGGGCAAGACCCGTGCGCTGGCTGCCGGCGACGCCGTGCACTACACCTTCGACAGCGCGACCCAGCAGTACGTCGCGCCCTGATTGCCACCCGCACACGCGGGTTACCTGTTGACCGACATGTTCTTGACTCATGGATGAGTCCGGTTGGCGATTCGCGGCACGCGCCGCTCCATCAACCCCGAGGAAGACGTCATGGCACAGCATGACTACAGCAGAAAGGAAGTCCTGGACATCGTCGAGCAGGTCGCCCGGCACAAGGGCATTCCCGTCGATGATTTCATGCGCTTTGCGCACATCGAGACCGGCGGCACGTTCAACGAGCGCGCCCACAACACCTCGTCCGGCGCCAAGGGCCTGTTCCAGTTCGTGCCCGGCTCCGCGCGCCAGTATCACCTGACCGGCCACGAGTTCGACCCGACCCGCAACACCGAAGCGGCCGCACAGATGTACCAGGACAACCTGGACTCGATGGCACGCCGCAACGAACGCACTGGCCACCCGTACCTGTCCGGTGGCAGTACGCCGACCGGGCTGGACCTGTACCTGGCCCACCAGCAGGGCAGCGCCGGCTATGGCTCGGTGCAGACCGCAATCGCCACCGGAACCTTCGGCGTGGTGCGCAACGGCCATGGTGAAGAGATCAACATGCGCCGCAACGTGCTCAACCAGATCGGCTCCGATGCCAAAGCGCTCACCGGCCACACCCTGGCCGAGATGCGCGGCATGAACGATGGCGACCTGGCGCGCACCTTCTCCAGCTACTACATCCACAAGTACGCGGCGATCAGCATTCCGGAAAAGAACATCGCGCCGCAGACGGTGGCGTCGGGCCAGGGCCAGGCCCAGACCCCGGCAGCGGCCAGCGCCGCCGTGGCGGCCGGTGCTGCCACGCTGGCGGCGACCGCAACGGCTGCTGCCGCGCCGAAGCCGGGCATCGAACTGCAGGCGGCCTACGAGGCCGGCGTGAAGTACGATCACGTCAAGTACGCCATCAACATCCCGGGCCACGCGCTGTACGTACCGGGCAAGACCGGCAAGAACGTGGAGCAGGGCTACATCGACTGTTCCGGCTGGGTCGGCACGCTGCAGAACCGCACCATGGACGAGATCAACCAGAAGGCCGGGCATGCGGTGTTCAGCAAGGCCGATCGCATCGACCTGGGCAACCTGGGCTCCGGCGGCATCGTGCGCAAGGCATTCGACCAGTCCGGCGTGCTGCTTGACCGCGACGCGATCCTGAAGCCCGATGCGCTGAAGGAAGGCATGATCATCGGCCTGGATACGGCCAGGACCCGTCACGAGCATTGGAACGGCATCGACCACATCGTGATGGTGGTGCGCGACCCCAACACCGACAAGCTGCTGATCAGCCAGTCCACCGGCAGCAAGGGCGTGCACACCATGCCGGTGGAGGACTACCTCAAGCAGGTGAAGGAGCACCCGAACTGGAAGCTGTACGCCTCCGATCCGCTGTCCAAGGCGCGCGACCTGCTGGAAAACCGCACCCAGTCGCATGAGCAGACCCAGGGCAAGCCTGCCGCCGAGCACAAGGCCGCTGCCACGCCGCACGCCGAACTGTACAAGCAGGGCGCGCACAGCGAGGGCGTGCGCAAGGTGCAGGAGCAGCTGGGCCACCTCGGCTACGTCGGTGCCGACGGCAAGCCGCTGGTCGAGGATGGCCGCTTCGGCCGCAACACCGACGCGGCGGTGCGCCAGCTGCAGAAGGACAACGGCCTGGTGGCCGACGGCATTGTCGGGGTGAAGACGCTGGAGGCCATCAAGGAAGCCCGCGAACGGCCGTTGCTGAACGACGAGCGGCACCCGCGCAATCCATTGTTCATCCAGGCCAGCAAGGGTCTGGAACTGATGCCGGCAGGCACCTTCAAGGATCGCCATGCGCTGGAAAGCGCCGCTGCGGCCCTGACCAAGGAGGCGCATGCCGCCGGCCTGCAGCGCATCGACACGGTGGTGCCGAGCCCGAACGGTGAGCGCCTGTTTGCCGTGCAGGGCACGATCGGTGACCCCGCCGCCAGCCGCGTGGCGGTGGATACCCGTGCCGCCAGCGAGCAGAGCCTGGCGCTCAGCAGCGGTGCCGTGCAGGGCGCGCCGAACGTGCTGCACCAGCAGCAGGATGCCCAGCAGGAGCAGGCCCGGCAGGCACAGAAGGCGATGGGCGTCTAAGCCCGCAGCGCCTTGGGAGAGAAGGGAGGGCCACGTCCGCGTGGCCCTTTCCCTTTCTGCCAGCTGAGCGGCCGCAGCCGCTTTCAGCCTTGCTTCATGCCGCCTGCCGCTAGATGAATGCGCAAGCCGACCGGTGGACCAGGCAATGTTCCGGCAATGTTGGAACGCCAGCGTGGACACCACGGCAGCCGGGGCGCCCCGCGCCCTCCCTGCCCAGCGTGGCATGCACCTCACAGGAGAACGAACATGCTCAGTACTTCCACACTCAGCTTCCGTGGTCTGGCGATGGCGCTGGCACTGGTTGCCGGTGTCGCCGTGGTCAGCGATGCCAGCGCGATGTCGAGGAAGGACAAGCGCACCCTGGTCGGCGCCGTGGTCGGTGGCGTGGCCGGCAACCTGCTCTCCAACGGCGATCCTGCGGCCACCGTCGGTGGTGCCGTGGCCGGCGGCGCGATCGGCAACCTGACCACCTCCGACCGCCGCGACCGTCGCTATTACGACAATCGCTATTACGACAACCGCTACGACCGCCGCTACGATCGTGGCTATTACCGCAGCGGCTATTACGACCGTGGTGACGACCATCGCTGGCAGCGCGAGCGCTACTACGACAACCGCTACTACCACGACCGCGGCCGCCATCGCGGCTGGTAAGCGGCGCGGCGGCATCATCGCAGGTGATGCACGGACGGGCGGGTCGATGACCCGCCCGTTTGCGTTGGCCGTGGTCATGGCGTTGAATGCGCAGCCTTGGATGTGATTTTTCCCACTCGGGCTGCGGCATGACGTCTTCCTCCCACCGCGTGCAGGGCCTCAACAACGACGAGGTCGCTGCCGACTGGCCACCCATCAGCGCCGCGGACATCGCGTGGCTGGGTGCGCGCTACCCGCAGCTGGGCGAGCACAGCCAGGCCCGCTGGCACAGCCCGCGACCACTGTCGGCCGCCGCCATCGTCGACGGCGTGGACGGCGCGGTGTTCGTCAAGCGCCATCACCACAGCGTGCGCAGCGCGGCCTGCCTGGAAGAAGAACATCGCTTCATCGCCCGTCTCGCCGCAGGGGGCGTACCGGTGGTGCAGGTGCTGGCGGCGACCGATGGCCGCACGGCCGTTGAACACGGCGAATGGACCTTTGAACTGCATGCCGTCGGCGTGGGCGAAGACGTCTACCGCGACGCCGTGTCGTGGTCGCTGCTGACCGATGTCGCGCAGGCACGCGAGGCGGGCCGCATGCTGGCCACGCTGCACCGCGCCGCCGCCCGCTACCACGCGCCCCAACGCAGTACCCACCTGCTGGTCGCGCGCGACGATCTGATCCGCGCCGACGATCCGATCGCGGCAATCAAGTCAGGGTTGCACGAACGCCCCGGCCTGGCACGTTACCTCGCACGCATCCCATGGGAGGCGCAGCTGCAGCGCGACGTGCTGCCGTGGCACGCCGGCCTGGCCGCGCGCCTGCGCGACGAGCCGCGGCTGTGGGCGCACAACGACTGGCATGTGTCCAACCTGCTGTGGCGCGACGGGCAGGTCAGCACCGTGCTGGATTTCGGCCTGGCCTCGCCCACCAGCGCGCTGTTCGACCTCGCCACCGCGATCGAGCGCAACGCGGTGGCGTGGCTGGAACTCGAGCGCGGCATGGAGGCGATGCGCATCGATATCGCGCTGGCCCTGCTCGACGGCTACCGCCAGGTACTGCCGCTGTCTGCGGCACGCGTGCACCTGCTGGCCGACCTGCTGCCGATGGTCCATTTCGACTTCGCACTGTCCGAAGTGGAGTACTTCGAAGGCATCACCGGCTCCACCGCGAACGCGGACGTGGCGTGGCAGCCCTTCATGCTGGGGCACCCGGCATGGTTCCACAGCGCGCCGGGACAGGCACTGCTGCAGGCCCTGCACGCGGCAGCCTGAAGGGCGCCGGCTCGCAAATCCGTACTATTTGTAGTGAAATGGCCACCTGAAGCGGGGGTGCCTGGATCTGCCAGGCTGAGAGAGTCCCTTGGAACCTGATCCGGTTTGCACCGGCGTAGGGAGCTTTGAGCCGCAGCCACACCCCCGTCATGGGCCGGTGCACCTGCGCGCCGTCGCTTCGTCTCCCTTGTTGTCCGAAGACGAACCGAATGAACAGCTGCCTGCGCCCCACCCTGCTTTCCCTCGCCCTCTGCGCCGCGCTGCCATTGCACGCCAGCGAGGCCGATGCGTCCCCCGATGCGGCTGCCACCGGCGCCGAACGCTCGCCGACCGAACTGGCAGCGGTGCGCGTGCAGGCCGGCAGACCGAAGACCGATACTTCGCGCGTGAATGCCTTCGGTGGCGGCAGCTGGAAGGACACGCCGGCGTCGGTGAACGTGCTTGAGCGCGACTACCTCGATCGCCGCCAGGTGCGTTCGCTGTCCGAGCTGGCCAGCAACGATGCCTCGCTGGGTGATGCGTATGCGCCGGTGGGTTACTACCAGAACGTCGCCATCCGTGGCTTCGCACTGGACCCCGCCACCGGCTACCGCTTCAACGGACTGTCCATCGCCGGCGAACAGCGCCTGGCGCTGGAGAACGTGCAGTCGGTGGAGATCCTCAAGGGTGAAGCCGGCCTGGCCGCAGGCGTGATGGCGCCCGGCGGCATCATCAACTACATCGGCAAGCGCCCGGCCGAAGTGCGCACCGCCACGCTCGGTACCGATTCGGAAGGCTCGCGCTACGTCGCCGTCGATGTCGGCCACTGGATCACCCCGCGTTTCGGTCTTCGCCTGAATGCCGCCTGGGACTCCAGCAATTCCTATGTCGAGCACGCCGATGGCCGTCGCAACTTCTACTCGCTGGCGGCCGACTGGCTGATCGGCGAGCGCGGCAAGCTGGAAGTGGATGCCAACTACCAGACCAGCTCGCAGCGTTCGGTGTCCGGCTACCAGCTGCTGGGCGCACGCGACCTGCCGCGCGGCGTCGACCGCGAGCACCTGCTCGGCTACCAGCCGTGGCAGCGCCCGGTGGATATCGCCAGCACCAACATCACCGCCCTGCACACCTACGATTTCAACGACGCCTGGCAGTCGCGCGTCTCGGTCGGCCACAGCCGCTCGGTGATCGACGACAACGTCGCCTTCGCCTACGGCTGCTACTACGCCGTGCAATGCGCCGATGGCAGCGTGCCAGGCAACTACTTCGCACCCAACGGCGACTACGACATCTACGACTACCGCAGCCCGGACGACACCCGACGCAACCAGCAGGCCCGTGCCGAGCTGCGCGGTCGCTTCGAGACCGGCAGCGTCGGCCACCAGCTGACCGTCGGCGCCGACTACTTCCGCCGCACCGTGGACAAGCGCCCCAGCGTCAACGAGTACGTCGGCACCAGCAACATCCACGAAACGCCGGTGCCAGTGTTCGAGCCGTCGCCGAAGATGCCAGGCCCGTCCGCACGCCGCCTGGACAGCCGCCAGACCGCGTTCTTCGCGCTGGACCGGATGAGCTTCGGTGATGACTGGCAGTGGCTGGCCGGTGGCCGCTTCGTGCGCCTGGACGAGCGCGCCTACGACAAGCGCGGCACCCCGCAGCGCCACAGCCGCCTGTCGCGCTTCCTGCCACAGACCGCCGTGGTATGGAAGGCCACCGACCAGCTCAACGCCTACGCCAGCTACGTGCGTGGCATTTCGTTGGGCCAGGAAGCGCCGTTCTGGACCAGCAATGCCGACACCTTCCTGCCGTCGGTGCAGTCGCGGCAGCTGGAAGTGGGCGTGAAGTACGTGCCGGTCGAGGCGCTGACCCTGGGCGCGGCGGTGTTCCGAATTTCGCAGCCGTACCAGTACGCCAAGCCCGACAACAGCGACGTGGGCTACACCTTCGTCGAGGAAGGCACCCAGACCCACACCGGCCTGGAGCTGACCGCCGACGGCCAGCTGACGGACGCATTGCAGATCGTGGCCAGTGCAAGCCTGCTGCAGGCGCGTGCTCGCGATACCGGCACGCCCACCTATGAAGGCCATCAGCTGGTGAACGTACCGAAGGTTCGGGCCAGTGTGCACCTGGCCTATGCGCTGCCCTTCGTGCAGGGTCTGGACGTGACCGGTGGCTGGCGCTATGCCGGTGCCAACGTGGCCCGCGCCGACGGCGGCGTGCGTGCACCGGACTACTCGGTGTTCGATGCCGGCCTGCGTTTCCAGCATCGCCTGCACGACCGTGCAGTAACCTGGAACCTGTCGGTGGACAACGTGTTCAACCGCTTCTACTGGCGTGATACCGGCAGCAGCGGCGGTGACTACTACCTGTTCCCCGGCGCGCCTCGACAGGCCCGCCTGTCGGTGACGTTCGCGCTGTGAGCGGCGTGATGCTCGAGTGGACCGCCGCCCTTTGCAGCATCCTCGGTGTCTGGCTGATGGCCCGGCGCCGGCTGGCGGCGTGGCCGGTGGGCCTGCTGTCGGTGACGCTGTACGGGCTGGTGTTCGCCGAGGCCAAGCTGTACTCGGACACCCTGCTGCAGGTCGCCTTCGGTGGCTTCCTGGTCTACGGCTGGCTCAACTGGCGGCAGCATGCCGTCGATGAGGGCAGCATCCGCATCGTGCCGCTGGCGCGCGGCAAGCTGCTGCGCGACCTGGCCATCGGCCTGTGTGGTGGCGTGGCGCTGGGAGCCGGCATGCACACCTTCACCGACGCCGCGCTGCCGTGGCTGGACGCGATGCTGACCGCACTGAGCCTGGTTGGCCAGTGGTGGCAGGCGCGACGCCACGTGGCCTGCTGGTGGGTGTGGATCGGGGTGGACGTGGTCTACGTGGGCGCGTACCTGTTCAAGTCGCTGCACGTGACTGCCGCGCTGTACGTGTTCTTCCTGGGCCTGGCCGTGTTCGGCCTGCGTGCATGGAGCGCGGCCGCACGCGAACCGCAGGTGGCGCCGGTTCGTTGATGCGGATGGCCGGGCTGGGCACCGGTAGTCGCCAACCTTGGTTGGCGCGTGCGTGCCGACCAAGGTCGGCATCTACCCAGCACATTCACGCATGGCGTGGATCTACTGGGTAAGCAGCAGGCCCAGCCGCAGCGGCTGGCGCATGTCCGCCGGCGGGGCTGCCTGCAACGGCGCGGCCTGCAGCGTCGCGCGCAGGTCTGCGTCGACCTGGGCATCACCCAGGCTGTCGAACTCCAGCTTCGAGATGCGGCCGTCCGCCGCAATCCACAGGCTCACCGGCAGCGGCGTGGGTGTATCCGGGTGTGCACGCAACCACTCCACCACGCGCTGCGCCTGCGGGTCCTGCTCCTGCTGCAGGCGCTGCTGCAGCTGGCCCCCCACGGCGGCGGCATAGGCCATCCAGTGCGCAGGGGCCTCCTGCGCGGAAACGCTGGCACTCCCCAGTGCCAACGCGCCGAACAACGCGGCCAGCGGCCGCCACCAGCGCCGCGCGCCGGTCCCGTTCCCAGTCCTGACCATCGCCAGCCTCCTGCACTCCCATCCAGCGCGCCATGGTCGGCGCCATAGATGACAGGCAGATGGCGGGCCGTGATGGCCCGGCGCGATCAGTCGCCAAGGTCGGCCAACACCTTGCGAGAAGGCGCAAAGAAGGTCACGCCGGTAGTGGCGGTGGAGAAGTCGAGGATGCGGTCGTGCAGCGGCGCGGGATTGCCGATGAACATGCGCTCGAGCATCTTCTCGATCACCCACAGGCGGCGCGTGTAACCGATGAAGTAGGTGCCGTACTCGCCACGGCCCGGGTTGGCGAACGGCATGTTGTCGCGCAGGATCTCGTGCTCGCCGTCGGCGTCTTCAATGGTGCACAAGGTCTTGTGCGACTTCTGCGCATCCGCCGGTGCGTCATCCAACTCGATGTTGTCGTGCTTGGTGCGGCCGATGATCGCTTCCTGCGCCTCGGTCTTCTGAGCGCGCCACGCATCGAGGTTGTGCAGGTACTTCTGCACCACCACGTAACTGCCGCCGGCATGCTCCGGGTCTTCGTCACCCACGATCGTGGCTTCCGGCAACGACAGCCCTTCCGGATTGGCGGTGCCGTCGACGAAATCGAGCAGGTCGCGGCCATCGAAATAGCGGAAACCGGCTACGTCATCGACCGCTTCCACCGCATCGCCGAAGGCCATCAGCAGGTTGCGCTCGAACGCCACGATCAGGTCCATGGTGCGTGCGCGGATGTGATACAGCAGGTCACCCGGCGTGGAAACAGCGGTATGGGTCGCGCCCTTGATCTCGCGGAAGGGCTTGAGCTCGCGCGGTGGCGTGGTGCCGACCAGCGATTGCCATACGCGGTGGCCGATGGCCACGTTGCAGGTGAAGGTGCGCTCGATCTCGCGGATGGCGGTGTTCTTGATCAGGTCGTCGGTGCTGGCCAGCACCTCGCGTGCCTTGGCGATCGACGCTTCGTCGTCCTTCACCTTCAGCACCAGGAACGCCGCCGAATGGGTCAGTGGCGCAGTGATCTGCTGCGGCTCGTTGTCGAGCGTGTGGTTGAGGGCGGTGATCGGTGCGGGCTGGGAGTTCACGGCGGTTCCTGCTGGCTTGAGGCGGGCGCATCGCGTGGCGATGTGCGGGCGATCATAGCGGAACCACCTGACCGGGGACGGAGCGGTTCTCGTTCCGTCCACCAGCGAAGGTACGAAGACCTCAATCCACATCACTCCAGACCGCCAACTCGTAGCCATCCAGATCGCGGAACTGGAAGCGGCGGCCACCAGGAAACGCGAACACCGCCTGCACCACCTCGCCCCCAGCGGCAGTCACACGCTGCTGTGCATCGGCTAGGTCCGCGCAGTAGAGGATCACCAGCGGCCCGCCGTGGGCACGCACCGGCGCGTCGGCCACGAAGCCGCCTTTCAGGCGGCCATCGTCGAACTCGGTGTAGGCCGGCCCGTAGTCGGTGAAGTGCCAACCGAACACCTCGCCGTAGAAGCGTTTGCTGCGGGCGATGTCGGCGACGTTGAATTCGATGTTGTCGATGCGGCGTTCGGCATCGTGAGGTGCGACGTGGCTCATGGCGTGGCTCCGTGGTGGGAGCCCCAGCTTCAATCAACGTGGCATCGCGGTCTTGAACGAAACGGCCATCATTGGCCCCATTCCAGGCGCAGCTCGCGTGCTGTCATGCTGGCAAGCTCACGTGCCTCGCGGCTGAGATGGGCCTGGTCGGCATAGCCGGCCTCGGCGGCCAGCATCGCCAGCGAGTGCTGCGGCAGCGCACGGCTGTGGCGAAGAAAACGTTGCAGGCGCAGGATCCGCTCCAGCGTCTTGGCGCCGTAGCCGAACTGCGACTGGCTGAAGCGCCGCAGGCTGCGCGGACTCAGGCTCAGGCGTGCCGCCAGCGCATCCAGCGTGGCGTCACCAATGGCGAGCGCCTGGAACAGGACATGTGCCCGCTGCGCCGGGGTATCGAGCGCGGACGCACCCATATGCTGTTGCAGGCAGTGCGCCATCCGCTGCAGGCGCTGTGCAGGCGCGGTGTCACCAATGGAGGCCGCCGCCTTGCTCGCCCACGCGCCCTTCAGATCGGCCAGTGGCACGGCCTGGCCGATGATCTCGGCCAAGGGCAGGCCCAGCGCGGCCAATGCCTGGCCGGGACGGAAGCGTGCCCCCAGCACCTGCGCACCGGGTGCCAGCGCCGGGTGCGCGGCCACGCGATCCGGGCCGACCACGAACAACGCACCGTCGCGCCAGAGGATATCCACGCAACCATCGGGCAGTACGGTGATGTGCCCATCGGCATCGGCAGGAAGCTGGCTCTGCCACAGCTGACCAAAGTGGCCGCGCAGCGGCGCAGGCGCCGGATGCTCCTGGTAGGCCGTGCCAGTACCTGCGAGGGGGGAAGGGTCGCCCATGCCGCATTGTGGCGCCACAGGGCCCATAAAAGTGAAGCCCGGCGCGAGGCCGGGCTTCGGTTGGCGTGTGGGAGAGAGAGAGAGAGTCACACGCCAGAACAACACGCACTAACGACAGGCGTTTGTTACCAGGTGAAGCGCGGGCCCACGAACCACTCGCGGTCGCCGGCCTTGGCCAGCTTCACTTCGCCACTCAAGCCCCAGTTCTGGTTGAACTTGGCGGTGGCGCCCACGCGGCCGTAGAACTCGCCGTCCGGGTTGTAGCCGTGCTTCTTGCTGAAATCTTCGTAGCCGGCCATCACGTAGCCTTCCACGTACGGGTTGAACGCGGTGCGCACGCCCACTTCGGTGGAGTAGCCGTTGAAGTCCAGGCCACGCTTTTCGTCGTACTTCTGGTACGCAACACGGGCCACCAGGTCGGTGTTCGGTGCGATGCCGTAGTTGTAGCCGACACCCAGGCGCCACTGGTCGACGTCATTCTTGAACTTGTCGGTCTCCTGCGCGCTGTAGTCGCCGAAGATGTGGAAGTTCGGGTGCACCGCCACGGAACCCTTCACCTTCCAGCCATCGGCGTCGCCGCCCTTGGCATCGGTGTTCACGTAGCCGCCTTCAACGTAGTTGTACGACAGGCCATCGGTCGCCGATGCAGCGAACGGCAGAGCAGCCAGAAGACCCAGGGCGAGCAGCGAATTCTTGTTCATCGGGACACACCTTTAATTATTTTGGTTTCGTCGACCGCCTCCCGGGAGGGGGAGAGAGAGGAGGCGGTCGACAGGTGTGAATTATCCGTTAGGGGGTCTAATCGACCCTGAATATTGAACTGACTGGTGTATAAATAAGGCTGGCGTTCAGGGAACTCTGCATGGCACCGCTTAGCCACGTGCCCATAGTTGGGCACTTGAACACCAACTATGGGAACACATCGGCGTCCCAACTATGGGAACACTCTCGGGCACCGACTAGGGGTACGCCCCGAGTAGCCTGGGCGAGTGGCACTGAGACCAAGAAGATCTAGGCGTGAATAGCCCTGAGGCTCACTCAGACCTTCCGCTCAGATCGCCGGCAAGGCCGCCGACGCGCTGCGAGCCAGCAGGCCCACCCGACAAAGAAGACGGCAAAAGAAGCGATAAACAAGCCGACGATCAGGATATCTCGATCAATTGCGTTCATGTCCTCGCCACCGTTTGAGGTGATTTTCTTGACTATCTGATGATATCGAAATTGGTTTGGCTCTGCGAACGACCTCAAGCACATCGGCCCATTGCTTTTGAGAGATGGCGGCGATGCAGACGAATCCGTCAACCAAGTCAATCAATGTGCTGCCCTCAACACTGCGCAGCATGCAAGGATCTCTCTTCGTCTGCCCGATAGAGCGCCGCCAACTAGAATCTGGCAATCGTGGTGGAACATTGGACACAATTCTAGCCAGCTACCCCTGCTGCGCAGCTGTCCTACTCCGTCAGAC
Organism: Stenotrophomonas maltophilia; assembly: GCF_039555535.1. NCBI lineage: Bacteria > Pseudomonadati > Pseudomonadota > Gammaproteobacteria > Lysobacterales > Lysobacteraceae > Stenotrophomonas > Stenotrophomonas maltophilia. Next base: position 197,333 of record NZ_CP154630.1, on the reverse strand, counting down.
TGAAGGGAGCGCATCTTCTCTCCAGCTCCTAGGTCACTCCAATTCCATTCCGCCTCCTGCTACGGTAGCGGGTACGGAGAATTCGCCGAACGAAATCGGCTGAGCATTGACTTCGTCGCAAATGGAAATGAAAAATTTCTAGGGGGGATACATGCATATAAAGAAGATCACGCTACATCGCTTTAAGCAGTTTCGGGACACAGAGATAGAGATTGATCAAGGCCTTTCGCTTGTTGTTGGAGGAAACAACTCCGGCAAGTCCTCGATTCTGCAAGCTCTCGCTATCTGGCAGTTCTGCAAGACTATGCTAGAGATCGAGAAAGGGCGATCCAGCTGGCTGCAAACCAAGAACAAAACTGGCCTGGGCATGGGTATTGCGGATTTCACGCCGATGCAAATTCCATCGCTCAGCCATCTCTGGACCAATCTGAAGACTAGCAAGGACGACGAGCCCGACGGCTATACACTGAAGATTGGCGTCTATTGGGACCTGCCCGATAAACAGGAGCGGCACTTGGAGATTGGTCTGTCACAGGCCAATGATCGTCTCTTTGTGCGAACCACTTCAACGAATCTGGTAGCTGCTGAGATCGTCAACGCAAAGGGCGAGCCGATCGATGGCAACGTCCCGCGAGTGGGATATCTACCGCCATTCGCTGGCATCACTGATCGTGAAGGCAGACTGACTCCTGCCATGAGAGAACGTCTGATAGGCCAAGGCCTATCGGGTGGAGTCATTCGCAACGTCCTATTCGATCTGCACGAACACAACAGGAGGGAACGTGAACGCCTGCGTGGAAACAGCAGAAAGTTGAAGGATTCCTCGCTGAAATGGCTGCGCTCGAACGACCCTTGGGAGATCCTGCTACGCACGATGCAGTCCATCTTTGCCACTGATTTGAGGGTCGTTCCTTTCAACGAGAGATTTCACAGCTACCTTCGTGTAGAGAGCGCCAAGGGTGAACTGAAGGGTGACACGTTCAAGCGACACCCCAAATACACTCCAAGAGACCTTATGGTGGAGGGAAGTGGCTTCCTCCAATGGCTGAGCGTGTACGCCCTCGCACTCTCACCCGATGTCGACGTCGTTCTTCTCGATGAGCCGGATGCACATCTGAACGCGACCCTGCAGAGGGAACTGCTTATGTCCCTCGGGCACGTTGCAAGCCTCCGCAACAAGCAAGTACTGATGGCCACACACTCTCCTGAACTGATTCGCTTTTACGATCATGGGAAAATTCTGGCTGTCGCAGAAAGAAAGGCAAAGTACCTCCAAGAGGAAGTGGGCAAAGTCAAGGTTCTTGGCGGGATTGGGACGATCCAGACCCCTACCCTGCACTCCTTGATGGAGCACAGACGTATGCTGATCTTGGAAGCCGAGAGCGATTGGCGCTTCCTCCAGCTAATCGCTAAACAAGCAAACTTTGCGTGGCCCAAGAACGTTGTCCCTTGGTACTGGACGGGATCTGCCGGCGAGAGGCAGCAACTCTACCTCCAGCTGTTGGCGGAGATTCCTGGCCTTCGGGCAATCAGCATTCGGGATCGCGACGATGAGCCACATGCGACGGTCGGTAATGATCTTATCGACAAGTCTTTCACTTCCAAACAACCCCATTTCAAAGCCATGAAATGGCGGCGTAGGCACATTGAGAACCATCTCCTCTGCACGAGCGCCATAGCTCGCGCAGCTGGATCACCTCAAGGCGATGTCACCGCCTTCTTCGCCGAGCACGCTCTTGTTATCCCTGCTGATCCAACAGCTAGCGATATCGCACTACCAATCCGTGATGCGCATGGGAAAGAAATATTCATAAGCGGAAACTCCGTTCTTAAAAAATTCCGCGTAAGCAGAGAAGACGTCGCCAGGAATCTAACCTATGGAGAGGTACCCCAAGATATGCATACCTTCTTTGCCGAATTGAGTCAGCTTGCACAGCCCTGAATCCACGCGTCAGCTCAACGTATGCATATAGGTTAGAAGGGGAAGGATGGTCCGGCCCCTCACAATCCGGACCATCCTTTGCAGCCTACTACTTCTTCTTGGCTGCAGACTGCGCCTGAGCGTCGCACCTGTCCTTCAGCGCCTTGGTCTGAGGATCGGCAAGATCCACCTTGAACTTCGTCCGGTCAGCCAGCTGTTCACACGTAGCAGGCTTTGCCTTAGGCGCCTCCTTCACTTCCGACTCGGCATGAAGCGCCGGATCATGTGCGAAGGCCGATGCGGACGCTGCAATGGAAGCGAAAAGGACGCTGATGAGGGCAAAACGATTCTTCATGTTGCTTCTCCTAGGTTGATTTCGGCGTTATGCCGGGTATCACGGCTGGTAGAGGTCGGCTTGGTAGCCGGTAATTTGCACCTCGATGATCACGGGGGTGCTGCCGCGGTTCTGCCAGTACCACCCATGGGTACCTTCAAAGGGAGCAATGAACGTTCCCTCAGCCTGACGCTGGGCGCCTTCAACGGCGTAGCTGGTCCAGGGGCCCTTCACGTCGGGACGCTCGCCGTGCATGTCCACGGCAACATCAGACGTGGCCTTCCAGCTGAAAACCATCCCAGCGCCCTGAGCCATATGGGCCTTCACCTCCTGGCCCTTACCAGGGGCAAGCTCGATCGTCAGTGAGTCCTGCCGTAAAGGAGTGCTGGCGAGAGAGACAGCGGCGGGTTCGAAGGTCTGCTTGCCATTGCTCCCGAAGGCAACCTTGGCCTTCTCGAACAGCGCCGAGACGGCTTCGGCGCTGCCAGCAGATGCCGGAACTGGGGGAGCTACTGCCTCTACCTGGTCAGTGGAGGCTAGGGCGTCCAGACCCAGAACCTTGCCTACGCCCGTAGGGTCGATTCCGTACTCCGCGGGAAGCACGGTGGTGAGCAGAATCACCCCTGCAACGGCAGCGGCCAGGGCGGTGGATTTCAGCAGCTTGCGAGTGCTGGGCAGCTGATTGGAAAGCGTGATGGACATGAGTACCTCTGTAGATTCAGGAAACGAAGTAGCCGGTGAGCTGCATGCCAACAAGCACGAAGCCGGCGCACATAAGGGCGGTGTTGATGCTGTACGCCTGTCGATGGAATGACGGCAAGCGGCGCCAGAAGCCCATCACGATCAAGATGCCTGCGAGCGCGAGCAGCTGTCCGATCTCGACCCCCACGTTGAAGGCGAGTATGTTTGGGACAAGCCCGTCAGGTGAGAGCGAGAAATCCTGCAGCTTTGTCGCTAGACCAAAGCCATGGAAGAAGCCAAAGATCAGCACGGCGGCTTTGGTGTTGGGCTGTACCCCAAACCAGCGCTTGAACGCGCCCATGTTGTCCAGCGCCTTGTAGACAACCGACAGGCCAATGATTGCGTCGACCAGGTACGCATTCACATGCAATCCGCCCAGGACACCTAGCAGCAAGGTGGTGCTGTGGCCGATCGCGAACAACGTCACGTAGATGCTGACATCACGCATCCGGTACAGGAAGAAGATCACCCCGAACAGAAACAGGAGGTGGTCGTATCCAGTCACCATGTGCTTGGCGCCGAGGTACGTGAACGCGATGAGCTGCAGGCCGGTACTGTCTTCCAGGAAGGCCTGGTCGCCTTCACTGACGCCATGCGCCCAAGCAACGCAAGGCAGAAGGATGGCTGCAAGCAGGTAGAGCCACGCTTGGGTTCGTTTGGAAATGGTCAACTGCATGTTCCTGGGAGGGGTTGAGATGGACGGGTTCACGCTGCGTCCTCCTTCCGCTCATCCCCTTCGCGGTGGATGAGGCGATAGAGCGCCGGCAACACCAGCAAGGTCAGCAGCGTGGAGGAGATGATTCCGCCGATAACGACCGTCGCCAGCGGGCGCTGAACTTCCGCGCCAGCCCCAACGTTTAGGGCCATTGGCAGGAAGCCCAGGCTGGCAACCAGGGCCGTCATCAGCACGGGGCGCAGCCGGGTCAGTGCACCTTCGGTTACCGCTTGGTGCAGGGGAGTGCCCTGTTCCCTAAGGCTCTTGATGAAGCTGATCATGACCAGGCCGTTGAGCACGGCGACGCCCGACAGCGCGATGAACCCCACGCCTGCAGAAATGGACAGGGGTATGTCACGCATCCACAGAGCCACCACGCCACCGGTCAACGCAAGTGGAACGCCGCTGAACACGATGGCAGCATCCTTGCCCGAGCCGAACGCCATGAAGAGCAAGCCGAAGATCATCACCAGGACGACCGGCACGACCACGGACAGCCGCTTGCTGGCAGAGATGAGCTGCTCGAAGGTACCGCCATACTCAATCCAGTAGCCTTCCGGCAACTGCACCTCCTGACCAACCTTCTCTCGCAGCTCCTCTACGAACGAACCAAGGTCGCGACCACGTACATTGCTGGTGATGACGACGCGACGCTTGCCGTTCTCGCGACTGACCTGGTTTGGGCCTGGCGCAACTTCAACTTTAGCCAGCTGCCCCAGCGGAACGAACGCTCTCTGTTCGCCGGAACTGGCCCCGACGGCGACGGCTACCGGTAGCGATGCGAGCGTCCGGGTGTCCTGACGCAGGTTCTCGGGCAGACGAACGACGATGTCGAAGCGACGATCACCCTCAAAGACCTGACCGACCGCCTCACCGCCCAGCGCAACAGAGATGGTCTTCTGGACCTCGTCGATCGAAACGCCATAGCGGGCCAAAGCATCCAGGTCAGGCGTGATGGTCATAAGAGGCAGACCACTGATCTGCTCTAACTTCACGTCTGCGGCGCCTGGGATGGAACCTGCGGCGTCCTCGATCTGGCTGCCGATCTGCGCCAGCTGATCCAGGTCGTCACCGTACAACTTCACCGCCACCTCGGCGCGTACACCGGCAATCAGCTCGTTCATGCGCATCTGCACGGGCTGGGTGAACTCGTAGTTGTTGCCGGGAATTGCTCGGACAGCCTTCTCCAGCTCAGCAATGAGCTGCGCCTTTGGCTTGCGGGGATCAGGCCATTGGTCGCGATCCTTGAGCATGATGAAGGTGTCTGCGACCGACGGTGGCATGGGGTCGGTCGCTACCTCTGCTGTGCCGATCTTTGCGACAACCTCATCGACCTCGGGGAACTTCTTGATGGTCGCTTCAAGCTGGCGCTGCATGCCGATGGCTTGCGTCAGACTAGTGCCGGGAATGCGCAGCGCGTGAAGCGCAATATCACCTTCGTCCAGATTCGGAATGAACTCAGTGCCCATGCGACTGGCCAGAAGACCCGCCAGTACGGTGAGAACGGCTGCACCACCCACAACCAGTTTGCGAGCACTGACTGCCCGTTCCAGCATCGGGCCATACAGCTTGGTCACGCCCCGCATAGCCTTGGTTTCCTTCTCCGAGACCTTGCCCGTGACAAACTGAGCAACCGCAGCGGGAACGAACGTGAGGGACAATGCCATCGCACCAGTCAGCGCGATAACGACGGTCAGGGCCATCGGGTGGAACATCTTTCCTTCCACGCCGGAGAGCGCAAAGATCGGGATGTAGACGGCGGCAATGATGAACAAGCCGAACAAGCTGGGCTTGATCACCTCGGCACTGGCGCTGGCGGCCAAAGCAAAGCGCTCATCCCGGGTCAACAGACGCCCCAGGGCGTGCTGACGCTCGCCGAAGCGGCGCAGACAGTTCTCAACAATGATGACCGCGCCGTCGACGATCAGACCGAAGTCCAGCGCACCCAAGCTCATCAGATTTGCTGAGACACGGTTCTGGACCATGCCGGAGATGGTCAGCAGCATGGTCAAAGGAATGACCGCGGCCGTGATCAGTGCGGCGCGAAGATTTCCGAGCAGAAGGAACAGCACCGCAATGACCAGCAGGGCACCTTCCAGCAGGTTCTTCTTGACGGTTTCAATGGTGCGGTCGACCAGCTCCGTACGGTCATAGACCGCATGCGCGCGGACACCTTCTGGAAGCGTCTCGTCGATCTCCTTCAGCTTGGCAGCGGTTCGCTGAGCGACTTCGCGGCTGTTCTCACCAATGAGCATGAATGCAGTACCAAGTACCACTTCCTTGCCATCTTTGGTCGCTGCCCCCGTTCGAAGTTCGGTGCCCTCGTGAACGTCTGCGAGGTCACCGACGCGAAGCGGCAGCCCCTCGCGATTGGCGACCACGATCTTGCGCAGGCCGTCCATGTCCGCCACTTGGCCAGGAACGCGTACAAGGTACTGTTCACCACTCTTTTCAATGTAGCCGGCACCCACGTTCGCATTGCTGCGCGCCACGGCCTCCATCACATCCTGCATGGTCAGCTCGTACGCCTGAAGCTTGCGCGGGTCAGGCGTGATGTGGAACTGCCGCACATAGCCACCGACGGTGTTGACCTCTGTCACACCTTTCAGATGTCGCATCTGGGGGCGTACCACCCAATCCTGGAGGGTACGAAGCGCCATCGGCGTCCAGGTCTCTTCAGCACCCTTCTCGGCTTCCACGGTGTACATGAAGATCTCACCGAGACCGGTGGCGACCGGGCCCAGCGTTGGCTTCAGCCCAGTTGGGAGCTGGGATGCGGCTTGCTGCAAGCGCTCGGCCACCTGCTGCCGCGCGAAGTAGATGTCGGTACCGTCTTCGAATACAACGGTGACCTGGGAGAGACCATAACGCGAGATGGACCGCGTGTACTCCAGCTTGGCCAAGCCGGCCAAGGCTGTCTCGACGGGGAACGTTACCCGCTGCTCTGCCTCCAGTGGAGAGTAGCCTGGTGCTTCGGTGTTGATCTGGACCTGGACATTGGTGATGTCAGGGACGGCGTCGATTGGCAGCTTGCTGTAGTTCCAGATGCCCAAGCCTGACAGCGCCAGGACCAGAAGCAGCACAAGCCATCTATGCGCGATGGACGCGCGAATGATTCGCTCTAGCATGATGGATCCTTAGTGGTCGTGGCTGGCGCCAGACTTCTCGATGTCTGCACGGATCAGATAGCTCTGCTCGGCGACGTACCGCGTTCCGGGCTTCAGTCCGCCAAGAACCTCTGCCCACTCGCCATCACGCTTTCCAAGCTCAAGCATGCGCACCTCATAGGTATCGCCCACCTGCGCAAATACGACGGTAAAGTCGCGAAATCGCTGGAGCCCTGACTCTTTGACGGCCAGTGGAACAGGTGTCTCGGCAATGATGACCTCGGCCGAGACAGCCATTCCTGGACGCCACTTGCCGTCACCATTGGGGATACTCACGCGCGCAACCACGCTTTGGCCGCTGCTTGCCAGCGGAAGCAGGCTTTGGAGCCTACCTTCAGTCTCCAAGGCACCCGTGGCGGAACGGATCCGCACTGCTTGACCTGGAGCGAGACGCTCGGCGTTAGTGCCCAGAGCTCGTAGATCGACCCAGACCTCTGACAGATCGGCAACGTCGAACAGTGTGTTGTCGGCGGCCACATCACCAACACTGGTGTTGCGCGCAAGAACGATGCCGCTGAAGGGAGCAATCACCGCGTAGGTGCGCATGCTGTCATTGCCTTCAACCGTCGCCAGCGTCTGCCCTGCCGAAACGCGTTGGCCCATCTCGACCGACACGCTGCGGACAATACCTGGGAATCGTGCTTTGACGGCGGCCTGGCGGCCAGTGTTGACCGCGATGTTCCCCATCAGCGTGACCGTATCGCGGATAGTGCCAGCGGTAGCCTCTTCCACCACCACACCCGCATCCTTGGCAGCGCTTGGCTCGATGGTGGTACGGCCTTCATAGGACTGATAGGACCAGGTGTGTGTCTTTCCTCCTACCACTGCGTCTGCCTTCACGTCGAAAGAATGAGGTTCCACGACCTCGCCGTTCCCTACGAGATAGTCGTTTTCGGCGGTGAAAGTGAAATCATTGACCTCACCGTCGAGGCGCTTCAACTGCATTGTTGCCTTCACCTCATTCGGTGAGATCGGCTTGTCATTTCGATAGGCGTAGAGGCGGAACTGAGGAGGCGTGTTGGTTTCATAGACGGTGACTTCAAGTGCGAAATCACCATCGCGGAGCATGCGACCGCGGTTGGGGCCGCGCTCGTAGTCGCCGGCCGCGGCGGTGGATTCTGCGGCTTCTTTCTCAACCGGCTTTTCACCGCCACAGGCGGCCAGTGCCAGCGGAAGCAACATAAGAAGGGCGTAACGATTCATGGGCGGATATCCTGGGCGGAGGCGGTGAGGCGATCTGCCTCGACCAGCAATCGGAGATAGAGTGCGGCGGACTCGACTTCGCGCTCACGAAGGTCGAACAGCGTCTTCTGCGCCTGGCTCAATGCGAGATAGGAGAATCGACCCTCCTCGAAGCCACGACGGCTCTGATTCATCGCCTGCTCCGCCTTGGGGAGCTGCCGCTCACGAACGGAGGTGACCTCCAACTGCGCTTGGCGCAGCTGTTGATAGACTCCGAACAGCTCCTGGTTGAGCTCCAACATTTGTGCTTCACGGCGTGACTTGAGCACACTCAGTTCGTAGTCGACTTCGGATACCGAGTAGGCTGATCGACGCCGGGTTCCCAAGGGAACCGAGATCGACATGACCAAGCCACTGTCCTTCGTTGCTTCAAGACGGCGAAGTCCAAATCCAACACTCACGTCAGGCTTCGCGCTGGAAACGGCGACATCGCGGCGCGCGGCAAGAATTCTGGACTGGGCATCGAAGGCACGTTGCTGTGGCGCGTTCTGAAGGCGTTCGGACAGCGTCTGGTAGTCATCCAGCGGAGGGAGGATGTTTGTATCGCCGGCGACGGTGTCGAAGTCAGCGGTGAAAGAGCCCCAGGAAGACGCAAGCGCCATGCGCGAGGCCTCCAACCGCTGGACTGCTTGATCACGCTTGAGCTCTGCATCGGCCAGGGCAATTTCAGCGGCCCTCAGGTCTGAATCCGGGTTCCGTGCCGCAGAGACCCAGCGGGCCACCTCTCGCTGAAGCGCGCGGGCCATACGAATCCGCTCTTCCGCATGCTCGACATGCTCCTGCGCCGCAAGCACGTCAATGAATCGACCAGCGGTGCGTGTGGCGATGGCCACCCGGGTCACATCAGCCTCTCGCAGGGCTGCATCCACCTCGGCGCCGCCAAGCGCTTGGCGGGCCGCCCGCTTGCCACCCAGTTCCAGAATCTTGGATACCCGGAACGTTGCCTCGGCAGCGTCCATACCTCGCACGCTGCCACTACCGGCCACGTTCTCCAGTTCTCCGCCGAGCACCAACGGGGCTGCTAAGCCCTCTCGCGCCGCACGGTTCTTTGTCGCCTCTATTTGTGCGGCATCTGCCTGCACCCTTGGGTGAGTGCCCAGAGCGCGGGCGACCGCATCCTCCAGGCGCAGCACTTCGGCGGCGTAGCCAGGAACGGCCACACCGCAGGCGCCGGCAACAGCCAGCGCCCACACACTACGGAATTTCACGGAAGCCTCCGGAAAGAAAGTCAGAACGACGCGCCGCCTTCCGCTACACGGGAGGCGCGCTCAGGCTGCTAGAGCGCAGCTAGGGTCGTCAGACGATCGGAGGTCGGAAGGGTGACGCCGGGTGCCCTGCAGGCACCCTCAGAAGTCGCAGAGCATGGACTTCACCGGCCAGCGGTAGTGAAGCCAGGTAGACGTGGGGCGTGAACAGGCTTCCAGCGAAACTCGCATCTGCCTGATGCAGTACCGCATGAGCGCCAGTGGCGTGATCCGGGTCCAGATTGTCGCCCGCACCGCCGGCATGTGAATGGCCATGATCCACCGCTGCTGCGATGTCATGTTCCAATCCGTGCAGTTCGCTGAGCTGGATCACCATCGGCCGCGCAACGACACTCAACAGCATCAGCGCAAAGAAGCTGATCCTGAGGGCAAGGCCGTGGCGGGCGGAAAGACGCATATGGGTTAGCTTAAGCGGGGCTGGCTGGGGTTGTCGAGGGGGCCGAAACTGGGCGCAGCCCATCGGAAATACCGCACATAGGGCGGTGGCCGGGCCTTAAGCGCACCCGGCCACCGCTAACCGCTGCGGTTTACATCTTCTTGATCAACTCGTACTCCCCTCCGGTGCGGAGCAGAAGCGTTACGGGCTCCTCGCCCCTGTTGCGCCAGAACCATCCGTGGTTGCCGTCGAAGGCAGCCAGGAGCACCCCCTGCTTGGTGGCTTCCCCTCGACCCTTCTCATAGCTGATCGCTCGACCGCCGCCGTCTCCGTGGGTGTCGAAGTTCACGACGCCGCCTTCAACAGACCACTGGTAGCTGGCGCGCTCGCCCGCCTTCATGACGAGCTTGATCTCGGTGCCTTGGCCCGGCGCCAGGACAACCTGTTCTTCGTCCCGCCATTCAGCAGCGGTGGCCGCATTGCTCGCGGCAGGCTTCTGAGCAACTTCAACGGTCTTACGGTTCTGCGTGGACACCTGCGTCAGCAGGGCGGCTGCCTCGTCTTCGGCGGCCTTTGCGTCCATCGCAGCGTCAGCTGCCGCTTCCTCGGCAAGCTGTTCCTTGATCTCCCCCATTTCCTTCAAGCCCAGTACCCGACCAACACCAGTGGGATCGATTCCGTACTCAGATGGCATCACCACTCCAACCAGGAGGACAATGGCGATGCCGGCGGCAATTGCGGTGGTGCGTCCCAACTGGCGGCTGGTGGGGAGGTCGCCTTCGGCGGGCTTACTGTTGTACATGATGTAGTTCTCTTGAAAGTCAGGAAACGAAGTAGCCAGTGAGCTGCATGCCGATCAGAATGAATCCGGCGCAGAGCATGGCGGCATTGGCGGTGTAGGCGTGCTTGAAGAAGCTGGGCGTGCGGCGCCAGTAGCCCATTGCGATCAGAATCGCGCCAAGCGAGAGGATCTGGCCGATCTCCACGCCGACGTTGAACGCGAGCAGGTTGGGCAACAGACCATCGGGTGAGATGTCGTACTCGATGATCTTGGTTGACAGACCAAAGCCGTGGAACAGGCCGAAGATCAACGTCGCAACCTTTGTGTTTGGCTGGAAGCCGAACCAACGCTGGTAGGCGCCCAGATTGTCCAGGGCCTTGTAGACCACAGACAGACCAATGATCGCGTCGATCAGGTAGCTGTTGATGCCCACGTTGAACAGCACACCCAGCAGCATCGTTGTGGAGTGCCCGATCGCGAACAGCGTCACATACAGCGCGACATGCTTCATCCGGTACAGGAAGAACACCACGCCCAGGAGGAACAGGATGTGGTCATAGCCGGTGGCCATGTGTTTTGCGCCCAGATAGGCGAATGCGATCAGATTTACTCCAGATATTTCCTGGATGTAGCCCTTGTCGCCTTCGGCGATCGCGTGAGCCAACGCCCCGTCAGCTGTGAGTAGCAGCATGAACAGGGAAAGCAGTGCGAGTAGAGTTCGCGGCCAGTGCGACCGTAGTGGGGGTTGGAGAAGGACGCGCGAGAGCGCCCCGGATTCAGAACTGGGGATCATGATGAGGATCTACGAATGCGGTCAGCGGACCTCCGCCAAAGCTATCCGCTACGACACTGGGAACCGGCGCAACGTGCTACGAGTGCGCAGAAGGCGCGCACGGCACGTCACACGGATCACTGCGCGTAAGCGGGGTCCGGGCGGGGAACGAATGAATAATTTCTTGCAGCGACGAACGTCCAGTAAGGATTGACTGGACGGGCGCTGCCAAGCCTCTGCTCAGTGCGAGCACGAGGCCTGGGTCTCAGGCGATAGGAGGCCTGAACAGGGATGAGCGATGATGCTGAAGCTCTGCCGCTGGCTGGTGCCAGGGATGGATATCGCTCAGATCAACTCGAGCGGGTCCAGCAAGGCTGGCCAAGATGCCTACAGAAGCCGTCAGATCGGCCTGGTGCAACAGGCTGTGCAATCCAACCGCGTGTTCAAGATCACGGTCTGCGGCATCACTCACCCCAACATGGGGGTGACCATGTTCCACCGCAGCCTGCACGATGTGCTGCAAGCCGTGCAGCTCACCCAGATGATTCAGGACGGGTCGCACGAACAGACTCGCCACCAGCATCATGAAGATGCAGCTGCGCAACAGCACGCTGGTTGGTAGACGAAGGGATCGCACGGGCAAAGACTAGAGGCTTGTTCTGGCAAAGTCGATATGACAACGTCGGGCGCGAGCGGTGAAAGTGCCCTCTCGCGCCCCTTGTTCAAGTTTCCGTCATCCAGGCCAACGAGGGTGCACGTCGTCGATGACATACCGATGTGAGTGCTTGCCGTTGGAAGAAGCGTGTTCCGCCCAGTGGGGATGGTCCGCAGCCAGATCGTCGTGACCGTGGGAGATCTCGTCCGGGTCATGGGCGGGCCAGATTCTCCAGGCGAACACGAATCCGGCGATGCCGACTACTGCCAGTGCCATGATCGCCACTGGCATTCCAAACTTCGCACCCACGGCTCCAGCCAGAGGGTAGGCAATCAGCCAACACACGTGGGAGAGAGAGAACTGCGCTGCGAACAGGAATGGCAGATCGGTGGATTCCGCTGATCGCCGCAGCAGTCTGCCGCCAGGAGTCACCAGCCCCGCATAGCTCATCCCCAACAATGCCCAGCCGGCGAGCACGATGGGCCAACCTATGGAGGAGGGCGAGAGCAGCCAGGTAAGCCCGAGGGTCACAAGTACGATGCACATTGCAAGGGCTGAGGAGAGCATCACGCGCCTGTCAGCCACCCGATCGAGAACCTTGGGGAGGACAAGCGCCGTCAGCATCGAGCCGCCACCGAAAGCTGCCAGCGCCCATGCCACCTGTGACTCTGCTCCGCCGAGAACGTTGCGCACCACAACGACGGTGTTCACGAACACCATGGCGCCGCCGGCGGCCGCACACAGATTAAGGGCAAGCAACCCTTTCAGCCTGGGCGTCTTCAGGTAGATCCGCATTCCTCGAATCGCGCGGGCGTAGGGACCGTCCTTTCTTAGGGACGGAGCAACGAAGGGGAATGCAGTTGAGAACACCAAGATGGCGGATATCACGAAGCCTACGGACGTACCAGCGAACAGGCCGTGGAAGCTGATCAGCGTCAGCAGAGCAGCGGCCAACGCGGGACTCAGCAGGCTCTCCAGGTCATAGGCCAGGCGCGACAGGGACAGTGCTCGGGTGTAGTCGCGTTCCTCCTTCAGGATTTCCGGGATCGTCGACTGGAACAGAGGGGTGAAGCACGCCGAGGCCGACTGCAGCAAGGCAATGAGCAGGTACACCTGCCAGATCTGGTTGACGAACGGCAGACAAAGCGCCGCGCCCGCCCGCACCAGGTCGAGGGCAATAAGCACCGGTTTGCGTAGATTTGCCGGGACGATCGCTCCGGACAGAGGGGCCAACAGCACGTAGACAATCATCTTGATTGCCAGAGCCGTACCTAGCACAGCGCCCGCCTCAGCCCCCGCCAAGTCATAGGCCAAAAGAGAGAGCGCCACGGTAGCCAAGCCCGTGCCGATCAGCGCGATAACCTGCGCAGCGAACAGGTTCCTGAATGTTGGAAAGCGTAGGACCTCGATCATGGCTCACCTCTAGATGGAACAGTGGAAAGCGCCGCTGCCCTGCGGATCGTAATCCGATCCGCAGGGCAGGACGTGAAGCCGTGGAAGGGGCTTGCGCTCAATCGACTTCGGGTACCGGCAAGGGGTCTTCAATGCCCGCGGCCTTCCTGCGCGCAGTTCTTCGGAGTACCAGCCCGCACAGCGCAGGCAGCACGAACAGCGTCAGTACGGTTGCCGTGGCAAGACCCCCGATAACCACTGTAGCCAGTGGCTTCTGCACTTCGGCGCCCGTACCTGTTGCAATCGCCATCGGGACGAAGCCCAGGGAGGCAACCAGCGCGGTCATAAGAACCGGTCTAACGCGCTCCATTGCACCCAGTTCGACCGCCTCATCTGGCGGAAGCCCCTCGTGCAGGCGTTTCTTGATCGCGGAGATCAGAACCAGGCCGTTGAGCACCGCGACACCAGATACCGCGATGAAGCCCACAGCAGCTGAGATCGAGAAGGGGATTCCTCTCAACGCCAATGCGAAGAATCCACCGGCCAGAGCAAGTGGCACCGCAGTCAGTACCGTACCTGTCAGCAAACCGTTGCCAATCGCCATGTAGAGGACGGCTGCAATGAGAATGAAGCAGAGAGGCACAATAATCGCCAGTCGCTTCGTTGCTGCCTGCAGATTCTGGAACTGCCCGCCCCATTCGATCCAGGAACCCGTGGGCAACTGCACCTGCTGGGCAATAGCCGCCTTGGCGTCGTCAACGAAGCTACCCAGGTCACGCCCGACCACATTCGCTTCCACATAGATTCGACGTTTGCCATTGTCGCGGCTCACTTCGTTCAGACCCTGTGTGAAGCGGAAACTGACCAATTCACGAAGCGGAACAGACTGACGGCCTTCCTGACTGCCTGGCGGCAGCATAACCGGAACGGCTCCCAGTACATCGAGATCGCTGCGGTCCACACGGGGCAGACGAATCACCACGTCGAAGCGCCGATCACCTTCGAAGATCTGGCCCGCCATGCGACCTGCCAGAGCAGCAGACACTGTGTCGGCCACTTCCTTGACGGTGAGTCCGTAACGGGCGATCGCGGCCCGGTCGAACGCCATGTCAAAGGTCGGGAAGCCTCCCGTCTGCGCCACACGGACATCCGATGCGCCCGGAATCTTCTTGAGGACGGCCGCAATCTTGTCAGCGCTGCCGGCAAGCGCCGTCAGGTCTTCGCCATAGATCTTGACTGCAACGTCGCTACGAACGCCGCCGATCAGCTCATTGAAGCGCATCTCGATGGGCTGGGTGGCGTCATAGTTGTTACCAACAAGAAAGGCTGTCTTCTCTCGAATCCTCTCGATCACCTGCTCTTTGGTCTTCACTCCATCCGGCCATTGGTCCTTGGGCTTGAGGATCACGTAGTTGTCGGACGCATTGGGCGGCATGGGATCTGCGGCCAGGCTTGCGGTACCGGCCTTGGAGTACACCGTCTGTACCTCCGGCAACGTCATCAGTGCCTTCTCAAGAGGAAGGTCGATGGCGACGGACTGCTCGATCGATGTGGACGGGATGCGAACGGAGGACAGGTTGAGATTCTGCTCATCCAATGTGGGCATGAACTCCCGACCCACAAAGCCAAAGGCCACAACGCCGGCCACCAGGACGCCAAGACCACCGGCCAGGTAGGGCATGGGTTGGCGGATTGCGCTGCGAAGCATCGGCTGATAGCGGCTCTTGGTGGCAGCTACCACCCGTACTTCCTTCTCGGAAATGTGGCCCTTGAGCATGACCGCCACCATCGCCGGAACGAAAGTGAGGGAGAGCACGAATGCAGAGGCCAGCGCCAGCATCAGGGTAATGACCATCGGAGAGAACATCTTCCCCTCGACGCCCTGGAAGGTCAGGCAGGGCACGAAGACCAGGAAGATGACCGCCTGCCCATATACGGTCGGGCGGACCATCTCCTTGGACGAGGCGATCGTTTCATGCAGGCGCTCCGATAGATTGAGCGGGCGCCCAAGTGCATGCTGTCGCTCTGCCAGGCGGCGCAGTGCGTTCTCGACGATGATGACCGCGCCGTCGATGATCAGGCCAAAGTCGAGCGCACCCAGGCTCATCAGGTTGCCAGAGATCCCGAGCTTGTTCATGCCGATCGCGGTGATCAGCAGGGACAACGGAATCACCAATGCAGCAATGACAGCAGCTCGCCAGTTTCCGAGCAATGCAAACAGGATGACCACGACTAGAAGAGCGCCTTCGGCCAGGTTCTTGGCGACGGTCTTGATCGTTGCGACAACCAGCTGGGATCGGTCCAAGGTGGGAACAATCGTCACGCCCGGCGGCATGGTCTTGCCGATCTCCTGCAGCTTGTCACCCACCGCCGCCGCCACAGTTCGGCTGTTGGCGCCAACCAGCATGAGTGCACTGCCGACGACAGTCTCGTATCCATTGCGGCTGGCAGCACCGCGGCGGAGCTCACCGTCAACGACCACACGTGCGACGTCACCCACCGTTACGGGAACTCCGTTGCGATTGCCCACAACGGCACGGGCAATCTCGTCCACGGAGCGGATGCGGGCGTCTGCGCGCACCAGATAGGACTCGCCCGACCTCTGGATGTAGTCTGCTCCGACCGACAGATTGGCATCCTGCAACGCGTCGGCCAGGTCGGTATAGGAGAACCCGTACTCCGCGAGCTTGCTCGCATTGGGCTCAACGACATACTCCTTGACGTAGCCGCCGAGGCTGTCGACGTCTGCTACGCCTGGCGTCGTGCGCAGCTGAGGCCGCACAATCCAGTCCTGGACTGTGCGCAAGTAGGCCAGACGTGCCATGTTGTCCGTCAGCCGTTCCCCTTGATCAGTCAGGAACGAACCGTCGCTTTGCCAGCCAGGCTTACCATCATTTCGCGGGGCATCTTTGCCATCTGGGTGGGTGAATTCAACGCTGTAGTGGAATACTTCGCCCAACCCGGTCGAAACCGGGCCCATCAGTGGTTCGGCACCCTCCGGCAACTGGGGCCGAGCCTGAGTCAGACGCTCGGTGACCTGTTGGCGCATGAAGTAGAGGTCTGCGCTCTCATCGAAGATCACCGTGACCTGGCTGAAGCCGTTGCGCGAGAACGACCGGGTGTTCGCGACGCCCCGAAGTCCTGCCATCGCGGTCTCGATCGGGTAGGTAACGCGCTTCTCGACCTCCACTGGACTCAGCGTCGGGATGACGGTGTTGATCTGGACCTGCTTGTTCGTGATATCCGGAGTCACGTCGATCGGTAGCAGGTTCAGTTGCCACCCGCCGATCACCGCAATCACCAGTGTGATGAACAGAACCAGCCAGCGGTGCCGTACGGCACCCGTGAGTACTTGCTCGATCATTACTCGTCTCCGCCCGACTTTTTCATCTCGGCTTTCACCAGAAACGCATTACGGGTAGCAACCGGGGTTCCCGCAGTGACGCCAGAAAGGATCTGCGCCATACCACCGCTACGGAGGCCAATGAAGACCGGCTGTGCAGTGAACCCCTTACTGGTTCTGACGAAGAGGACGTCTTTTCCGTCGATGTTCTGGACCGCCTCTTCCGAGACAGACAGCCCCTCACCCGATCCGGAAGCGGTGACCAGCCGGACCTGCACACCGTCACCCACAACCAATCCGTTCGCCTCTGCGCTCGGGGTGATTACGACTGTGGCAGCCCTTGTCAGCCCACCTACGGCGGCAGCAACTGAACGGACCTTTCCTGAGGTGACGCTTCCGTCGGAGCGGGTAATGGACGCGCTGTCGCCGGCCTTGATCCGACCGGTGTCACCCGCACGAACGGAGGCCTGAATCTCCACGCCATTGGAACCTGTGACCCTATAAAGGGAGGCCTGCGGCTCGACGAAAGCGCCCAGAGTCACTTGCGAGCTGCTGATGGTTCCATCGATAGGGCTGATGACGTTGACGCTACCTCCTCCATCCACATTGGCGGTGCGTGCCACCAGGGCAGCGCGTTGTGCTTCTGCTTGCGCTGTGAGATAGGCGGCGCGACTCGCCTCAGCCTCTTGTCGTGCCAGCACGCCCTGTGCGAGCAACGACTCATCGCGCTTGACGTTCTTTTCGGCGAGGGAGAGGCTGGCGCTGGCCACACGAAGGTCAGCCGCAATACGGGCCCCATCAGGGCTGGCTACGCGTGCCAGCACTTCGCCCTTCTTCACCTTGTCGCCCACCTGCCGGATGACATCGGTGACGTTACCGGCCGCACGTGCCACCACGACGGCCTCACCACCGGGGATTGCCACGACCGAACCCGATGCGGTGATATTCGCCGCTACCTGAGCGGAAGTGACGGGCTCCACCGAGATCCCCGCAGCGGCAAGATACTCCTTGGGAATCGCGACTTCCTGAGCTGCCTCCGCCTCCGCCGGCGCACTGGCGCTGGCTTCGTCTTTCGCGGGGTCGACCACCGTCTCTGAAGGGGCGGATAAGCGTGCAATGCCAAATCCCGCGCCAAGCGCCAAGGTAGCCACGCCGATCATCGTCAGGGTGTTAACAGCCGGAATACTTCTCTTCATCTACATGTCTCCAAAGGCAATCTGACCGCTGGCCACGGCGAGCGATGCGTAGGCGGCAACGCGTGCGAGTCGTGCATCCACCACGCTCAGCCTCGCGTCCGTCAGCGTGCGACGGCTAAGCAGCAGCTCAACCAGTGGGGTTCTACCGGCCTCGTATCCCAAGCGCGCCATTCGGTAGGCTTCCGTGGCTGCTTCCTCTCCCTTGGAGGCAGCGATCAGTCCTCGCTTGGCGGCGTCAACACGCGCAAGCGCAGTCGCACGGTCCGCCTGGCTCTGGAGGCGTGCTGCATCCAATCGAGCACGGGCGGCGTCGCTCCGTGCTCGAGCCGCGCTGATCCCGCCGCTGTTCCGGTCAAACAATGGGATGCTCAGAGACACGCCGACGACCAATGCGTCCCCACCGGCGGCGAAGTTGCGACGGCCTGCGGTGAGGTTAAGGTCCGGTGCCCGCTTGAAGCGTTCAGTGCGCAGAACCGCATCGCTCGCATCGACGTCTGCCTTCGCAGACAGGACAGATGCCGAATCGACGTTCGCAATTGCGGGCGCAACCCACTCGCGCACCAGGAGTGACTCGGACGTGCCTGAGTAGGGTTCAGCTCTTCCCGCCAGTACTGACAGTTGCTCGAGAGCTGCAGCCGCCTCTGCCTCTCTTGAGGCGGCAATCGCTTCTGCTGAGCTCAAGCCGGCCTGGGCTTGTGCTACGCGCAGGCTGGCCTCCTTTCCTGCGTCAACCAGCGCCTGAGCTGCCTTCAGGTCGCCTCTGGCGCGATCAACATCTTCGGCAGCAATGTTGCGCCGTATCAGCCCAGCCTCGGAAGACGCGTAGGCAACAGCCAAGGCTGCGGCGAATTCGACTTGTGCCTGGTGCTGGCGAGCTTCGGCCGCCTGCAGCCCTTTCTCTCCCGCCTGGATTCGAGCCCCACGTTGGCCAAAGATCTCGAGTGGCTGGCTGATGGTGTAGGTCGTCTGCCGCTGGCTCGCGCCATTGCTGGGGGGAGCGTTGAGATTCTCTGCGAGGGCATCAATGGTGGGGTTACGTAGCGCTCGCGCTTGGCGGGCTTCGCCCGCAGCGGCAGCTGTGTCGAACCCCTTTTCCTGAAGGAAGGGGGATTGGGCCCTGCTCTGCTCGAGCAACGCGCTGAAGTTCGGGGCGTCCGAGGCATAGGCCGCAGAGATACTGGTCAGGGCCAGCATCACCGTCAGGGCAAGCAATGATGGTTTCATGAGGATCCGGTGCAGTGGGGCCGCAATCTCGGCCGTCTTTCTGCACTACGCGGCCTGCGCGGCCTTCCCCTCGAATCCGGCGAAAATTTATTTCCCGCGGCTCAGTGCATCTGTCAGCTTGGCCCGTGCTCTCAGTACGCGACCCTCTATTGTTTTGAGACTGATACCCAGGGCGGAAGCTGCTTCAACCTGGGAAAGGCCGACGAAGGCAGTCAGAACCAGGGCTTCACGCAGGCTCGGGTCGATCGTGTTGAGAACCCTTCTTACTTCTGCGAGCTCAAGCTGAGAGCCGGCAACCTGCTCTGGCCCGGCCTGCTCGGAATGCAGGGCGCGTCCTTCCTCGTCATCCAAAGGCTTGGCCCGGAACAGGAAATGGCGGACGCGTCGAAACCGTTGCGTATCACGAACCTTGTTGATTCCAATACGCATCAGCCAGGGAAGTACCGAGCGCGTCGGATCGTACTCTGACAGGCCTCGCCAAGCGGCAACGAATGTCTCCTGCACGACATCATCGACGTCGGTTTCGGGCAGGCCCATGCCTCGAACCATCTGCTTGATTGCTGGCGAGTGACGGCGGACCAGGCGAGCGAAGGCCTCAGCATTACCTGCCGCAGCTTCAACTGCCCAGTTGTTGTCGTCCTCGATGGTCACAACGTTTGTGTGGCTCAGGGAGAGTCGGTGCGAAGTGCTTCAAGGAGTGCCTTGTCGTAGGCCGGCCGGTGCTCGGGTTTCAAGCCCTCGCGCATCTCGAACACATGCTCGAGCGTGATGCGCTGGAGATCGCCCGCAGCCCGCTCCACCTCACGACTTGCACGTTCCACCTGGGGGTTCCATTTGGGGTCAGCCGCGATGGCGTCCGCCAGCTGGCGGTTGGCAATCCGCAGGCGCGCTTCGATCTCACCTCGCCTTGTTGCGAACAGCTGTTCCTTGGCCTGGAGGATCTGCTTCTCCGAGTCGTCCAGAGGCACCACGGCGTGAAGGCGTTCATGGAGATCGCTGTGCCCAGGATTGAGCGAGTGCCAGGTCCAGCCGATAGCCAGCGCGCACACGACGCCAATGATGGCGCCAGCGATTGTTGCCAGCGGCAGCCTCATGAGGGGTCCGATTGCCATCAGCGTTCCACCAGTAGAGCGTATGGGGACATGGAAGCTGGGGCCGCGACCCATGTCGGGCGCGAGGGTGCCTGGGTGACAAAGAAGGCGGAGCCTACTCCTCCGCAGGTAAGCACCGCCGCGAGCGCGGCGCATGCGAGTGCCCGGCGGAACTCTCGCTTACCGGCCCATTGCGAAGGGGAAGCTTCTTGGGACAAGCGCTGAACTAGCACATCAGTGGCCTGCTCATTGCCGCAGGGCCGAGTGGCAGCCGAGGCCCTTGTCAGCCATTCATCTACGTCACTCATTTGAAGTTCTCCTCATCTGCCCTTCTTTATACGCACGCCAATCCCCCTTCCCCTCAAAGCTGCACATCAGTTCCCTCCAGCATTCGTGCTTGAGTTCCCCAAGTCCCGCCCTGAATCGTCCAGAAAGCCCTGCTCTGGGCTTGGAGGCAATGCCACCTCAGATCGAGGTCCTGTTCCCCTAATCACCGACCTTGCCGCCCCGCGCCTCAATTTGCTGAGTCAACACCGAGAGCAGCTGCTGGAAGGCCGCGTTGAAAATCCACCCGCCCTCCGGCCCGTGAGCCTCAGTGATCCCAGGAAGAATCGACTCCCAGGCTCTCGATAACAAGTCTGGATCCGGATGCGTGATGATTAGCGTCCGCACCCCGTACTCCAGGGCCTTCAAGTAGCCACGGTGCGCCGCAAGATCTGTCTCGCACGCCTCTAAGCGAGCCTTTAAGTCAGAAATCTCAAAATTCATTCCAATGTGCTTCTAGATGGACAATCGTCACAATCCGCATGATATTGCCGCAAGCCAGTGGAGCGCGCGCACTTGAGTATCCTGAACGTCCTGCTTAGCCCTGAACGGATGCTGGTTGCAGTTGACACTCTCGCCGAGGATGCACTCACCGGCGCCAAATCGTCCGGCGCGAAGTTCTTATTGATTCCACAACACAACGTGGTGCTTGCCTGCCGCGGTAGCACTCAATTTTTCCTTCGGATCTACGCACTTATGCTGCAGGCCAGCTTTCGGGCGGACTTCACAATGGAGCAGCTAGCCAAGGAACTGACATTGGTGATCGACCAGCTTTGGCCTGAGTACGAGAAGGCAGCCCTTGAAGCAGGCCTGTCGAGGCAAACCCTAGGCACCGAACTGGTACTTGGAGGGTGGTGCCCACGCGCCGGACGAATGATAGCCACCGCCTACGCCAAGTCCAACAGCACCGCAGCAACGGTGGTGCAACCCTTGGTCGGAGGTCTGGCGTCACCCGGCGAGCCCTTGCGGGCCATGCCTGACAGCTTTGCGGCGGATGCGGTAATTGAGGCGGGCAGGATTCAAGCGGCATGGTTAAACAGCGCCGCTGGCCGGCAGGTCGCAGGTGGTCGCCTGCTGGCAATCGACCTGCGCCAAGGGCGATCGGTCGTCCAAGATCTTGGACAGCTCTGATGCTCTGCGCATCCGTCGACGTAGCAAACAGCACTTATGCCACCCTTCGGCACTATTGCTGACACCTCGCAACCGTGGAATGCACTCGTGTTCGTCAGGCAGACGGGGCATCTAAGACCAAGAGACTTCTAAGACCACCAGGAAGGCTTCAGCTCATAGATTGGGTATACGAGCTACGCCCTTCATCCCTCCGACTGGGAGAAGAAGGCTACAGGCAAGTTCCGCGGATCGCACGATGTTCGATGCGACATCCATCTCGATGTGGATTCGTTTTGCCACGGCTTCGGATATCAGCAGCTGTCCTTGTAGCGAAAGTTTCAACTGACATGCAAGACGAAATGCTCTGTTTATCGTTCTTCGCGAAACACCGCGAATCATCATCTGTTGCCGCCTTAGCCGGACCGCATAGTGAGCGTGGTGGTGCGGTAGGCCAGACTTGAACGACCCTCGTCTTCCGCTCAGCTGCGCAAGCACCTGGAAGGATGGAAGGACGCACTGGTCATCACCAAGCAGAGCGTCAATCAATCGAGCAAACTCTCTTCGCTCATCTGCCACTCGACCGCGTCCTAGTGGGAGCTCCGGATTCGATCCAATTCCAGGCAGAAGTTCGGACGCAGATTCGATAGGCTGGAGAAGAATGTCCAAGACAGAAACGCACTGATTTGCCGATAGATTGAGTAGCTCATTGAACTCTAATCGACTCGGATCATTCCTTCTAAAGAGTCTGAAGCAATTCACTCTAGTCCAGCTCTTGTAGTCAGAATAGCTTGCAGGCAAGCGTGCAGGAGGTCGGTAATCCAACTTTCGCCGCTCGCCTCTAGCCCCGACTGCCTCTATAAACACCTCCAAGTTCGAGAGTTCAAGCCTCTGATTTGGATGATTTGAGCACCAAGAGATCAGTTCCTCTATGCACTGATTGATCCAGCGCTGAGTCGGGTTCGCCGAGTCAAAGCGTGTGCGCCTGTCTAGGCGATCTCCGCAGGATGGGCACTTTCTCAATGCAATGCTCTTCAACTTCCCGAGTCCACAATTGGAACAGCTGTTCTCAATCCTGGCGTCGTGCAGCGAGCAGTGAGAATAAGCATCGAAGCTCCAAATCAGCCTCTCTGTGGCGCTCTCGTCCATATCGCTAGCTCCGATGCAAATCGGACACCAAGCGGCGTGTCGACTCCAGCTCGCTGCCCTTGAGGAGACGATCTCTGAGAGTCCATACAAAGTAGCACCGACAAGTGACTGCCCAGTCAGCTTCTCTAGTGAACGCGCACGCCGTACTGACACAGGCCCGAGCCCATCGAGTCTGCGCTGATCAATGTATCTAGACGGCACCTCCGACGAGTGGGTGTCGATAAGCTGAAGCAGCTTGCACCACGAAATTCCGCTGAGCTTAGCCAAGCGATTTGCGTATCCATTGAGCGACTCTGTCCAGGGAGTACCTGCATCACGAAGCTCAAGAGGTGGAAGTACCGTCCATCTTGGTGGTTCCATCCTCACAGATCGCCTTCGCTAGGCAATGAGCCCTTGATGGTCAAGAAGTCCGCTAGGCGTAGAGAACGCTTGCCATCGGCAAGTCTATTGAACGCGTCTATCTCTCCCCAGAGCAGCCTGTGGTTCCTTTCGGTTCCAGACGCTGCTCGCAGATGCCCGAGCTCGATGGTATTGGAACCATTGCGACAACGCTCTTCATTCGCCCGCATCAAGTACCGCAGAGTTGGGCCAAAAATTCCTCCTCCATTGAGAGCAATGAGCTCTAGGTTTTCCTGGAGAAGGCTACCTTTTGAAAGTGGAAATCCCTTGCCGATCGCCTTGATCAGAGAGGCGTAGGATCGCAGGTCGTCATTGTCATTCAGACCGTACGGACGCATATAGAGAACGTCAGATCTATTGAACACCTCTTGGGAATCCTCATAGAGCGTGGACGCTTCATGGGTTCCTATCATGATCGCCACACAACCAATTTCTTCAACAAGCGCCATGATGCCAAGCATGTAGTTGCGTGAACTCTGACTCTTCGGAACCCTGCAGATGTTCGCAGCCTCCTCTATGACGATGTACCTCAATCCGCGAATTCTAGACATGCGCTCAAACGAAAGACGAAGGTCTCTCTCCGCTGTTCTCGCGCGCACTTCACGCCAGAACACTGAAGAGGCTCGCCGCTCTGCGGCCACGTGCGTTTGGTCAGGATCGCCACCGGTTTCCATAGCATTAGTCCAGCTAGTGTCGGGCTCAGTTATTTCCTGATGTAGGCGCAAAGCGAAGTCTTTCGGATTGAACTTGTCGCCCTGATTCAGGATTGCCCTTACGGAGATCAGCGGCAAGTGGCCTGTTGGCCAAAGTTGGGGATTTCCTCCGAGCTCAGGCAACAGCTGCCGACGCAACTCGCTCTTTCCTGACCAGGAGGGCGCTATCAACCAAACAAAGTCTCCTGGCCGAGCTCTCGAAACTGATTTCAGTAGGCTGTGCTGGGTAGTTAGAAAGCGCTGATGTGGTATGAAAGGGAAGCTCATCTCATCAGCTGGAAAATGGGGCAGGATGCTAGCGTCCATGCGAATCCCCTTCCACAATGAGATCGGGGAGCTCATCAAAGTTGACGACCAATCTCGCTTGAACCTTCGATCGACTCGCATTTGGCGGGGCTTGCGTTTCCTTTCCACTTGCTAGCCCCATATCATTGGCTCGCTGCCTGGCGTTGGCCATGCTCGTCCTCTCATAGTTCTTACGCTGCAGCTCCTCCTTCTTGCTCTCAACATCCGGCGTGATGAACTGCTCCCACATTGCCTCGAAGTGACGATCCTGCTCGGAGTAGTGACCAATCTCCGAGACCTTCGAGCACCATGCCTTGTAGCGTCTCTTCGTGGTCTGAATCCAAACGAATGAAATATCCTCAGGATCACGCCGAGCACTGAGGATCTTCTCTTCATGCGCGCGCGACGCGAGATCCGCGTTCGTGTAGCTTCTCCTCCAGTGTCTGATCCCCCTTGTTCTTTCATAAGAGCATGATTTCAATTTCACTGAAGTTTGAAATAGGAAGTCATCGTCTACAACCGTTGGTATTCCAGAGTTTGGAGCAGTCAACTGACTGTTCTCAAATCGCTCTCGCGCACCTGCGAAGCCATCCACGGGCATCTCGGGCATCAGGCTGTACAGAAGGTGGTGAATTTCGGATTCTACGGTCGAGAAATCTAGGCGCGCGGTCGATCTGCTTTTGAATTTTCCATCGACACTTCTACCGGCTTTATCTGGCTTTGTGCTCCCAATCAATTTGTGGCTGACCATGGAATTGATAAGCCCTTGAACCGTCTCACACTGTGAGTTGAAGCGACTCGCGCCTGTCGGCACTGTGAGTATGGAGATGCCATAGGTTCGACAGAGATCACCTAAGGCTGACTTAAGATCAGTGCCTCGATCGATCACGATTGCGTGTGGAAGCTTCGCGTGCTCGCGCACATAGTTCCTCAGCAAAATTAGTGGCCCTTCGCGCCGAGCGGGACCGAAGACAAAGGCATGGGCCATAACCTTAGACGACGCTTCGTCACGGCCGCAGTACAGTACCGGGCAGTGGTCTTGCTGCCCTTCGTCTTCTTGTGTAAAGACTCGGTTGTCAACCTTGGTTGCATCGATGTGCAGGACAGAGTGCACAGCAAGCGCTTGGCCTGATCTAACCCGAGCGTCGGAACGCGGCCTATTTGCTTGATAGTTTCGCTTACCGCCGACAGCAAGATCACGTTGCCCCCTTGAAACGGATCGAACTCTTCTGACGAGCGCCTTCCGGCCAGGCACAGGAACGCCAGCGCACTCGCACTGCAGGGCTAGCTCACGATACAGATCGGCTAGCGTCGCAACCTTACCCTTTAGCCAATGTGAGCCAATGACTCCGCGTACAAGTTCTGATTGCGCGTGAGTGAGACGACTGGATCGGTTCCCGCACTTTGCGTAGTTGGTGATGAGATCATCTAGAGGATTGCGACCCTCTGCGCGCGCTAGTCTCACCCGCTCCTCCAACTTCCTCATCTTGGGTGTCGCTCGCTTTCCTTCACGAGCAAGGCATTCAAGCTTCTTCAGCCTTGCAACTGCCTTTGCCACATCAACTGAACTTGCGAGCGCAACTGGGCCGCTAGCTTCGGCATACAGGTTGTTGATGTTCTTACAGCACTCGGCCGCAATCGCCTCCGCCTGCTCTTGACTTAGGCTTAAGAGAAAGTTGCGCGTATCGGTAATCGGTATGTGCCCTATGGGCCCGTGGACTAGCCTATCCGCCAAGAGTCCTGCTGCGACCCCAGCGTTGAACCAAGGGATCTCTTCCATAAGAAACGCGATGCTTTTTGGCCCCATGTAAAGCTGCTTTTCCACCGCAGCAAAGCCCTCTCGGCGCACCATTGAGAGATCTTCATCCCAGTTTTGGTAGATGAACTGCAAGTTCCTATGGTATCGGCTGATGTTGCTGGGTGAGGCCCAGATCTTGTACTCGATCCCATGGGATGCTGCCCATCGCTCATACACCAGATTGCGATATTTCCCACCGTCCAGCACCCACTCTTCGGGCTTTCTCT
Source organism: Stenotrophomonas maltophilia (assembly GCF_039555535.1). Classification (NCBI taxonomy): domain Bacteria; kingdom Pseudomonadati; phylum Pseudomonadota; class Gammaproteobacteria; order Lysobacterales; family Lysobacteraceae; genus Stenotrophomonas; species Stenotrophomonas maltophilia. The sequence continues at coordinate 171,116 of NZ_CP154630.1, read as the reverse complement.
CCACAAGAGTGCTGAGCTTGGAGATGGGCTTACATTCCACGATTTCCACGGAGGACCGTCGAACCACAAAGAAGTCTGCATGGGCGGTGCACACATGATTGCCGCGCCTTATGCCACGACAAGTGACCTGGCAAACATATGAGATGACGTCAGGATCAATTTCTAGCTCATATGCAAATGTTTGCTCGACTGTATGGCTTTCCAGCCTGCGAACATCGCGACACTTTCTTGAATAGAAGTCGACGACCACATTGTCCAGTGCATAGGCGCCAACGCTGCGCCCTGGTTCCTGGCCAAAGAGCTCGAGTGCGAAGGACCTATCTTCTACTGATAGATCTAGCGTTCTTAGATGATCCCTCAGCTGATCTGGGGTCATTGCCATCTCCCTCATGGTGGGAGATGGCTGCACGGCCCCCTCCCGCTTTGACGAGCACTTGAAAGAAGCACGGGTCGGGAGTAGATTCAGCTACGCGGAACTAAGCGCTAGCTGCGAACAAGCCCTGGCCTGCCAGCCAGGGTTTGTTGTTTCTTCTCCCCAGAGATCTTTCTTACTTAGCTCATTGCACGGGCTCCTTGATAGGTGCCTGCCGAAGGGACAAACGTCCACGGCGACCTGGAAGGTTCACCGCTTCGATGCCTAAGCGCCCCTGCACTGCAGCTCGTCTACCTGCATCTAGGCTACGGAATCCAAGTAGCTGCCTGGCATCCCCCACGCGAACACAGATCCCAGACTCATCAACGATCCTGTCTGCCAGTTCCTCTTCTGAGGACGCTTCAAGTGCCGCTCTTTGCAGGGAAAGTGCGTTCATTCCTCCAACATACGCAAACCAATGCTCGTTGCAAGCTCGTTGAGTCCCTCTGCATTTCGCAAGCCATAAATGGTTATACCTCCTTTAAAATCAATCCATTACAATCCTTGAAGCCTTAATACGTCGAGCGTTCTCCGGACGAGTCGAATGCTAGATTGGAGCCCATTGCGCGAGTGGAACTAACAGTGGCTTTTCATTTGTGGGTCCATGCCACATTGATTAGCGACTTCTTGCATTGCGCGTTGCGTCCATCCGAGATCCGTGCTGCCTCACTAGGTTCAGCCACGTCTTCACAACCTTGCATCGGAATCCAGGTAGGTGGCAGACGCCAGCAGACTGCACGGTCTGGAGAGCGGATATTCATTCGCGTACCCATAGTTGGTTCAGCTATGAAAGAAGTCTCCAACTATGCAATCATTTCCTTCGATATCAATTAGCTACGCTACGAGCGCCCCGACTATGGGGCCAAGGTGCTAATAGTCGGTGAATGTAGAGCCTCGGCTGCACCCAACTATGAGGCCAAAACGCGCTCTAACTATGGGCACGTGGCTACGCTGCCGGCTTCTTATACGCACCGCGCTCGATGCTTGACGTGGGCACTGATCTTGATCGCCTCGCCGGCCGCGCTGCTGCAGGCACAGGCGGCTGAGCGCATCGTTTCTGCCGGGCACATCGTCGTGCAGACGGACGATGTCGCGCGCTTCTTCAAGGTGCTGGACGCCAACCAAGGGCGCCCAAGCGCCGATGAACTGCAACACGGCTATCTGGATGCGGGTACGGATGCCCTGCGCAGCTTCACCGACAGCCGTATCGGCTCGATGGAGCGGCTGGCCAGTGCCATCCAGGACAAGCCGGCGTTGTTTGCGAAAGCGAGAACCTGCGCGACAGCATTGCCATCGATCCGCACGCGCGTCGCCGCTGCCGTCGATCAGCTGGGCGCCTTGTTGCCGTCTGCGCGCTTTCCCCCTGTCACCGTGCTGGTGGGCCGCGGCAACAGTGGTGGCGTGACCACCGAAGCAGGCGTGGTCATCGGACTGGAAGCGCTGTGCAACGCTGACTGGATGCAGCCCGACGTCGGCGATCGTTTCGTGCACCTGATCGCCCATGAGTACGTGCACGTGCAACAGCCCGGTGCGAGCATCGATGTCGCGCAGCCCACCCTGCTCTATCAGACGTTGCTTGAAGGCGGCGCCGAGTACGTGGGCGAACTGATCTCCGGGCAACCGGCCAACGCGCATCTGCTTCGTTGGACGCAAGGCCGCGAATGTGCGCTGGAGCGCGCGTTCCTGCAGGACAGCATGGGTACCGATCTTTCGAGGTGGCTGTACAACGGCCCCGGCGACGATGCGCGCCGTGGAGATCTCGGCTACTGGATCGGCTACCGCATTGCCCATGCCTACGTTGCGCGCGCGCCCGACACGCGCAACGCCATAGCCAAACTGCTGAATGTCCAGCCTGGAAACGCTGCAACGCTGCTGGAAGCAAGTGGATGGCAACCTGCGTGCGGAGCAGGCGAAAGCGCGCAGGCGCAGATACCGTGATGCCGGCTTCATACAGATGAATTGGCAATCTTGAACAGGCACAAGGCGCTTCGTCGACGCAGATCAGCTCGCCTGGTCCCGCTTGTTAATGTTGGGTCAGAAGCAGGCTTCACAGTGCATCCACGTACTCAAATTCCAGCTGAAAGCGCTTGGTAGCGACGGGAACAAACGCCGCTATATTCCAGCTTCCCCAGACGAAGGAGGGAATGCAATGAACCTGAACCCGCAACACATGAAGACGGCCCGCGCACTTGCTGTAGCGCTCATCGCCACCGTCAGCCTTGGCGCCTGCGCCTCTTACAAGAACGAGTTTGCAACCATCAACTCGCGTCTCGATCAGCTCGACGTAAAGGTGCAGGGTGCTGCGCAGAGCGCGGAGTCCGCCAACCAGTCCGCGCAGCAGGCCAACCAGCGTCTGGACCAGATCGAAGGTCGCGTGCAGCAGCTTGAAAGGGCACCGGCCGGCCGCAAGCCGCGCGGGTAATTGCTCCCTCACTGTTTGAATTGATCCACCTCTGTATCGGGAGCCAGTGGCCTTCGCCGGCCACTGGCGTCCTTCCACCCAGGATTGCATTGCAAGGAGCCGTCCCATTCGTACCTACTCCTCCCCTGCACGCCGCGCCCTCCATGCCGCACTGGCCATGGCGCTGGTCGTTGCATGCAGCGGCGTAGCCAACGCCAGGGACAAGGACGCACCTGCACCACCGGTGGCCGCCGTTGATGAACTTCCACCTGACCAGGGCGTGTCCGAAACGGTGATCGAACTGGCCGGCTGGGTGGTGGCCAGCAAGGATAACCAGGGCTATCCGTTTGCAGTCATGGACAAGGCGGCGGCGCAGGTTCTGATCTTCAGCGGCGACGGAAAGCTGCGTGGCGCGGCACCGGCGCTGTTCGGTTCGGCCATCGGCGACCACTCCGCACCCGGCGTCGCCAAGCTCGCACTGAGCGCGATTCCTGGCCACGACCGCACCACGCCGGCCGGCCGCTTCATTGGTGGCTACGGCCCCTCCGACGATGCCGGGCGCGTGCTGTGGGTGGACTACGATTCGGCCGTTTCAATGCATCCGCTGCCACCGGGCAGCCCGAAGGAGAAGCGCGCCGAGCGCTTGGCATCGCCCACGCCGGACGACAACCGCGTCACCCACGGTTGCATCAACGTCTCGCCCGCGTTCTACGGGCAGATCGTGCAGCCCATGTTCGAGAAGGGCGGCGTGTTCTACATCCTGCCGGACAAGGATTCGATCGCGAAGACCTTTCCGGAATTCGCGCAGAGCCGCGGGGATGCGAAGGACGAAGACGAGAAGGGCGCGCGGCGCGCAAGCAAGTAATACGTCGATCGGCGAATTGGAATTCAGGAAGCCGCAGCCCCTGCGGCCCTCGCCAATGCAGCGGCGTGCGCGGCGCCCTTGCGCTCGCTGTAGCGTTCCACCAGGTAGTCCGACCGCCCTCGCGTCAGCAGCGTGAACTTCACAAGCTCCTCCATCACATCCACCACGCGGTCGTAGTACGGCGAGGGCTTCATGCGCCCATCGTCATCGAATTCCTGCCAGGCCTTGGCCACCGACGACTGGTTGGGAATGGTCAGCATGCGCATCCACCGGCCGAGCACGCGCAACGTGTTGACCGTGTTGAACGACTGCGAACCGCCGCTCACCTGCATCACCGCCAGCGTCCTGCCTTGTGTGGGCCGCACGCTGCCATCTTCCAGCGGCAACCAGTCGATCTGGTTCTTGAACACACCGGTGATCGTCCCGTGCCGCTCGGGGCTGACCCAGACCTGGCCTTCCGACCACTGCGACCACGCACGCAGCCGCTGCACTTCGGGGTGGCTCGTGTCCACGCTGTCCAGCATGGGCAGCGCATGCGGATCGAACACCCGGGTCTCGCACCCCAGGTGACGCAGCAGCCGTTCGGCTTCCAGCGCCAGCTTGCGGCTGAACGACTGCGGCCGCAGTGAGCCGTAGAGCAGGAGGATGCGTGGCGGCCCCAGATCGGCGGCGGCGAGCTGGCGGTGATCGGGCTGGGGCAATGACGATTCCACCAGGTTGGGCAGGTGGGTACTTGTGATCGGCTTATTCATTCGACTATTCTAGAAATATGGAAACGTTGAATGCAATCGCCGCCCTGACTGCCCTGGGTCACGCCACCCGCCTGGCGGCTTTCCGCCTGCTGGTGGAGGCTGGCCCGGCAGGTCGCATGGCGGGCGACATCGCCACGGCCCTGCAGGTGCCCCCAGCCACGCTCAGCTTCCACCTGAAGGAGCTGGTGCAGGCCGGGTTGGTGGAGAGCGAAAACCAGGGCCGCCATGTCTGCTATCGGGCCAACTTCGGCGCCATGAACGGCTTGATCGAGTACCTGACGCACAACTGCTGCGCGGGCTCGCCTGACGCGGAGTGCGCACCCGCAGCACCTGCGTGCAAGTGCTGACACCGCACACGACCTTCCCCATCGAAGCGATTGCCCATGACCCGTTCTGTCCTGTTCCTCTGTACCGGCAACAGCGCCCGCAGCGTGCTTGCTGAAGCCACCCTGCGCGCCTGGGGCGGCGATCGCTTCAGCGCATTCAGTGCGGGCAGCCAGCCCACTGGCCAGATCAACCCCTTCGCGCTGGCCCAGTTGCAGGCCGAAGGAATGCCCATTGAAGGGCTGCGCAGCAAGTCGTGGGATGAGTTCGTGGATGCAGCACCGATGGATCTGGTGATCACCGTGTGTGATGCAGCCGCAGCGGAGGCCTGCCCTGTGGTGTTCGGTGACTTCGTCCGCAGCCACTGGGGCCTGCCCGATCCGGCGGCCGTAGCGGGTAGCGATGCCGACAAGGCCGCAGCATTCGCGCAGGCCCATGCCATCGTGAAGCTGCGACTGCGTGCATTGCTCGCGTTGCCCGAATCGGTGTGGTCCGACCGCACGGCGCTGCAGCAGGCGCTGGACCGGATCGGCCGGCTGCTGCCGACCGACGGCGCGCAGTGACGGTGCCATGAGCCTGTTCGAGCGACACCTGACGCTGTGGGTTGTGCTGTGCATTGCGGCTGGCACCCTGCTGGGCCACGTCCTGCCCGGCGCTTTTGCCGCGCTGGCATCCGCAGAGGTCGCCAAGGTCAACCTGCCGGTTGCGGTGCTGATCTGGCTGATGATCATCCCGATGCTGCTGAAGGTCGACTTCGCTGCGATGCGCCAGTTGCAGCAGCACTGGAAGGGCATCGGCGTAACGCTGTTCATCAACTGGGCCGTGAAGCCATTCTCGATGGCGCTGCTGGGCTGGCTATTCCTGCGCCATGCCTTCGCCGACTGGTTGCCAGCAGCACAGATCGACAGCTACATCGCCGGGTTGATCCTGCTGGCAGCCGCACCCTGCACCGCCATGGTGTTCGTGTGGAGCAACCTGTGCCGCGGTGATGCCAACTTCACCCTGAGCCAGGTGGCGTTGAACGACGCGATCATGGTGGTTGCCTACGCGCCGGTGGTTGCACTGCTGCTGGGCCTGTCGGCGATCACCGTGCCGTGGGATACGCTGCTGCTGTCGGTGGGCCTCTACATCGTGGCGCCGGTGCTGGTGGCTGCGTTGCTGCGGCGCTGGATCCTGATGCGTCGTGGCGAGGCAGCGTTGCAGCGGGTGCTTCGCAAGCTTGGGCCCGTCTCGCTGTGTGCGCTGCTGCTCACACTGGTCCTGCTGTTCGGCTTCCAGGGCCAGCAGATCGTGAAGCAGCCGCTGGTGATCGCACTGATTGCGGTGCCGATCCTGATCCAGGTCTATTTCACTTCCGGCCTGGCTTACCTGCTCAATCGTCGCCTGGGCGTGGCGCATTGCGTGGCCGGCCCTTCGGCGTTGATTGGTGCCAGCAATTTCTTCGAATTGGCGGTTGCCAGCGCGGTGGGACTGTTCGGCGTGCATTCGGGGGCTGCACTGGCGACGGTAGTTGGTGTGCTGATCGAGGTGCCGGTCATGTTGTCTGTGGTGCGGATCGTGAACCGTACTCAAGCCTGGTACGAGAGACGCGAAGAGCACTGACAGACCGGAGTGCGTCGAAGTCTATTTACGTCCTTCGCCCCGCACTGTCGTCATCGGCCTGGTGGGGTACCCGTACGCCACGTCATCAACTTCGACCCATGTCGCATATTCCCCATGCCGCTACGGACGTTGCGGCGCCTGCGTCTGCGACGGCTTAACAGCATGCAAAAATGCCAAAAGCGTCTTTGATCAAGCGTTGAATGCAACTGTTCTGATTGGCACCGCGCAGCAGCACGCGTACAGATGACGTGCCATCGAAAAAGGATGGCCGGGCTTCGAAAACCCGTGCGCTTGTTTGACAACGCTTGCCCGCCGGCGTCACCCCTCGTGGCGCCGGCGGGCAATCCGTCTGCCGGTCATGGCGGGCGGAGCGTGGAGGCCTTGTGCCTGCCGGTTTCAACAAGCGCCCGGTTTTCGAACCACGTCTCCGCCCGCCACCTTTGCGTGGCGGCTGCCGTCTGTCCTGCACGGAGCCCTTGCCATGAGCACACCCGAATCCTCCCGCCTGCGCGCGCAGTACGTGCCCGCCAACGCGGACGCGCCCTCGGAAACACCGCACCCGCACGATCCGCACGGTTTCATCGCCACGCTCGACCGCATCGGCCAGGGCGCGGCCGCCGACGGCCAGCCCTGGCCCGAACGTCATCAGATGCCAGGGCGCCGCATGGCGCTGGCCGACGCGGACTGTGCGTTGGCCGGGCTACGCGTGGCGCTGGAAATGCTGCTGGCTGCCGAGCGCGTGCGCCAGAACGGACCCGACGAGGAGTACGTGGGCGACCGCGTGATGGAGGGCCTGATGATGGCCAGCCTGTCGCTGGCCGCACAGGTCAGCGCGCGCATGCGGCCGGAAGGGTAATACGGGGAGCAACGCTCACTGCAGCACCGGGCACGGCCCGGCGCTGCGGAGCGCGCCACATCACTCGCAGAGCGCGCTGTCTTCCTTCAACGCGGCATCCTGCAGTGGCTGGCGCTGTTCGATCTGCGCACGCTGTTCCGCCGTCGGCTCGCCCAGCCACCACACACGGCAGCGCGCGGTAAGACGGCCGACCAGCTTCGACTGATCGGGCGAGTACAGCATCGCCAACGCGGTGCCGGGGCAATCGTGGGCCTGGCAGGCGGTGTAGAACCACCACGGCTCGCCCTGCAGCACTACCAGCTCGCCAGGGCCGCTGGGTCCGCTCAACAGGCGCTTGCGCAGCGACGGAATGTCCTTGTCGGTGGATTCGGCGTCCTGCGTGCCCTTCATCAGCGCATCGAACGCGGCCAGCACCTTCGGGTCCTTGCGGCCGCAGTCGTCCACGGTGTTGCCGCCCACCAGGGTGAAGAAGTGGGTCGCCAGCGGATTGTCCGCGCAGGTCAGTTCGCCGCCGGCGTCCGGGTCTTCCGGTTCGCCTTCGTTGTCCCACACCGCGGGATCCACGCCGTCTTCGATGGACGGTTCCTTCTCGACCACGGTGGCCGTGGCGGCCGGTGCTTCAGTCGTCGGCGCTGGCGCCGCAGCAGGTGCAGTCCCGCCAGTCTTCTCAGGTGCCTGCCCGCAGGCTGCCAGCAGCGCCGCCATCATCGCCATCCCTGTGATCCGCATCTTCATCGCGTGTCCTTGTCTGATCTGCGCTGCATCCGCCGAATTGGCGGCCGCGTGATTCTAACCAGCACCGCGCTAGGATGCGTTTGTAGCTTCCCGTCATCGCCTGGAGCCGGACGCATGCGCCGTACACCACTCGCCATGATCTTCTGCAGTGCCCTGCTGCTGGCAACGCCGGCAATGGCGTTCGGAGCTGAAGGCTCGACGCCTGCGCGCCTGGCCGATACAGCAGTGCCCGCGCCACTGGAGCGCGTGCTGCGCGACTACGAGCAGGCATGGCGCACCGGTGATGCCAAGGCACTGGCCGCGCTGTTCGCCGAGGATGGCTTTGTGCTGCAGAGCCACCAGCCACCGGTGCGCGGACGCAGCGCGATCGAGGCCGCGTATGCCGGCCAGGGCAGCAGCCCGTTGCGGTTGCGCGCGTTGGCGTATGCAGTGGAGGGGAACACGGGTTACATCATCGGTGCCTACGGCTACGGCAACAACGTGGGCGATACCGGCAAGTTCACGCTCACGCTGAAGCGTGAGGGCGATGGGCCGTGGCTGATCTTTTCGGACATGGACAACGCCAACGCGCCGCCACGGGCGCGGTGATCGGGCGTTGCAGTAGATCCACGCCATGCGTGGATATGCCGCGCGCGTGATGCCAAGCAAGCTTGGCACCGATCAATGCCTGTCTCCGGTCCGGCACCCGCATGGGGTACTCCCTGATGAAAAAACCCCGGCGCGAAGCCGGGGTTTTTCGATTCACTTGAACAGTGTGTCCGGGTATTCCGGTTTCTGTTCCCGCGCCAGCAATGCGCGCAGGCCTTCTTCCGGTGTCTGCTCGCCGTGCAGCACGGCGCGCACGCGGTCGGAGATCGGCAGGTCGATGCCATGGCGGCGTGCCTGTCGCATCACTTCGTCGGCAGTCTGCACCGACTCGACCACCTGGCCGATTTCGCGCACGGCATCCTGCAGCGTCTGGCCACGGCCCAGGGCAAGCCCCAGGCGGCGGTTGCGCGACAGGTCGCCGGTGCAGGTCAGCACCAGATCGCCCAGGCCGGCCAGGCCCATCAGCGTTTCCGGCTTGGCACCGATGGCAGCGGCCAGGCGCAGCATCTCGTTGAGGCCACGGGTGATCAGCCCGGCACGGGCGTTGAGGCCCAACTGCATGCCATCGGCCACGCCGGTGGCCACGGCCAGCACGTTCTTCATCGCACCGCCCAGCTCGGCACCGACCATGTCGTCGCCGGTGTAGGCACGGAACGCCGGGCCATGCATCGCCTCGGCCACCGTCTGCGCGAACTCGGGCACGTCGCCATGCACGGTGATCGCGGTCGGCAGACCTTGGGTCACTTCCTTGGCGAACGACGGGCCGGTGACGACGGCCAGCGGCACGTCCTCGCCCAGCACTTCGCGCGCTACTTCATGCAGGAAGCGGCCCGAACCGGGTTCGAAGCCCTTGGTGGCCCAGGCCACGCCGGCACCGGCCGGGCGCAGCGGCGCCAGCGCACGCACGGTTTCACCGAAGGCGTGCGACGGGGTCACCACCAGGATCCAGGCCGCGCCCTCCACCGCCGACGCCAGGTCGGTGGTGGCACGCAGGCTGTCCGGCAGCGGGATGCCCGGCAGGTAACGCGGGTTCTCGTGGCGCTGGTCGATGGCTTCGACCACGGCAGCGTCGCGCCCCCACAGCACGGTCGGGTGACCGTGCCGTGCGAGCAGGCTGGCCAGCGCGGTTCCCCAGGAACCGGCGCCCAGCACGGCGATCTTGTCAGCGGTAGTGCTCATCCGTGACGTCGCGGCAGGAATCAGGCGTTGCCGGCCGGCTCGGAGTCAGCCAGCGACGGTGCGTCGCCCTGCTCCTGGCGCTGGCGCAGGGTTTCTGCGTACAGGCCTTCGAAGTTGATCGGCTGCAGGAAGAACGGCGGGAAGCCGCCGGCCTGGATCAGGTCGCTGACCAGCTGGCGCACGTACGGGAACAGGATGTTCGGGCACTGGGTGCCGAGCAGCACGTCGATCGACTGCGGGTCCAGGCCGACCAGGCCGAACACGCCGGCCTGCTTCACTTCGGCCACGTAGGCGGTGCGCTCACCGGCCTGGCAGGTCAGGGTGACGGCCAGCACGACTTCGAAGGCGTTTTCACCCAGGCGCTGCACCTGCTGGTTCAGGTTCAGCTGCAGCTCCGGCTGCACCTGGTCATTGAAGATGGTCGGAGCGTTCGGCGACTCGAAGGAGACGTCCTTGACGTAGATCTTCTCGACGGTGAAAGCGGGGCCGGTGGCGGCATCGACCGGCGCAGCAGCGCCGTTGGTGATCTCTTCGGACATTTCCAGTAACTCCAATGAATGCAATGAAAACGATGGTCGAATTACTGCGATGGGGGCGGCATCAGGCCCATACAAGGCCGGATCCGCCACCTGCGGCAATCAGTTGCGGCCCTTGACCAGCGGCAGCTCGGCCTGCTGCCAGGCGGGAATGCCGCCGTCGAGCACGTAGACCTTCTCGAAGCCGGCCTTCTTCAGTGCCTTGGCGGCGGTTTCCGAGGCGTTGCCGCTGCGGCACACCAGCACCACCGGCGACTGCTTGGCATTGGCCACCAGCTTGTTGTCCGGGCCGAAGGCACTGGCCTGGGCGTTGCGGCTGCCGGCAATGTGGCCCTTCTCGAAGTCACCGCTGGCCGACAGGTCGACCACCACCGTGCCACCCGCGTTCATCAGCTGGGTCAGTTCGGCGGGCTTGATGCCCTTGAAGCCCCGGAACAGGCGGCGGATCTCGGTGACGATGATGGCCACGGTCAGGCCGACCAGGGCCGCGGACAGCATCGGGTTTCGGCCTGCAAAGGCCAGCAACTCTTCGTAATTCACTCAGGTCACGGGTCGATTAAGCGGGCGCCGATTGTCGCACAAGCCGGACGCGGCCCGTCACTGCCCCTTCCACAGGTCCGGCAGGCCGGCGGTCTGCCACCAGCGCTTGGCCTCCGGATCCCAGCGCCAGCGCTCGACCACCATCACGGTGCGTTCGGCCTGGGTGTTCTGGTTGATCACCCCGATTTCGACCCGGCGCTCGACCAGGCCGCCTTCCAGCGCCGCGCTGCTGCGCTCGCGGTAGGACGACACGCGCAGCTGCGCGTAGCGGTTGAGCTCGAACTCGGTGGGCGGCTTTTCCTTGCGCTGCTTGGGGTCCAGATAGCCGATGGCATCGTCCATGCTGCCCCAGCGGATGGTCGCCCCATAGGCGATCTGGGTCTCTTCCAGCAGCTTTCGCTGCTTGCGGCTGAGGTCGTCGGCCGAGGCGGCGGCGCTGGCCAGCAGCAGGGAACAGATCAGGAACTGGATGAGGCGGCGCATCGGTGGTTTCCCCAGAACGTCAGCCTGCCATCCTACCCTCTGGCGAAGGCAACAAAGCGCCCGCTGAACTCGGCGGCGGGCTTGCCATCGGCGCCGGGCTGGGTGGCGATGATGCTGATGCGGGCCTTGCGGCGCTGGCGGAAGGTATTCAGGAAGGCGTCCCAGCCGCTGGCTTCGGCCGCTTCGGCATAGGCATGCAGGTCTTCGTAGACCGGGGCCAGGTAGCGCAGGTTGCTGTCGGCCACGTAGACCTCGGCATCGTGGCCGGCCAGGCGCAGGCGCAGGCTGACCAGTGCCCAGCCCGACAGGGTCAGCACCGAGGCCAGGCTGCCACCGAAGGCATTGCCCTTGTCGTTGACGTTGGCGGCCAGCGGCGCGGTGATGCGCAGCACGCCGTCGGCATAGCCGTCGAGCTGGATCTGCATGGCGCGGACCGCCGGCATGCAGTCCAGCACGTCCTGCAGGGCGGCCAACGAGGAAGTCAGGGCATCAACGGACATCGGAGCAGCGACCACGACAACGAAGGGCCCGCATAATGCAGGCAATGGCCGACCATACGATACCCACTGGCGCTGCCGGTTCCGAGGCGGGCTGGACCTTCATTTCGCTGCGCCCGCGGGGCCAGAATGCGACGCTGCGCCGCGCCGTTGCTGGGCTGGGCGGGCATGTCGTGGCCCTGCCGCCCTGGCGCTTGCAACGCCTGCAGGGCACGCCAGTGGTGCGCCAGCTGCAACGCGCGCTGAACTGCGATCGGGTGGTGTTCACCAGCCCGGCTGCGGTGGCCGCAGCCGCCACGCTGCTGCCGCTGGCCGAGGCGCAGCGCAGTCCTTGGCTGACGGTGGGCGAAGGCACCGCGCGCGCGTTGCGGGCGCAGGGCATTGACCAGGTGCATGCACCGCAGCGGATGGACAGCGAAGGCCTGCTCGCCCTGCCGGTTCTGGCGCAGGTGCAGGGCCTGCGCATCGGCCTGGTCACCGCCCCCGGTGGACGCGGCCTCATTGGTGCGCAGCTGCAAGCGGCCGGCGCCACCCTCGAACGCGCCGACGTCTATCAGCGCCGTCTGCTGGGCCTGCCACCGCGTATGTTGGCCCGGCTGGAGCGTTCAGCGTATCCCTGGGTGCTTGCGGTCAGCAGTGGCGAAGCGCTTCAGCATTTCTGGCGCCAGATTCCGCCTGTGCTGCAGCACCGCCTGCGGGCACATGCCAGCATCGTGGTCGCCAGCGACCGGCTGGGTGAACAGGCTCGCGGCCTGGGCCTGCACCGGGTCGTGCGCAGTGCCGGGCCAACCACTGAACAATTGGTCGCCGCTGCACACGCCACGCTCACCGGCCCGGCAGCGACCTGAACAGGGACGTGCGTCACGCTTGCCGCTGCCGTCGGCAACAGTGATGCTGTGCACAACGCGGCCTGCCGGAACCGACTGGCAACACAGCCGACAAGGAAGCCCGATGAACGACACTCCGCCCGCTGCTCCACCCCATCGACCCGTGCGCTGGCTGCTGCCGCTGGCCGGGGTGGTCGTGCTGGGTGCGGGCGGCTATGCCGGCTGGTACTTCTGGCAGCAGCAACAGGAAGAGCAGTACGCGCAGGCGCAGACCACCGCCGTGCAGCTGCAGGGCCTGGAAGCCACGCTGGACGCGCTGCGCCGCGACCAGCGCGCGACCAGCCAGCGCCTGCAGGATGCGGCGGCCACCAACCGCGTGCTGCGCGACGAGATGCTGGGCCTCTCGCAGCGCAGTGCGCTGCTGGAAGAGAACCTGGCCAAGCTGGCCGACAGCGCCAACCAGGGGCGCCAGGCGGTACAGCGCGATGAGGCCGAACTGCTGCTGACCCAGGCCGCGCAGCGCCTCAACTACGCCGACGACGTGGACGGCGCGCGCCGCCTGTACGCACAGGCTGCCACCGCGCTGGCCGACCTTCCCGACAGCGAAGGCCTGAACCTGCGCCAGGCGCTGGTGCAGGAGCGCGATGCGCTCGATGCACTGGGCGCCGGCCCGCGCGTGCAGTCGCTGCAGCGCCTGGATGCCTTGGCCAAGGCACTGCAGGGGCTGCCCTCGCACGTGACCGGCAACGCTGCGACCGCCCCCGCAAAACCATGGTGGCAATCGACGCTGGCCCCGTTCGTGGACATCACACCGAGCCGCCAGAACGGCCCGCTGACCGCTGCCGAACGCCGCAATGCCGACGATGCATTGCAACTGGAACTGACCCTGGCGCGCGCCGCGATCGAACGTGGCGACCGCGCCGGCCGCGATACCGCGTTGGCACGCGTGGAGCACTGGGCACAGCGACGCTGGCCGGATTCACCGGCCCTGCGCGCGCAACGTGCTGAACTGAAGGCCTTGCGCGAGCTTCCGCTGCAGGCCAGCAACGCCGTTCTTGGCAGCACCCTGCAGCAACTGCGCACCCAGACCGACCGGAGGTAATCCCGCATGAAACCCCTGCAATCCCTGGTCGTGCTGTTGCTGGCCGTGGCCATCGGCGTGGTCGCCGCGCAATGGCTCGGCGCCGATGACCTCAACCGCTTCGGCGAAGTGACCCTGCGCTACGGCGGCTACGACTATCACAGCAACCTGCCGAAGGTAGCGCTGCTGTCGGTGATCGCGGTGCTGGTGCTGTGGCTGCTGTGGAGCCTGATTGCCGCACCGTTCCGGGCCTGGGGCCGCTACCGCCGCAAGCAGGGCCGGGTGCGCCTGATCGACGGCCTGCAGGCATACGAACATGGCCAGTGGCAGCGTGCCGAGAAGCTGCTGGACGGCGCGGCCAAGGACCCGGAAGTGAGCGCGGTGGCGCTGGCCAACGCTGTGCGCAGCGCACAGGCGCGTGCCGACGGCCCCGCCGGTGAAGCACTGCTGCAGCGCCTGGGCGAAAGCGATGCCACGCTGCAGGCGCTGCTGCGCGCCGAACAGCTGTTGGCGCGCGACCTGCCGGTGGATGCGATCAATGCCCTGGACGTAGCGGCAATCCAGCCGCTGCCGCCACGCGGCCTGTGGCTGCGTACCGAAGCGCTGGCCCGCGCCGGCCGCGCCCACGAGGCCTATGGCCAGCTGGGTGCGCTGCGCCAGAGCAAGGTGCTGCCGACCGACGCGAACAGCGAACTGGAAGCACGCCTGGCGGCACAGGCGCTGCTGGAAGCGGCCGACGTCAATGCGCTGGCCGCGCAGTGGGAGGCCACGCCGAAGGCGCTGCGCCCCACCCCGGACGTGGTGGGCGCGTATGCCAGCCGTGCGGTAGCACTGAACTGGGACGAGCCCGCGCTGCTGGCGCTGGAACAGGCCCTGGACCATCGCTGGGACGACGAGCTGGTGGCGCTGTATGGCCGACTGCCGGCCGAGCGCCTGGCCACCCGCCAGAGCAACCTGGCGCGCTGGCGCAACGTACATGACGACTCGGCCGCGCTGCGCCTGGCACAGGGCCGCGTGGCGCTGGCCCAGCAGCAGTGGGATGCCGCCGATGCGTTCCTGCACGAAGCCATCGCCGCGGGCGCGGGTGCGCCGGCATGGGAAGCGCTGGGTGAAATGTTCGCGCAGCGTGGCGAACACGCGCTGGCCGCGCAGTGCCTGGCCAATGCACTGCGCCTGCAGCGTGGCGAGGACAGCGTGGAGCTGGTTCGCGGCATTGAAGCGCCGTCGCGGGCCACGGTGGAAGAGCAGCCGATCGCGGTGCAGCCGCCGGTGTATGACGCCAACGAAGAGCGCGACGAATTCGGTAATCCGCGGTTGCCGTAAGCATGGCTGAGGTGTGCCGGCCAACGGTCGGCACCCACCGGAGCAACCAACGAAAACGCCGCCCATCGGGCGGCGTTTTCATATGTGGAACCCGGTAGTCGCCAACCTTGGTTGGCGTGTGGTCGCAACAATCAGCGTTCGACGATCGCCACCACACCCATGCCGCCGGCGGTGCAGATCGATACCAGTGCACGGCCGCCGCCGCGTTCGGCCAGCTGCTTGGCCGCCGTTGCGATCACGCGTGCGCCGGTGGCGGCGAACGGATGGCCGGTAGCCAGCGACGAACCCAGCAGGTTGATCTTGTCCGGGTCGATGCGGCCCAGCGGCGCGTCCAGGCCCAGGCGGTTGCGACAGTAATCCTCGCTCTCCCACGCACGCAGGGTGCACAGCACCTGCGCAGCGAAGGCTTCGTGGATCTCGTAGATGTCGAAGTCCTGCAGGGTCAGGCCGTTGCGCTTGAGCATTTCCGGCACGGCCACCGTCGGCGCCATCAGCAGGCCTTCGCCGTGCACGAAGTCAACGGCCGACACGTGGGCATCACGCAGGTAGGCCTGCGGCTCATGGCCGTGCGCACGCGCCCATTCCTCGCTGGCCAGCAGCACCGCGGCAGCGCCATCGGTGAGCGGGGTGGAATTGGCGGCGGTGAGCGTGCCGCGGCCGGAGACCTTGTCGAAGGCCGGCTTCAGTGTGGCGAGCTTTTCCAGCGAGGTATCCGGGCGCAGGATGTTGTCGCGCTCGACGCCACGGAACGGTGCGATCAGGTCGTTGAAGAAGCCACGCTCATAAGCGGCAGCCAGCTTCTTGTGCGAGGACACCGCCCACTCGTCCTGCGAGTCGCGCGAGATGTTCCATTCCTTGGCCATGTCCTCGCAATGGTCGCCCATGCTCTTGCCGGTGCGCGGCTCGGCCACGCCCGGGAACTCGGGCTTCAGTTCGGAGAACTTGAAGCCGGCGGTGAGCGCACGGATCTTGTCGCCGGTGCTCTTGGCACGGTTGGCAGCCAGCAGGCGCGCACGCAGCTTCTTGCCGTAGACGATCGGCACGTCGGACGTGGTATCGGAACCGCCGCCGATGCCCGATTCGATCTGGCCCAGCGCGATCTTGTTGGCAACGGTGATGATGCTGTCCAGCGAAGTACCACAGGCGCGCTGCAGGGTGATGCCCGGGGTCAGCGGCGACAGGCCGGAGGATAGCGTGGCTTCGCGGCCCAGGTTCCAGTCGCTGGAGTGCTTGATCACCGCACCCATCGCCACTTCACCGAGCTGCTGGCCATGCAGGCCGAACCGTTCGACCAGCGCGCCCAGCGTACGGACCGACATGCCGAGGTTGCCGACATCCGAATACGCGGTGTTCTGGCGGCAGAACGGAATGCGGACGCCACCGAGGATGGCGACGGGACGAGCGTTGGGCATGGAGATACCTGGCATGGATGAGGGTGTCTGCAACATGGCCTGCACGACGGAGCAGGCATAATGGAGCCAAGTGTAGCTGCCGCCCTGTGATGGGCCAACCGTGGAACCATGAGCAAACCCGACCCCGCGATGAATGCCCTTGGCGTGCTGGCCCTGGAACTGGCCGGCGGCGAAATCCCCCGCCAGGCGGTGCTCAGCGCTGAACAGGCCGGTGAACTGGCCGAACGCGTCGGCCGCGACCTGTCCAAGCTGGTGCCGCAGGTGGCCGAGCTGGACCTGGTGTTCGCTGCCGCCCATTTCGACCCGGCCGAAGTACTGCGCCCGGGCTGGCCGATCCATCGCCGCCTGGAAGAACTGCAGATGCGTGCCCCGGGCCGCAACCAGGGCCCGCGCCTGCTGGCGTTCGGTACCGATGCCAACGGTGACGTACCGCTGCCGTTCCAGGCCGATGCCAGCCTGGTGGGCGGTGGCCTGCGCGTGGTGCCGTTCCTGCTGACCGGCAGCGACGTGGCCACCACCAATGCAGTGGCCAATGCGCTGGAAGAGACACTGCTGGCCAACGGCATGGCGCATGCCGACACCGCGTTGATGGCGCAGAACAGCTTCGGTGCCCGCATCGAGCACGCGCGCTATTTCACCGTGAACGACCTGGCCGCGATGATGTCGATGCAGTACGACAACCAGGGCCTGGCCGCGCTGTGGCCGCTGATCGAGACCGCTATCATGGCGCCGGGCGAGGACGAGTGGCTCAACGCCGCGCCCGAGCCGCTGCTGCGTTACACCCATGGCGAGGCACGCATGGCGCTGTTCGACCCGGCCGGCTGGTGTGCGCACTACAACCACGGCAAGAACGACTGCGACCGCCTGAAGGGCATCTACGAGCAGTTCCTGATGCGCCAGCGGCAGATGGCCGCGGTGCTGGAAGCACACGGTGTGCCGGTGCTGTTCGTGCATTGCGAGGCCGGGCAGGACGCGCGCGAGCTGCTGGCGCGCTGACAGGAAACGGGCGCCGCGTGTTGTAGCGCCGAGCCCATGCCCGGCTCAGGCCGCCTGCAGAGCAGCCGAGCGTGGCTCGGCTCTACAGGCGGCACGTGCTTCTTACGGGGCCTTCTGGATCACCGCACAGGCCAGGCGCGCGCCGGCGTTGCCGGTCGGCTGGGTCTTGTAGTCATCCGCATCGGCGTGGACGATCAGGCCGCGGCCGATGATGTCGAAGTCATCACCCTTGCCGATGTTGACGTTGCTGGAGACCGGGCCGTCGATGGTGGCCACGCCCTTGTCGTCGGCCTTGATGTTGGGCATGTCGCCGCCGTGGTGCGGATCGGTGGCAACGTTGCCGTGATCCTGGTGGCCCGGGTTGAAGTGGCCGCCGGCGCTCATGCCATCCGGCGCGCTGCAGTCACCCTTCTCGTGGATGTGGAAGCCATGCTCGCTGCCCGGCTTCAGGCCGCTGATCTGGCCGGTCACGTGAACCTTGCCGTCGACCACCTTGAAGGTGACGCTGCCCTTGGCTTCGTTGCCCTGGGTCGGTGCCAGCTCGGCGGTGGCCGAAGCATCGGCGGCCGGTGCCGGTGTTGCGGCCGGTTCGGTGGTGGCGCCGTCGGCCGGTGCGGCCGGCGGGGTTTCCGCCTGCGGTGCGGCGGGCTGCTGGCCGCAGGCCGCCAGGCCCAGCGCGGTGATGGCGGCGAACAGCGAAGTGTGGATCAAACGCATGGAATCTCTCCCTGGATGATGCCTGCAGTGATCAGCGGACAACCCGGATCACGCCGCAGGCGATGCGGACGCCGGCATTGCCGGCGGGCTGGCTGCGATAGTCGTCGGCGTTGGCATGCACGACCAATGCACGTCCGGCGATATCGGTGGCGGCGCCTCCGCCAAGGGTAACGCCCTTGAGGTGGATATCGACGTTGGCGCGGCCCTGGGCGTCGGCACGCAGATTGTCCATGTCGCCCAGGTGGTGCTTGCCGGTGCCGGCGCGGCCATGCGCGGCGCCACCGGGGTTGAAGTGGTTGCCGGCACTGCTGGCATCCACCGCGCTGCAGTCGCCGCGCTCGTGGATGTGGAAGCCGGCCTGCTGCATTGGCTGCAGGCCACCAATCAGGCCGGTGATGTGCAGGCCACCGGGCTCCGCCATCAATGCCAGGCGGCCACTGACGATGCTGGCCGAGGCCGGCGACAGATTGGCCTCAGCCTGTTTCGCGGCGCTGACCACGGTCGGCGGCGGCGGGGTGGGCTCGGCCTTCTTCGGCGCACTGCCACAGGCAGACAGCAGCACGGCGGCGGACAACGGCAGGATGGCAGAGGACAGACGCATCGAAGACTCCTTGCAGGTGACACTACGGACGGCATCGTCCATGAACGATCAACGGTTCGGCAAGCGGGCGCGAGGATCGCGTGCAGGGGCCGTTCAATGGCCCCCGCGGCGACGTCCGGCGCCCAGCTTGCGGGTAAGGGTATTGCGGCCCAGGCCCAGGCGGGCAGCGGCTTCTGCGCGGCGCCCATGGGTGATCTGCAGCGCGGCCTCCAGCAGCGCATGGTCGACCCGCTCGCGCACCTGCGCATGCAACCCTTCCACGCCTTCGGCCAGCTGCCGGCGTGCCCACTCGGCCAGCAGCGCTTCCCACTGCCCCGGATCGGCACCGTGCGCGGGGCTGCGGCGGCCATGCGCGCGATTGAGCGCGGTATCGACGTCGGCCACGCCGATGGTGTCGGCGGCGGCCAGCGCGGCCATCCGCCAGCACACGTTCTCCAGCTCGCGCACATTGCCCGGCCAGTCGTGCTCGCGCAGCGCCTGCAGGGCCGCGGCGGTCAGGCGCTTCGGCGGGGTATCCAGCTTGCGTGCGGCGGCAGCCAGGAAGGTGCTGGCCAATTGCGCGATGTCCTCGCGGCGCTCGCGCAGTGGCGGCAGCTGCAGGCGCACCACGTCCAGGCGGTGCAGCAGATCAGCGCGGAACTTCCCCTGCGCGACCAGTCCCTCCAGATCCTGGTGGGTGGCGGCCACCACGCGCACGTCGACGCGGATCAGCTCGCGGCCACCCACGCGGAAGAACTCACCCTGCGCCAGCACACGCAGCAGGCGGGTCTGCAGCGGCAACGGCATGTCGCCGATTTCATCCAGGAACAGCGTGCCGCCGTCGGCCTGCTCGAAACGGCCGATATGGCGGCGCTGCGCGCCGGTGAAGGCACCGGCCTCGTGGCCGAACAGCTCGCTCTCCAGCAGTTCGGCGGGAATCGCCGCAGTATTGAGCGCGACGAACGGACCGTGCGCGCGGGGTGATTCACGATGCAGCGCATTGGCCACCAGTTCCTTGCCGGTGCCGGTCTCACCGGTGATCAGCACCGCCAACGGCGCCTGTGCCAGGCGACCGATGGCGCGGAACAGCGCGCGCATCGGCGGGGTATCGCCCACCAGTTGCGGCGGCTGGTCGCTGTGCGTTTCGGCGGCAGGCGTGGGCGTGGCCAGTGCCGGTGCCACAGCCGGCAGCACGCGCTGTGCCAGCGCCACCGCATCGTCCAGATCAAACGGCTTGGACAGGAACTCATGCGCGCCACCGCGGAATGCCCCCGCCGTGCTGGCCACATCGGTGTAGGCGGACATCACCACCACCGGCAGCTGCGGCAGCGCGGCCTTGAGCTTGTCCAGCAGCACCAGGCCGTCGTCGCCGGGCATGCGTACATCGGTGAACAGCAGCGCCGGCGGCGGGCCCTCGCTCAAGGCCTGCAACGCAGGCGCGGCGCTGTCGAAATCGACGACCTGGTAGCCCGCCTCACGCAGCGCGGTGCACAGCACGAAGCGCACGGCGCGGTCGTCGTCGACCACCCAGATGCGCTGCGGGGACGAAGAAGACTCAGACATCGCGCAGGGCCTCCTCGGCCGGGGCGGCGCCGTTGCCGATCGGCAGCAGCAGGGTGAACACGGTATGGCCCGGGCGCGAGCGGTAGGTCAGCGTGCCGCGATGCTCGCGCGCCACCTGCTGGGCCAGCGCCAGTCCCAGACCGGTGCCTTCGGCGCGGCCACTGACCAGCGGCAGGAACAGGTGCTCGGCCAGTTCTTCGGGCACGCCACGGCCGTCATCGGCGATCTCCAGGCGCAGCGCCAACGTATGCAGCTGTTCGGCGATGCGCACGCCATGCTCCACGCGGGTGCGCAGGGTGATGTTGCCCGCACCGGCCTGGATCGCGTTGCGCACCAGGTTCCACACCGCCTGGGTGAGGCGGTCGGCGTCGCCGTGGAATTCGGGAATGCTGGGGTCGTAGTCGCGCTGCAGGCGCACCGCCCAACCGGCCTCGTTCTCGGCCAGGCGCAGCACGCGTTCCAGCGCGGCATGGATGTTCAGTTCGGCGTGCGGCGCCGCCGGGGCCGGCGACAGCAGCTGGTCGAGCAGGCCGTTGAGGCGTTCGATCTCAGAGCCGATCAGTTCGATCAGCTCGCGTTCGCTGGCGTCGCGCTGGGCCGCGCGCCGGGCCAGCAGCTGGGCCGCGCCCTTCAGCCCGGCCAGCGGATTACGCAGCTCGTGGGCCAGCCCCTTCAGCGCCGCACTGAGTGCGCTGGGCAGGGCCTGGGTCGGGTCGAGCCCGGGGAACTCATCGACCGGATGCGCTTCCAGCAGCCAGCCGCCATCGTCGCGGCGGCTCATCCAGCCCTCGGCGAAGCGCGGCGCCTCGCCGGGCACCGCCAGCGCCAGCCGGTTCAGGCGCAGGCTGTCGCGCTCGTCGCGGGCCAGGAAATGGGCCAGCGCCTCCCCCTGTACTTCCAGCGCGGCCAGCGGCTGGCCGAGCAGGCGACGACCACTGACACCCAGCCAGCGGCCGAAGGCCGGATTGCAGCCGATGATGCGGCCATCAGCGCCAGCCCAGGCCAGCGGCGTGCCAAGGGCATCGAGGGACGGCGGGGATACGGGGTCGGACATTGCACCAATGTAGTGCAAAAAACGGCTATGGGGTCAGAGCCCTTTCCGTTCGGAAAGGGATCCGACCCCGGGACCAGCGGCGTCAGACCGGATAGCCGGTGGCCAGCCGTGCCTTCTTCCAGGCGCTTTCGAACTCGCGCGCGGAGATCTCGTCGTCCTCATCGAAATCGAGGAACGACACAGGCTGGTCGGCCAGCGGGAAGCGGTCGTCGCTGTGGCCGTGTTCGTCGGCCCAGACCGCCGTCGTGCCGTAGGTCTCCACCTGACGGACGATCTTCTCGCCGCGGGCTTCCATCAGCACGTTGCCCTTGCCCAGGCCCGATTCGGCCCAGTGCTTGTAGTACTTCTTTGCGGCGGACTTCGCGCCGGATTTTGCGTGGTGCTTTGCGTAGGTCATTGCAGGGGTCCTGGCCGCAGGCGCGGCCGGAAAGTACGGAATGGCGCCATTATCAGGCATCCGGGGTCAGAGCCCCTTCCTTTGGAAGGGATCCGACCCTTGCCGGTTCAGTTCGGCAGGGGCACGCCCTTCGGCCACAGCATCCAGATGTTGCCCTTCTGCTTCATGTCGCCAGCCAGCTTGCCGGCGGCATCGCCGCTGCCCCAGTACAGATCGGCGCGCACTTCACCGGCAATCGCGCCGCCGGTGTCCTGCGCGGCCACCGGGCGCACCACCGGGGTGCCATCCGGGCGCGTGGTGGACAGCCACAGCAGGCTGCCCAGTGGCACCACGGTACGGTCCACTGCCACGCTGTAGCCAGCGGTGAGCGGCACGTTCAGTGAACCGCGCGGGCCTTCCGGGCTGTCCGGGTTGCGCACGAAGAACACGTAGCTGGGATTGCTGCGCAGCAGTTCCGGCACGCGTGCGGGGTTGGCCCGGGCCCAGGCGCGGATCGCATCCATGGTGACGTCTTCCTTCTTCAGCTGGCCCTGGTCCACCAGCCAGCGCCCGATGGCGCGGTAAGGGTGGCCGTTCTGCTCGGCGTAGGCCAGCCGCACCTGCGTGCCGTCGGCCAGGCGCACCCGGCCGGACCCCTGGATCTGCAGCAGCTGCAGGTCCATCGGGTCGGTCAGCCAGGCCAGTACTGGCGCCTTGGCGCCCTTGGCCGCGATGGTGCCGGCATCGTCGTAGGGCTTGAGCACCTTGCCCTCAACACGACCACGCAGGCGCTTGCCCTTCAGTTCCGGGTAGAGGCTGTCCAGCTGCACCACGATCAGATCATCGGGCGTGCCGTAGACCGGCACCGTCGCCTTGTCGGTGCGGGTGAGGCTGCCGGGGTAGATCGGCTCGTAATAGCCGGTGATCAATCCGTCGGCCTGGTGGCCACCTGCACGCAGGGCGTAGACATCGAGGTCGCGCTGCAGGAACTGGCGGATCGCGGCCGGATCCTTGTCTGACACCGCTGCGGCAGTGGCGCAGGGCCGGGCCCAGACAGCGTCGTTCTTCAGGCGGGTGCAGCTGCTGCGCCAGGCCACGAAGCCGGCCTGCAGATCAGCATCGGAGACCGGCGGCAGTGCGCTCCACTCGGTCTTGGCGTAGGTGGCGGGCGACGGGGCAGGCACCGCTGCGGGTGGTGTTTCCAACGTGGAGCACCCCGCCAGCACTACGAGGATACCCAGGCTCCAGTACCTGCGGTTCGATTGGGTGTTGAATGTGGTCATCGGTCAAATGTAGTGCAAATGACCCGCTGCAGAGCGGCTTTTCCATGACGTTTACCAACTCATCCGCTTCAGGAT
This sequence comes from Stenotrophomonas maltophilia, assembly GCF_039555535.1. Lineage (NCBI taxonomy): Bacteria > Pseudomonadati > Pseudomonadota > Gammaproteobacteria > Lysobacterales > Lysobacteraceae > Stenotrophomonas > Stenotrophomonas maltophilia. The sequence continues at coordinate 148,059 of NZ_CP154630.1, read as the reverse complement.
CGCATTGCCCGATAGATGATGCTTGACCACGGCAGCAATGTGCAGGAACAGGAGCCCAGCAAGCAGGACGCATGCATATCGATGTGCGGTATTGAACGCCATTGTCATCTGCGGGTCGGTGATGGGCTGTGGGAAAGTCACCAGGTTGAACACGTTGATCTCCCGCTCCATCATCAGCACGCCGGTCAGCAGCACAACGATCGTGACAAGATACAAAGCTGCGTGAGCAATCAACGCGGCCCATTCCGCTCCGCTGGCGGGCACATCCCCATGATTTGAGACGGCAATCACCACGCGTACGGCAAACAACGGAATCAACACCGAGGTGATGGATACGTTGAAGAAGCCGATGGCTTCCGCGACGGTATGCGGCACGTCAAGGAGCGCTACGGAGAAACCACTGATGGTGGCCCAGAGGATGATGACTGCAGAGATCCAGTGCAGCAGCACCTGGGCTTTGGAGTAGCGCATGGGAGGTGATTCGCTCGATTGATGATGTCGGGCGACGTTAGGCATTCACCTCCTTGAACAACATCGAATGGATTGCAAAAAGATCTCGCAGCCATCCATTCAGTGATCCCGATCAGATTCCCGAGGGACCAGCCCGTTGCCGGCCACAAGCCGGTGGCCTGTTTACGGCGTCTGCAGCAGCAGCGAATGCAGGATGCGGGCGTCCTCGGCGTCCAGCGTCATCGGCAGGTCGTCGCGGCCTCGGAAGCGGCGGTGGAAGGCGGCGACGGTGGCTTCGCGGTTGTCCAGTGGATAGCCGAAGCGGGCCAGCGCATTCCACGCGTCGAAGCCTTCCGGTGCTGCCCCGTCGGCCGCGCGCGGCCAGACGCCGAAGCCGGCCTCGGCCAGCTCCTGCCACGGGAAGAAACGGCTCGGATCCTGCTTGCGCGTCGGCGCCAGGTCGGCATGGGCGATGACCTGGCGCGGCGGGATGTTCAAGCGGGTGGTGAGGTCGCGCAGCAGCACGATCAGCGATTCGATCTGCGCCGCACTGAACCGGCTGCGGCCATCGTTGTCGAGCTCGATGCCGATCGAAGCCGAGTTGAGATCGGTGATGGTGCCCCAGCGCCCGGCACCGGCGTGCCAGGCACGGCGCTCATCGGCGACCAGTTGATAGCGATGGCCATCGGCGCCGATCAGGTAGTGCGCACTGACCGGCCCACCACTGTTGGCGGTACGCAGCGTATGCAGGCTCTGCTGCACCGACTTCTGCTCGGTGTGGTGGATGACGATGATGAGTGGCGTGCGCGCGTTCTGGTTGGGTGACGGCACCCAGGTGGCGAGCGGGTTGTGCTGCACGGGCGCGGTGGCGGTGCAGGCCGTCAGGGCGAGCGCCAGCAGTGCGGAAACCAGAAGGCGGGGGCTGATCATGGACGGATTGTAACCATGGACTGCAGCAGTCGTTCGGCGCGAAGTGCCGATCTCCCAGACACCCCTTGGCCCTGAAACCGGATATTCGACAACCACAATTCGCCTAATGACCCGCACGAGCCCATAGAAACAATTGCACGCAAACACCTCGCCCGACACTAGACACAACCCCACTCTCCAATGACAACCAAAATAATCAAAAACCCACAACCTCAATCAGACCACAAAGTACCAATCAGTATCCGCAAACAACCAACATCAAACTATCACTTCAAACACCAATTCATCCCTGAAAAGTGTAAGTCTTGAAACTTCCGCAATGGACGCAAGGTCTCTCCGGGTCGTCGCTTCGCGAACTACTCCCGATATGAGGATCTCATCAAAGTATGAGGAAACACCACCAACCCATCCCCCCACTGCCTCATCAAGCAACCTTTCGAGACCAGGTGAACACACATCCATCCTAAGATCAGAAAATTGATGATCACGACTATCCACCAGAAAGCATTCCCTACCACGAACAACAAGAAAAGCCCTCAACGAAACCACACTTCCATACAGAGCCGTAAAATCAATGCAAGAGAATTTTTCGAAACTATCCGACATTAAAAGCCACCCAATTTCCATTAATAATTTCTTCGCCAGAGAATTTTCTTCCAAACTCATCATCGCAGTGCTTCAGAACTGCCCGCCTTCGCACCCTTCCCGAGGCCTCCGCTCCCTTCGATTATGGTAACAGCGCCATATTTTCGAAGCAGTACCTTCGAAAGTCCAAGCCCCAGCTCAGCTGATGATTCCTTCGAGAAGAGGCCGTACTGATCAATCGTCCTGTCAAGATTCCCGGCCTACTCCGCCAGTGCAGCTACAGTGTGTTCTTGAGGCAGGATATAGACCGGCTGGAGCCCCCACTCTCAAAAATCAGCTCACGATAGGCACGTCCGTTCAGGGAGTGGCCGAACGAGGAAAGCGCCTCGCTACTGTGACCAAGTTCATCGAACAGCCCAAGCACTCCGGGCCACGAGCCGTACTTGTAGGAGACGGCCGCATTGACAAACACCTGACACGCAGGGCTCGACGAGTTCGCGCTACACACCGATAGCAGCCCGTAGTCCATTCGCTCCGACAGTTGCTTAACAACATCACGCACCGTCTTCTGGCATGAAGTGTCGCCGCCGCACTCGTCGAGCTGCTGCTTCATTGCACGAGCCTGGTCTTCCGCAAGGAAGTTGTTCTCAACCGAATTCTTGGCAATCCCCGCATTCAACGTGATCCCAGCCAGATCCTGCGCTAACAAGCCACCCGCCAGTACTCCGACCGCGTGCGACAGCGCCAGCGCCACCTCCTTCTGTTCCGGGCTCAGCTTGGCGGGGTTTCCGCCGGTCAACGAATTGGTCAGCACTCTCGCGGCCAACTCGCCGCCGGTCGCGGACACCGCTTCGGTTCCCGCGCTGCCTCCATTGGCTTCCGCCAGCGGCGCACCCAACACCGTATGCGACAGAAAGTGCAGAGTCGCATTGGGATCGCTGCCGTGGCTCGGGTCCAGCTTGCTGCCGATGAAGTAAGCGGCATATGGCGCCAGTGCATTGGGCGCGACCTGACCAGCGCCCTGTCCCGCCACACCACTCACCAGCGCCGTCGTCACTGCGTTCAGTGCACGGTTGTAGTCATCGAGGCGCCCCACTTCCCCGCGCCGCTGTATGCCTGGCTGTCAGCCGCCGCCACCTTGCTGCGCACAGGCACCCGATTCCATCGCCCTCAATCACAGGCCGTGTTGACCTTCATCATTCGTCCAATCCGCGGCCAGATCAACATGTAGAAGGCACCCGCGGCCAACCCAATGAAAAGCATGATGCCAGCGCGCCTGGGAGCCCACTCAAGCCAAAAGGAAGGACTGGTCCAGACCTTTATCCAAGCGCCAGGAGAGAAGGCACCCTCGAACGCGAGCCACGCCAACAAGGCACAGACTGGTGCAGCTACAACATGGCGAGCTTTGAGCCGCGGAAGAAATTTATCCACAAGCATAACCCCAGGCACACCGAAGATGAGGCCCAACACAGCAGCTATGGCGCAAACCAGCGATGCGAAAATTGCAGCCTGCGAAAGACTGCCTATCCGATAACTCAGCGGAATGCCTATGAATAAAGCCCCTCCAAGCGCGGAACTGGCAATCACGGACACAATCTTTGCCCCCAACTCACGCTCACTCACTGGCAGACCTCCACCATCTTTCCATCAGGGCCCCGGTAGCTCATGCGTTTCTGCCTCGAGGGAAAAGTACTCCAAAGCCACTGCAACTTGCCAATTTCGCTACCAATATCGCGCGTACTGGAACTCCACACTTGTCTATCGGCCCACGAATTCTAGTTGAACATTGGACTCGAACCCGTACCCCAGCCTCTGGTTGAGACTGAGAATCCACCGGATCCATTCGTATGCACCTGTCGGATCACAAAGCCCGGATCCAATGCATGTGCTCCAGGCACCGTGATGTTGATCAGACTACTGGTGCTCGGATCGATGAGGTGCGTTACGTAACCCGTCGGGTCATCCCGTCACGCTCCGGACTACTGCAAACCCAGAAGCGCTTTTGCGCGGCGATTGAACTACAGATACTCCTCATAGGAAAGATCAACCTTGTCACTCAGGAGAATGTAGACACCACTCGCTGTCAGTTCCACCTTATCAACCTTACCTTCAAGGCGGGAGAAAACCTCCTCGGGTCCAAATCCAAGTGCGTCGCTGCAAAGCCGGGCATCCCAGAACTGGGCAGGGTACATCGTCAGGATGTTCTTCCTGCCGTCGAAATCCTTGACTCCAGCAGCTTTCAGATCCTCAAGGGTTGGCCCCTCTCGGCCCACACCGTCCTGATAGTCCATCGAATGCATGCCGTACGTGACCTTCACTCTGTACGCACCGAACGCCTCGGCAACAGAAGCGACGCAGTTCGTCAGAACGCTCGGATAGTCCCGTGCCTTGTTGCTGCTTCTGAACCCATACAGAATGATCTCGTCCAACGCAGCCACATCCGCGTAGTCGTACCCGGTCCCCCTGAAAGCGTATGTACCGATGATCGACAGACCTTTCAGTCCAGTCTTGATCTCATAGCTTGCCAGCAATTCTCCTCCACAGTCGGGTACAGGCGACAGCTCGAGACCATGGAATCCCAATGGGCACTCGATTGCCGACATCCTATCCATGACATGGAGATGCCTCTCGGCAATCGAGATGGCTCTGTCAGGCCGTGCCTGAAGATGGATTGCAATGCCCTCAGTACTCACTGATTCCTCGTCCTCACAGAAATCACATCATCCATTCCATCCGGCGTGTGCGCGTTCTGGTTCGGCGACCACACCCAGGTGACGAACGGGGTGTGCTGCACCGGCGCGCTAGCCGCGCAGGCCGCAAGGGCCAGTGCCAGCGGTGCGGAAACAGGGAGGCGGGGACTGATCATGGACAAATCGTAGCCAGTACACTGGCGATTGACAGAAGCGCGATCGACCACTTCGTCATCTTGCCCACATTGCTCATATCGCTACTGCCGAGCTGATTGAACCTGTTTCATTCATATGGAGTCTGCACTTGCCGGACGCCGATCACCCGAAGCACCGCTGCCCCCCCTTGGCCCTGAGCGGATATCCAGCAGGAAGTGAAGGGAGCTGATTCGGAACTCAGAATCGAGGAAGACAATCGCCCCTGCGACCAAGCACGCCGACCAGATGGATAGATACATACCCATAACAGGTCGGTAGCGCCACGCATTTTGTCAACTTTCCATGTACTGATTGATTACTCATTCAGTAACAGGATCGTAGACCGCACCAACCACCCCAGCCTCATCCAGGCGACGCCTCACCTCTTCACTCACGATCAACGCGCCCATGAATTTCTCGATTCGGAAAATATGCCTCGCGCCGATCCTCTCTCGATCGACAATGAGTTTCGTGAACGCCCTGTACTGACCCGCGAGATCCGGTCTGACCGGATCATCCTCTTCAAACTTCATGAAATCGGAACGACCTTCGTCTACGCAGTCAACGCGCGTCTCCACGATCAATACAGAGTACTCGCCACGAACATCCTGACCCTCGATGATCAATGGTTCGACAACGACATTCATATAGGGCTCATCGAACTCAGGCAAGCCAACAAGCGCATCTCGAAATCTCGCACTTACCACTGGAACACTTGCATACCCGGCAAGAGAGTAATCGACCTCAACCCCACAATTCACGAGATCAAGGCTGTAGGTCCCAGGTTCCATGAAGTTGACGGGAGGATCTATGAAGAGCCAGTTATCCACATGATTGATATTCCCTAGAGTCCATCGCTCTGCAATGCTCATGTCGGGCCTGATGCGAAAGTATTTCAACTCAACTCCTCGTCAACCACTTGTTGACCTGACTTCCCACGATAACCGCTTCTGCCTTCATCCTCTCCAGCGTTCTTGTGACTGCAGAGTTGTACGCTGCCGTGCCAGGCTTCAAGCCACTGGTCGCTCTGTCAAGATTATCATATACGTACTGATGGTATGCCTCAGGGTGCGGCCCACGATGGCCCTTGACTGCAACCAGATTCTCTACAGACTTGTTTATATCAAGCCCTGCGCCTTCGAAGAACCGCATGTACTCTTTGGTCCACGCGACCTTTCCATTGGCCCCCACAAGACATTTATTGGTGCAAATATGATGCTTGGGAGCAGACTCGAAATCGACGGGAGCGGGGACCGATGAACGCGCACCATCCAAGGTGACGTAACCCCCACTATTGTCTTTGAAGATCGGCTTGCCTTCATCCGTATATCTCCCGGTCGAGGTGTAGGTTCCTCCTCGCGGACCAGTAACGCTGGCCGTGCCATCGGCGTTCTTGACCAGCGTGTAACCGTTGGGAACATTGAACTCTGGCGAAGGCAGTGCCAACGGCTTGTTCACAGGCGCCGGGACGTCTGCCGGCTGTCGCGGGGGGACCAGATCGGGTGCCACCGGCTTTGCAGCGGCGCCTGACTCCAACGCCGCCAGTTTCCTGGCCTTCGCGGCCGCCCGCATCGCGGTGACATCACCCAGGCTGATCACAGCCAATGCGACGTCCAGCCCAATGTCCCCCTTGGTGAATCCGTTTGCGGCCACATCGGCCAGGTTCCATTTCTGGTTCAGGCCCAGCTCGTAGGTCGCCGCATCCCAGCCGTTCCCGAAGTAGCCTGAAATGGACGACCAGGCGCCGGCGCCCTTTTCCTTCATGACACCCCAGCCGCCAATTTCACCGATGCGCTGGAAGTCGTTCAAGGCCTGCTTGGTGCTCTCAATGGACATGTAGATGGCATTCATCTTCGCCATGTCCATGACCATTCCACCCGCGTTGGTCACCACGCCTGCTCCCGAGCCCGCCTTGTCGAACAGCAGATTCAGTGCCGCGTTGGCCGCCGCCTCCTGTGTCTTCCCATTCAACGCGAGCATGCCGGCGGTGAATGGATCGCAGCGCCCTGCCGCTGCACAGGTGATCTTGTAACGGGCATCCAGGGAAGACGTATGCGTCAGCAGATCGGAGGCGAGCTGGCCACCATTGCCCTTCGTCAGTGCCGCCTGGGCCAGATCAAGGCCATTGTCGTTGATCCATCGCAGATAGGTGGAATCATTCTGGGTAAGTGACCAATAGGCGTCACCCAGTTTCGACTGCTCTGCGCGGCAGGCAGGCGAATCGGCAGCCGCGGTACATGCTGCAATCAGTGCCGTATTGCGCGCATCCGACAGCGCTGCCAGCTCCTTCTGTTCGCCGCAACGCTCCCCGCTCTTCATGCAGCTAAGCATGGCGTCCAGGAACTGCATGCGCTCTGCATGATTCAGGTAGTTGTTCTCGACGGAGTTCTTGGCGATGGTGGCTCCCAACGCCGCACCCATGGCTCCGTCTCCACCAATCCCACCAGCCATCGCGCCGACCGCCTGGCCCAATGCCTTGATCTGCTGTTCCTGCTCCGGAGTCAGCTGCCCGCCATTCTGCCGCGCGTAGTAGTCACCCAGGAATTTGGCTGCCAGTTCACCACCTCCTGCAGCAGCGGCTCCGGTACCCGCCGAACCCCCATTCGCCTCCGCAAGCAGCGCGCCAAGAAGCGCGTGCGAGAGCATCTGCATCGCCTCACTTGGGACGGCGCTCTGCTTGTTTGGATCGAATGTCTTTCCAATCAGCTCAGCGGCGTAGGGCGCGAGTGTGTTCGGGATGACCTGACCACCTGCCTGCCCTGCCACGCCGCCGACCAGCGCGGTGGAGACCGCGTTGAGCGCACGGCCGTAGGTACCGTCGGGTGCCCACTTCTGCTGCGTGACCAGTGCATCAGGGTAGGAGCTGTCAAATCCGGCAAGGGCGGCGTACTGGTCCTTGGAACTGAGGTTGGCAAACGCCTCCTTCTCTGCGGCGCTCTTCCCTTCCAGGTAGGCATCAGTGATCTTGTTGATCCCGTAGCTGCCAATGTCCGATGCGATCTGCTTGCTGGTGGCCAGTACCGTGCCTGCTGCATTCGCCATCGCCTGCTGATCGGCCAGCATCTTGTTGGCATCCGGCATTGCCTCCAGCGCGCGGTGTGCCGCAGCTGCATCGGTATTGACACCAAGTTCGGCCGCTGTGGTCTTCCTGCCGCCGATGGTGATATTACCCTCGGTCAGTGTTGCACGCGTGCTTGAACTGTCGCTGCCACTTTCATGCATCGGCAGTCCACCGCCGAACCCGACACCATCCACGCCGCCGAACGTTCCGGATTTGATGCTGCTGCCGATACCCTGCAGCTGCTCAACCGCTCCCACACTCTTGTCCGTCGGGCCCTTGCCACTGCTGCCGAAGCCACCGCTGATGCTGCCCGACGTGGCCTTGTAGTCCATATGGTTCTGCAGGTCGGTAAACGTCAGCGAATCCGCAGTCAGCTCGCTGTTTCCCGCATTGGTGCTGGCGATCGCGCCGCCCACCAGATTCACGTGGCCAGCATCCACGTGATAACCACCATTGCCGGCAAACAGGCCGCTCTGCTGGCCAACGCCCTGATAGCTACCGTTGGCCTTGCCTCCGCTGGCGTAGCCGTCGGCGTTCCACGCGGTGCCGAACGAGACCTGCACGCGGCCGCCCACCTGGCTGTTCTTGGACATGCTCTCGGCGACGTCCTGCAGCGATTCGATGGTCAGCGTGCCCCCCGTCTTGACGTCGATGCGGTCGGCGGTGGCGGTCGCGCCGCGAAGGGTGGTATCGCCCTCGGCCTTCATCGAGATGTTCTTGCCGGTCAGCGTGGTGTTCTGCCAGGTGCTGCTCTCGGCATTGGACTTGCTGCTGCCCACACTCGCTTCGGCGTAGACATACACACCGGTCTGCGCACCCACCGCAACGCCCACGCCGACTTCGGCGCCGGCATTGCTGCTCTTGCTACGGTCGGCCACATGCGCCTTGCCGGCTTCCAGCAGGATGTCACCGGCCGAATCCAGACTGAGCGTGTTGCCCGCGCTCAGGTTGCCCTGCACCACGTGGATGTCGCCCTGGGTGCTGGTCAGGTTGACGTTGCCGCCGCCCTGGATGGTAGAGCCACGCGAGACCTGGCTGCTGCCGTCGGCACTGCTGCTGGAGGTCTTGAAGCCAACGCCGGCCTCGGCACTGATCAGTGCCCCGCCTCCGCCCTTGCCGGCCATGCTGGAGATGGCACTGGCGGCCTGATAGGCATTGGCACCAGCAGCAAGCCCCTGCATCTTCTGCAGGCGGTCGTCGGACTTGCGGGCGGCGTCGACGTTGTTGAGCAGATCGATCAACGGCGATTTCACCCGCGCGAAGGCGCCGATCTTCAGGTCCTTGTCGCTCTGCGAGTAGTGACCGCTTTCGTCAGCGGTCAGCAGCTCGATCTCAGCGGCAGTGATGTTCACGTCCTTGGCCGCCACCACATTGCTGGCGCTCTGCGTGTACTTGCCACCGGCGGTGAGGTTGACGTTGCCGCCGAGACTGCCAATGGTGCTGGCCACTTGAGAGACCTGCGCGCTGTCATCGCGATGCTGCTCGCGATGCCAGCCGGAGAACTTCTCGGTATCGGAGATCTGCACAGTGCCGATCGCCTTGCTGTCCGAGCGGTTGGCATTGCTGACCGTGTCCTGCCCACTACGGATCGTCAGGTCGCCCGCAGCGCGGATGCTGACGTCCTTTTCCGCAGCGATGTTGGCGGCGGTCAGGCTGATATCGCCCTCGGTGGTGGCCATGCGTACACCGCCACCCACCGACAGCTGTGTGCCGGTGATGGTATCGCTCTGGCCGGCGCCCTCGCTGCGCGAATTGTTGGTGCCAAACGGCAGACCGGCGGAGTTGGTGGCGATACCCCAACCCTTGCCCCGGCTGTCGCTGTCACTGCGCTCGGTGTTGTGCGCGACATCGAACACGATGTCCTTGGTGGCCAGCAGGACAGCATTGCCCTCGGCCGTCATCTGCGCACCCTGGCTGGTGATCGAGCCGCCATTGGCGATCAGCGAGAGATTGCCGCCAGCATTGAGGTTGCTGACCCGGGCGTCACTGGTGGAGTGGCTCTGGTTGCTGTTCGAGCGCTGGCTGCCGGCCGTGATCGCCGGCAGCACGGCCGCCGACACGCCGGCCGCTACGCCTTCAGCGGTACGCGTGATCCGGCCCATCATCGTGCCACTGTCGGCCATGCCTTCGGTGGCGTTGTCGCGTGCAGTGCGGTACGCCTTGGCCGGGTCGTAGGTGACGCCCACCGAGAACCCGCTGGACTTGCTCGACTGGCTGGCCTGGGTATCCACCGTATCCTGGCGGGCAATCAGGTTGATGTCCTTGCCGACCAGGGTCAGGTCCTTGCCTGCGGCCACGTCGGACGCGGCGATCGTCAGCTGGTTGCCGGCGTTGATCAGCACGCTGCCTTCGCGCGAGGCGATGGCGGAGCCGACCTGGGTGGTCGACTGCTCGGCAGAACTGCTGCTGTTCTTCGAGCTGCCGTAGCCGATCGAAGCGGTTCCATTGGAGAAGCCACCGGTGAAGCCGGACTTCTTCCTGGTCTCGCTGGACTCACTGCTGTGATGGTCTTCCGCAGAAGTGATCAGCACATTGTTGCCCGCACCGAGGACCACTGTGCCGGTGGCATCAACCACCGCGCCTACGGCGGTCAGATCGCGGCCAGCGGTGACGCTCACGCTCTCGCCCATCAGGCCGGTGCCAATGGCGTAGCTGTCGCTGCTCTCGGCGTGGCGGGTGGTGGTGGTGCTCGACAGGGTTTTCTTTTTCTTGTCGTAGCTGTCCAGGCTGAAGTCATGCGTTTCGTTGGCCGAAAGCAGGTTGACGTCGCGACCGGCCGCCACACTCAGCGTGCCATCCGAGCTGGCAACCTGGGTGGCAGTCAGGTTGATATCGCGGTTCGCTCTCAGCACTACATTGTCGCCAGCCTGCAACTGGCTGCCACGCACGGTCTCATCACTCTGGCTGATCTGCAGCGAGCTGCGCTTGCCACCTGCATTGAAGTCGCTGCTGCGGCTGTCCACCAGCGCCTGGCTGTTGATATCGCCACCGGCCTGCAGGGCCATGCCGCCATCGGCCTTGATGCGGGTTGCAGCCAGTTTGATGTCCTTGCCCGCCGCCAGCACCACATCGCCAGCGCCCTCAATCGACGTCACCGCATGCGTGGTCTGGCTGTTGCTGGTGTGGTTGCGGCTGTCGTGGTTCAGCGCACTGCTCTGGCCCAACGTCTGCGCACCCAGGTCCAGGTTGCCACCGGCAACCAGCTGGGTGATGCCGTGGCTGCCGGCATTGCGGATCTCTGCAGCCTTGAGGCCGATGTCACCGCCGGCCACCACCGACAGCACGCCATCGCCACCGGGGTTGGTGACATACAGGCCCGCCACGCGATCCAGCGTTGTCTTCTGCTGCGACAGGCGGTCGCCCTGATCCTTCCATTCCGTGGTGGTCGAGGCCACGGTGATGTTGCCGCCGGCCTTCAACGCCAGCGCATCGGTAGCCTTGACGGTACTGCCGATGATGTCGATGTCCTGCCGCGCCGACAGGCCCACCTGGGCACCGCTGATCTGGCCGCCGGACAGGTTGCGGATGTTGCCGGCATCGATGCTGACCAGCTGCCGGCCGGCAATCGTGCCGCTGTTGACCAGGTCACCGCGCAGTTTGACGTCCACCTCCGCGCCGGCCAGCAATGCGCCATCGTTGCCAAGGTCGCCCGGCAGCACCCGCAGGTAGACCTGCGGGACCAACGCGCGAACCACCGAGCCATCGGCCAGGGTGACGTCCTTTTCCACCAGCCAGACGATGTCGCTGGTCAGGCGTGCCATCTGCTCGGCGGTGAGCGCTACGCCGGGGCGCAGGCCCCATTCGCTCGCCACCGTGGCACCGGCCTCGAGCAGCGCGCGGTACTGGTCCTCGTCGCTGGCATGGCCGGTAAGGAAGCGGCGGCCGGTGAGTTCGCCGATCTGCTCGCGCACCAGCTTCTGCTCGTAGAAACCGTCGCCCAGGCGCTTCTGCGTCTGCGAGGGATCGAAGCCTGCGCGCTGCAGCAGGTAATCCGAGCTGAGCCAATCGCGATAGCTGGCAAAGCGCGGGTCGGTTTCCACGATGTGGTTGCCACGGTTGGCGTCCACATTGAACAGGCTGGCGGTGGGTGCACTGGCATTCGGGCTGGTGGTGATCACCACGCGCGGATCAGCACCGGTTGTCGTCGTGGCCTGCTTGCCATCCACTGCGGCATTGCCACCACTGCCGGCATGCTCTCCGGCGCGCACCGCCGCCGGGCCGTTGGCATTGGCCTGCCCGGCCTGGGCGGCATTGATGTCCTGCGCCGTGCCAGCACCCGCCCCGGCGTTGCCGGCCTGGCTCGGGCCCTGGGCACCCGCCGCGTCCGCGCGCACGCCGTCGGTCTGGGCGACCGCCTGCTGATGGCCACCGTTGGCGCCCTGCGCCGCGCCAGCGGTGCCCGGCCCCTGTGCGTCCACGCTGCCGGCACCCTGGCCTGTGCTCTGGCCGGGCCCCTGCACGCTGCCCGCGCCGGGGCCGACCGCACCTGCACCGCGGCCGTTGGTATCCAGCTGCGCGGTGCCCTTGCCACCACCGGCGTTGGGGTTGCTGCCCCCGTTGTTGTCGTTGCGCAGGTTGCCGACATCGATGGTGAGCTTGCCACCGGCGGTTATCGACGAACCCAGCGCGCCGGTCTTCTCGGTGATCGGTGCCGCCTTCCAGCGGCTGGAGGAGCCACCGTAGGTGATGGACTGGTTGTCGAAGGTGCTGGTACGGGTCAGCTGCTCGGCAGCATTGATCACCTCGGACTGATCGCGGTTCAGGCCGACGATGGCCAGGTCGCGACCCGCGGCGATGTTGGCGAAACGGTTCTCCAGCCGATCGGTGCTGATCCGCATGCTGCCGCCCGCGTTGATCACGGCGTTGTTTCCTGCCGAAACCACCACGTCTTCCACGGTGGTGCGGGTGGCAATGCGGGTCTTCTCGTTGCCGCTGGTCTCCTGCGGGTGACGCTGCATGTTGATCAGCGTCGCGTCCGGATTGTCATAGTCCGGATAGGTGATGATCTGCACGCAGGTCGTGGTGCAGGTGCCGTAGGCGTTGTTGTACCGAAGGGTATCGGTCACGTACTCGATCGGCGGCGACCCCGGACCACGGGTGGACAGATCGCGGAAGGGATCTTCCGCGCCTGCGCCAAGCTGATCGGGATTGTTGCGGTTGTCGGCGCGGCTGACGTAATAGATCGTGACCGTGCCGTCCTGCACGCTCAGGCGCTCACGTGACGCGCGTGCGCCATGCACGCCACCGCGGGCGAACGCATAGGCGCTGGTGTTGCTGGACAGCCGGATCACCGCCTTGCGGATCTGCTGGCCATCCGGAGTGACATAGGGGGTGTCTTCGAGGATGTCCGCCGGGTTGAGGTAGTAGATCTCATACGGCTGGTAATTCGAGGTAGCGCGGAAATCCCGGTTGTTGTTGTTGGCGTTCTTGAACCAGCCGGGTTGTTCCAGCCGCACCGGTGCATGCACGGTGGTGACCTTCTCCACGACCACGTTCTCGCGGATGTTGTTCACCGCCAGCGCGGACAGGTCCAGGTTGCCGCTGACCTCGATGGTGGAGCCGATGTTGTCCACCTTCTGGGCGCTGCCTACCGCGCCCAGGCCGTTCAGGGCACCGCCGATGGCAGCGTCGCCATCGCTGAAGATCAGGCTCTTGCCGCTGTTGGTCAGCGTGCCGACGCCGAGGTCCAGGCGCTGGCGCGCGGCGATGGTACCTGCACGGTCCACGCCGCCGATGTTGGCTGCCAGGTTGTTGAGCGAACTTGCCTGGATGGCGACGCGGTCACCGTAGATGCGGCCGCTGCCGATGTTGTCGACGGTCGCGGCGGTAATATGGGTGACGTTGCCGTCCAGCAGGCCGTAGTTGACCAGTGCGCCGCCCGCTGCAAGGCGGGTCAGGCCGATGCTGCTGATCTCGCCGGTGGAGGCGTTGGTGATGTTGCCCGCATTGATGTTGACGTTGGCGCCGGCCAGCTTGCCGGTGTTGTCCAGGTTGCCCTGGATGGACAGGCTCAGCGTGCCGTTGGCCACCATCTCGCCACGGTTGGTGTGGCTCTGGCCCAGCTCCAGAGTCATGTCACCCTGCGACATCAGCCGGCCATCACCAATGATCTCGCGGGTGCGGAGGGTCTGCTGCCTGCCGGCCACCAGGGTGCCGCCGCTGTTGACCAGGGTATCGGCGCGGACATCGGAGCCCAGCGCCGCCGACACCAGGCCATCGCTGTTGTCCAGGCGCTGGTTCACCTGCAGTACGAGGTTGTCGGCAATCACCTGGCCGTTCTGGTTGTCCAGGTTGCTGGTGGTCACCTGCAGGGTCTTGCCCTGCAACCCCAGTGCAGGACCATTGCCCGGGCTGAGCGTATTGCGGTTGTCGACATGGCCGGCCTGCAGGTCGAGGCGGCCGGTCGCGGCCACCAGGCCGCCACTGTTGAGCAGCGCGCCCTGCAAGCTGATGTCGGCATTGCCACCGGCGGTCACGCTGCCACCGGTGTTGGCCAGCTGCTGCGCGCGCAGCAGCAGGTCGGCCGCACTCACCAGCGAGCCGCCGCCACTGTTGTCGATGTTGATGGCCTGCACGTCGGCACCGGCCTTGGCGGACACCGCGCCACCACGGTTGTCCAGATCGCCGCTGCGGATCTGCAGCGTGCCACTGCTGACAATGCCGTTGCCGTTGGAACCGGCATTGATCAGCCGCTGTCCGGCGGTGTTGATGCTGAGGGCTGCCGCCGACTGCAGCAGGCCGCCTGTGTTGTCCAGGGCACCGCTGCGCAGCTCTGCGTTTCCGGAAAGACTGGCAATGATGCCGCTGCGGTTGTCCAGCGCCTGGCCGCGGGTATCCAGCTGCAGGTCGTTGGCGATGATCCGGCCACTGTTGTTGTTCAGGCCGCTGGCCGAGACCTGCAGGTGCTTGCCGGCCTGGACCAGGCCGCCCTGGTTGCGCAGCGCATCGGCGCTGGTCAGCTGCATGTCCTGACCAGCAGCCACGGTGCCACTATCGTTGTTGATGGACTGTGCCTCGGCCAGCAGTGCGCCTCCGGCAGACAGGGTGCCCTTGTCGCTGTTGTCGAGCAGGCCGTCGACGCGCACGGTCAATGCGCTGCTGCCATCGCTGTGCACGATGCCGCCGCGATTGTCGAACGCGCCTGCGGTGAGGGTGGCGTCTCCTGTGGTCAGGATGCGGCCACCGCGATTCTCCAGCGCGTGGGTGATCGCCAGGGTGCTGATACCGCCGCCGGCAGCCTGGATCGTGCCCCGGTTGTTGAGCAGCTGCGCGCTGCGCAGATCCAGCGTGCCATTGCCGGCAAGCGTGCCACCGCTGTTGTCCAGCCTGTCGCGCGCGGACACCTTCAATGCATCGCTGCCAGAGGCGATGATCGAACCGCCCGCGTTGAGCAGCGTGCCTGTATCCACGGCGATGCGGGTAGCCGACAGCGTGCCGTCACGCAGGTCGGTGGTTTCGCCGGTCAACTGCAGGGCGCCATTGCTGAGCAGCTTGCCGCCCTGGCCATTCAAGGTGTGTGTGTTGATGGCCAGCATGCCGGTGCCAGCCTGCTGCACGGTGCCGCCGGCATTGCCGAACACTGCACTGGTCAGTGTCAGGTCACCATTGCTGGCGATCAGGCCGTTGCCGCCATTGTCCAGTGACGTGGTGGCCTGCACGGTGCTGGCCTGCGTGCCCGTCGCCAGCAGCTTGCCGTTCTGGTTGTCGAAGCGGTCGGCGTTGAGGGCGAAGTGATCGGCAGTGAGGGTGGCGCCGCGATGGTCCACGGTCACCGCATCCAGCTGCAATCCGCCTGCCGTGGCGATGCTGCCGCCGGCGCCGTCCAGCTGGGTGGCCTGTAAGGTCAATACGCCCTTCCCTGCATGGACGATGCTGCCCGCGGCATTGACCAGCTGCCCGGCATCGACACGCAGGTTGCCGGCATTGCTGGCGAGGGTGCCGCCGCCGTTGTTGAAACGGCCGGTGACGGTGATCCGGCTGTCGGACGTACCTGCCGAGCTCAAGGTACCGCCCGCATTCGACAGCGAACCGGCGCTGATCTGCTGCGCACCGTTGGCAGCGATGGTGCCGCCGTCATTGCCCAGCGCGCCGCGTACCTGCAGCGACATCGCCTGGTTGCCGGTAGCGTTCAGCGTACCCGCCGTGTTGTCCAGCTGGCCGGCCTCGATGCTGACCTGCTGCGCGGCCGTGGTGCCCGCACTGAGATCGATGGTCTCGCCCTTCAGTTGCAGCTCGCCATTGCTGACGATGCGGCCGGCATGACCCTGCAGCGTGTCGGCATCGATCTGCAACAGGCTGTCGCCCGCCTGCTCGATGCTGCCGGTGCGATTGTCCAGCGAAGCCGCTGCCAGCTGCATGCCCGCGCCGCTGGCAATCACGCCCTTGTTGCTGTTGTCGAGCAGGCCATCGGCCTTTGCCACCAGGCGTGCTGCGCTGTGCAGCGTGCCGCCCTGGTTGTCGATGCTGCCTGAGGTGATGCCGAGCCCACCGTTGGCCAGAATGCGGCCGCCACGGTTGTTGAGGTCCTGGCCGATGCTCAGCTGGCTCGCTGCGGTGCCGGCGGACTGCAGCGTACCGCCAGCATTGACCAGCACGGCGCTGCGCAGGTCCAGCCCACCGTTGCTGGATACGGTGCCGCCGCTGTTGTCGATGCGTTCGCGCGCGCTCAGCCGCAGCATGTCGCCGCCGGTCGCGGTCAGCGTGCCGCCGGCGGTGATCAGGGTGCCGGTATCCACCTCGATCCGCTTGGCCGAGGTGACACCCGCCCGCAGGTCGGTGGTGGTGCCCTTGAGCAGCAGGCTGCCATTGCTGACCAGCGTGCCGCCCGTACCGTTGAGCGTTCCAGCATTGATCGACAGCACGCCTTCGCCAGCGTGCTGCACGGTACCGCCGGCATTGCCGAACACCGCCGCCTGGATGCCCAGGTCGCCATTGCTGGCCAGCAGGCCCCCCCCGCCGTTGTCCAGGCTGCCGACCACGTCGATCCGGCTGCCCTCCGCACCCGTCGCCATGACCTTGCCGGCCCGGTTGTCGAAGGACTGTGCGTCCAGCGCGATGCGCTCGGCCTGCAGGGTGGCGCCGCGATGGTCCACGCTGCCCGCCTGCAGGGTGATGGCGCCCGCGCTGGCGATGGTGCCGCCCTGGCCATCCAGTTGCCCGGTGCGCAGCAGCAGGCCCTGGCTGCCGGCATGGCTGAGCGTGCCCTTGACGTTGGCCATGCTGCCGGCGTCGATCTTCAGCGCCGCACCATTGCTGGCCAGCACGCCGTTGCTGTTGTCGAACAGGCCATCCACGTGCAGCTCGGTGGAAGCGCTGCCTGCCGAACTGAGCGTGCCGCCGCGGTTGGAAAGCTCGCCGGCTTGAATGTTCTGGGCACCGTTGCTGGCGATGGTGCCAGCGTCGTTGGCCAAGCGACCGCTGATCTGCATCGCCAGCGTTCCACTGCCCGTAGCGCGCAGCGCACCCGCACTGTTGTCCAGGCTGCCGGCCACGATGTCGAGCTGCTCGGCCGCCACGGTACCGCCGCGCAGGTCCAACGACCCGCCCTGCAGATCCAGCGCGCGGGCAGTACCGATGCTCCCGCCCTGGCCCGACAGTGTTTCCGCCTCGATGTGCAGGTTGCCGTTGGCAGAGATCGAGCCGCTGCGGTTCTCCAGCTGTGCAGCCCGGATCGCAGAGGCCGCTTCACCGGCCGCAATCAGCTTGCCATGGTCGTTGACAAAGCGCCCTGCGCGTACGTCGATGGCGCCATTGCTGCCCAGCGTTCCGCCGGTATTGTCGAGCAGGCTGCGGGCCTGCAGCTGAAGGGGCTGGGCGCCCAGCGCGCTCAACTGACCACCTGCCGTGATCACGCTGTCACCATCGATGCTGATGCGTTGCGCCGTCGTGGTGCCCTCGCGCAGATCGAGGCTGTCGCCCTGCAGGTCCAGCGAACCATTGCTGAGCAGGGTGCCGCCGGCACCGGTCAGGTCCTGCGTGGTG
Organism: Stenotrophomonas maltophilia; assembly: GCF_039555535.1. Taxonomy (NCBI): domain Bacteria; kingdom Pseudomonadati; phylum Pseudomonadota; class Gammaproteobacteria; order Lysobacterales; family Lysobacteraceae; genus Stenotrophomonas; species Stenotrophomonas maltophilia. Next base: position 130,167 of record NZ_CP154630.1, on the reverse strand, counting down.
ATGGCCAGGCTGCCGGAACCGGCCTGCTGCACGGTTCCCCCGGCATTGCCGAAGGTGCGCGCGTGGATATCCAGGTTGCCGTTGCTGGCGAGGGTGCCGCCATTGCCGTTGTCCAGCGTGCCCTGCACGCGCAGCGTATTGCTGCCGGTGCCAGTGGCGACGATGCGTCCGCCCCGGTTGTTCCACCCGGCTGCCGTGATGTCCAGTTGCGTGGCGGTCAGCGACGCGCCCTGGTGATCGACTTCGGCCGCGTTGAGCTGCAGTGCGCCGGCGGTGGCGATCTGTCCCTTCGCGCCGTCCAGGCGCCCGGTGTCGATGACCAGGCCGGCGGTACCTGCATGGCTGAGCGTGCCACCTGCGTTCATCAGGGCGCCGCTCTGCAGCTGCAGGTTGCCCGCATTGCTGGCAATGCTGCCGCCGCTGTTGTCGAGCGTGCCGTCGACCCGGATCTGCGACGCCGCGGTACCGGCCGAGTTGAGCGCGCCGCCGCGGTTGGACAGCGCGCCCGCGTGGATCTGCTGGGCGCCGTTGGCACTGATGCTGCCGCCGTCGTTGCGCAGCAGGCCCTGCACCTGCAGCTGCATCGCATTTTCGCCCAGTGACAGCAGGCTGCCGCCACTGATGTCCAGCCCGGCAGCATCGATCTTCACGTCACGGGCGCGGGTGCTGCCCTTCTGCAGGTCCAGCTGCTGCCCGCTCAACTGCAGCTGACCGTTGCTGGCAATGCTGCCACCGGTCCCCTGCACCGAGGTCGCGTTGATCTTCAGCGTGCCGGTGCCGGCGTGGTCGATGCTGCCGCCCTCGTTCAGCAGGCCATCGGCCGTGATGTCCAGGTCGCCATTGCCGGACAGCAGGCCGCGCTGGTTCTGCAGCCGCTGGCTGGCATGGATGCGGCTGGTGCCGGTGCCTGCGGCGATCAGCTTGCCGCCATCGTTGATGACGGTGCCGCCGTTGATGTCCAGCGCACCATTGGCACCCACGGTGCCGCCGCTGTTGTCCAGGGTGCGCGCGACCTGCAGGCGCAATGCATCACTGCCCGTCGAGGTCAGCGTGCCGCCCGCGGTGGTCAGGTCGCCGGCACGCACATCGATGCGCTGTGCAGCGGTGGTGCCATTGCGCAGGTTGAGGGTATCGCCGTGCAGCTGCAGGGTACCGTTGCTGAGGACGGTGCCGCCCTGGCCCTGCAGGTTGGCGGTGGTGATGCGCAGGTTGCCGGTACCCGCCTGCTGCACGGTACCTGCGGCATTGCCAAAGGATGCTGCGTCGATCTGCAGGTCGGCATTGCTGGCCAGCAGGCCACCGTCGCTGTTGTCCAGATGATTGCGCACGCTGAGCGTACTGGCCTGCTGGCCGGTGGACAGCACGCGGCCACCACGGTTGTCGAAATCCCGTGCCGTCAGCTCGAGCTGGCGGGCGACCAGCTGCGCGCCGCGGTGGTCGGCACGACCCAGCAGCAGGTCTGCCGCGCCTGCGGTAGCGATGCTGCCCTGTACACCCTCCAGTACCTCCGCTCGCAGCAGTAGCCCTTCGCTGCCGGCGTGGTTGATGTTGCCCTTCGTGTTGACCAGGGTGCCGATGTCCAGACCCAGGCGCGTGGCATTGCTGGAGATGCTGCCCTCGCCGTTGTCGAGCTGACCGATCGTCCAGGTCGTCGCCGCGCTGCCACCGTGGGCAAGGCTGCCGCCACGATTGATCGCCGACTGCGCCTTCAACTCGAAGCCACGGGCGAAGGTCATGCGGCCGGCGCTGTTGTCCAGCTGCTGCACCTGCGCGCTGGCCGCACCCTGGACCTGCAGGGTGCCGCGCATGTTGCGCAGCGCCTGTCCCTGGACCTGCAGGGTGCCGCGCATGTTGCGCAGCGCCTGTCCCTGTACCTGCAGGGTACTGGCGCCCAGCGTACCGTCGCTGTTGTCGAGGCTGTTGCGGGCGCTGAGCTGCAGGTCACCGCTGGCTTCAATGCGGCCACCGTCGTTGCTCAGGGTTCCGGCGATGTTGAGCATGCCGGTTGCCAGGGGCGGGAGCGGCGTGACCGGCGGGGTGCCGGTGCCCGGAGAGCCGGTGCCCGGGGTACCCGTGCCGGGCGCGCCGGTGCCCGGATTGCCCGTACCCGGCGTCCCGGTTCCGGGCGTACCGGTGCCAGGCGGGGTACCGGTGCCGGTACCCGGCGAGACGCTGGCCACGTTGCCGATGCGGCCCTGCAGATTGCTGACATCGGCCGCCTGCAGCTGCAGCGCCTGCGTTCCGAGCTGTTCAATGCTGCCGCCACGATTGCGCAGCGCATCGGCGTTCACTTCGATGCGGCGCGCATTGAGCGTGCCACCACTATTGTCGACGTCTACCGGGGTCTGCACGCGCAGCTCGCGCTCGGCACTGAGCGTGCCGGCATTGGCAATCCCGCCGCTGGCGTCGATGCGGGTGTCCTGCTGCGCATGCATCGCGCCGACATTCTCCAGCCGGCCATCGGCGGTGACCACCAGTTCACCGGCCTGCGCGCCGATCTTGCCGGCGTTGCGCACGCCCACGCCGTGTTCGTTGCCGACCAGCCAGATCCGATTGGCGTACATGCCGCCCAGTGCGCCCACGTCCAGCGCGAAGACGGGCGCCGCAGAAGCCGGCTTCTGCGCCTGGACACTGCTGTGGTCGGCACTGACCACGTTGCTTCCCAGGCTGGCCTGCAGCTGGTTGGCCCAGATGCCGGCGTTGACCTGCAACGAACGGGTGATGATGTCGGTGTAGTCGGCGCGACTGGTATCCAGGCCTGCACCACCGACTCCGATGCTGCCGCCTTCCACGCGATACCCGTCCAGCACGCCATTGGTGACGATCGGCGTGCCGGTGGTGAGGGTCACCCGGCTGGCGTTGAGGAAGCCTGCGCCATTGACCTGGATGCCGGCCGGGTTGGCGATGACCACCTGCGCCCGCGCACCCGCGACCTCCACGTAGCCATTGAGGTGGCTGGGGTTGCTGCTGTTGACCTCGTTGAGGATGACACGCGCGGTACCGGTGGCCAGCCACGGATTGCCCTGCACCCAGCCACCCAGCTGGGTCTGCACGTCGCCGCGCGAGTTGTTGAGGATGACACCCTGCTGGCCGACGTCGAACTGCTGGTAGGTGTTGCGCGACACACCGCCGGCGCTGGGCGTGGTGATGTTCACCTGCGGCGTGCCGTTGGCCGAGGTGATCACCGTCGGGCGCTGGTTTGCCGGTGCGCCGGGGTCGGCGGCAATACGGCCGGGATCGGCCGGCGCCTGCTGCGCGGACAGCGGCTGCACCAATCCCACCCAGCCCAGCACCAGCCAGAGCGCGAAACTGATCGGCCGCAGGGTGCCGACGGTATTGCCGCCGCGGTGGTCTACCCCGCCGTGTGCAGCGTTGACCAGCTCGGAGGCGACCTGCATGACGCCGAGCGTACGGTTGAAGACCAGACGGTAGACTTTGTTCACGGCGCTGATTCCTTTCGGTGCTGTTGGGTTGTATGCGCAGCAGGCTGCGGCATCGTGTTGGCCGCGCAGGGGACTGCGCAGGCCGGTCATGTGCAGGCGTCAGAACGAGACGCCCAGGTTCATTCCGAAGGTGGTGTAGGCGGTCTGGAAGCCACGCGGCTTGGACAGCGGGCTGCCGACGAACGCATCCCAGTTGATGTGGCGGGTGCCACCGCGAAGCCCGAGGGCCGTACCGGTGAGCCGGTCGCCCAGCAGTCGGGCCGTGGACGGGCCGGCGACACGCCCGTGATCAACGGCGACGTAGGCCTCCACGCCGCCGCCCAGGGGCACGCCCACTTCATTGCGCAGCAACCAGCCACGCTCACCGGTCAGCGACATTTCGCCATCAAAGCCACGCACGGTGTAGCGGCCACCAATGGAGAACCGGTCCTGCGGCACCAATGGCGAGCGGTTCCACTGCGCACGCCAGCTGCCGATGTAGCGCAGGCTCTGCTTGCCCCACTGCAGCGGCAGGACCAGCTGCGCGTCCGCGGTATAGATGCGGCCATGCGCCGTGCCTTCGCCAAACGCCTCTTCCGGCGCACGCAACGCGTTGAAGGCACCGGTACCCTTGCGGTACGCCAGGTTCACATCCAGTGTCGCCTTGCCGATGAAGTGACGGTGGCCCAGGCCCAGCTCCCAGCCGGCCATACGCCGGCGCTGCACTTCGATCTCGGTATCGTTGATGAAGTTGTCCGATTCGCGGTACCAGCCACGCGCGTACATGCTGGTCTTGGCATGCGCGTTGCGGAACAGCATGCGGGTCAGCCGCAGTTCCGCATTGCGGCTGGAGCCGCTGTAGACGTAGTTCTCGAACGCACCGGCAACGGTCTGCTCATAGTCGTACTTGCTGGCGTTGGCACCCAGCAGCCAACCGCCCAGCGGTACGCTGTAGTGCGCCGCCCAACTGTCGGTGCCACGTTCGCTGCCGTTGAACAGCGATCTGCCCACGTTGACGTAGAACAGATCGCTCAGGCCCGCAGGGTTGTCCACCGACACCGTGGCACCGGCCTGCATCTTGCCCGTGCTCTGGCTGCCGGCATCGTCCAGGGTCAGGTTGACGCGTACCGGACGCGCCTGCTTCCAGCTGATCACCAGGTCGCTTTCGCCGGGTTTGGCGGCCGCGCCATCGGCCGGTGGCGCGATCTGTATGTCCACCGAGGCGGTCGGCACGCGCTGCAGGTTCTCCAGCGCCTGCTCGATGTCACGCAGGTTCAGCACCTCGCCACGCGTCACCGGCATCGCATTCCAGAGGGTGGGGGTACGGCCTTCTCCGTCCGCGAAGCGGATGGCGTTGACCCGCCCTGGCACGACCGTGAGCATCAGCACGCCGGTCTTCAGGTCCTGTGGTGCGGCAAGGATGCGGGTGGTGACGTAGCCGCGCTCGATGATCGCGTTCTGCACGCGCTTCATCACGATGTCCACGCCCGCCGTACCCAGGCAGCGCCCGGTGGCGGGATTGCTGCGGGGATCGGCTGCCGCCAGCGCCCAGCGGAAGCGGTCGGCAAGCTCGCCCTGCAGCGCGATGGTGGTGATGGTGAAACAGGGCGACTCATCAACCGGCAGGCGGCCGAGGTCTTCGGTGGCTGGCTGCAGGCGCACATCCGGTGTGGATTCCTGCTGTTCACGCAGCACGCGCTCGCGCTCCTGCTGCCGGAGCAGTTCCTGCTCCGGTGACACCGTCTGTGCCCATGCCGGCGCCTGGAGGCCAGTGATGGCCAATGCCACGCCCACGGACAACCGCCACTGCAACACCCGGCTGCGTACTTTACGTCCCTGTTCCACGATGCTTTTCCCTGCTGATGACTGCCAGACCGACGAAGATGCGGCTGGAAGAGGCAGCACTGTAAGGGAATCGTGTGGCAGGAAAAAGCACCAGCGAACCACGCTGGCGCAAGCCTTCAAGGCAAAGTGTGATGTCCGACGGAGGGTATTCCGCCAGCGGGCAGAGCCCTGGATCTACACTGGAACCAGCAGAGCTCCGTCATTGCGTCGACTGATGCCGGTGGCACAAGGAAAACCTGTACCTGACGCCCGCCACTGCGTGCAGCGCAGCAGTGGCGGGACGCCCTTGAAACCGTGAAACCGGTCAGGCCTCGTAGGCCGATTCGCCGTGCGAGGTGACGTCCAGACCGGTGCGCTCGGCTTCCTCGGTCACGCGCAGGCCGACCACGCTGCGCACCACCAGCAGGATCAGCGTGGTCACCACCGCCGACCACACCACGGTCAGGCCCACGCTGACCACTTGCACCCAGACCTGATGGCCGATATCCAGATCGGCCTTGGTGCCACCCAGCGACTGTGCACTGAACACACCGGTGAGAATCGCGCCGACGATGCCGCCGACACCGTGCACACCGAACACGTCGGCGGTGTCGTCCACTTTCAGCAGGCGCTTGAGACCGGTCACCCCCCAGACGCAGACCACGCCGGCGACAAAGCCGATGATGATCGCGCCAAGCGGGCCGACGGTGCCGCAGGCCGGGGTGATGCCGACCAGGCCGGCCACCGCGCCCGAGGCGGCACCCAGTGCCGACGGCTTGCCCTTGCTGATCGCTTCCACCAGCGTCCAGCCGAGCACGGCCGCTGCCGTGGCCAGTACGGTATTGAGGAAGGCCAGCGAGGCCACGGTATCGGCCGCTGCCGCCGAGCCTGCGTTGAAGCCGAACCAGCCCACCCACAGCAGCATCGCGCCGATGTAGGTGAACGGCACGTTGTGCGGCTTCAGCGCGGTCTGCCCATAGCCCAGACGCTTGCCGACGAACCAGGCAGCGACCAGACCGGCCACACCGGCGTTGATGTGCACCACGGTGCCGCCCGCGAAATCGATCGCGCCCAGTTCACCCAGGTAGCCGCCACCCCAGACGATGTGGGCCATCGGGATGTAGCTGAGGGTGAACCACAGCGCCGAGAACAGCAGCACCGCGCGGAACTTGATGCGCTCGGCGAAGGCACCGACGATCAGCGCGGTGGTGATGCCGGCGAAGGTCGACTGGAAGGCGACGAACAGATAGTCCGGCAGTCCCTTGATCGGCGTGTTGCCCACCGACTCGGGGGTGAAGCCCTTGAGGAAGGCGAATTCGGTGAACGAGCCGAAGAACGGATTGCCGGCGCTGAACACCGCGCTGTAGCCATAGGCCACCCATAGCAGCAGCACCAGCGAGAACACCACCAGGATCTGGCTGAGCACCGAAAGCACGTTCTTCGAACGCACCAGGCCGCCGTAGAACAGGGCCAGGCCCGGCACCACCATCATCAGTACCAGCAGGGTTGAGGTGAGCATCCAGGCCACGTCGCCACGATCATAGGCAGCGGCCGCTTCGGCCACGGCCGGCGCAGCGGCTGCAGCTGCAGGGTCCTGCAGCGGTTCGACCGCAACGGTTTCGCTCGGCAGCGGCGACACCTGTGCCTGGGCATGGGCGCTGCCCGGCCACGCACCGACGGCGAACGCGCTGAGCAGCATCAACAGCCACACGACATGGAACCGGGCTTGCCACCCGGTGAGAAAGCGCATCTTCATGGGGGAGTCTCCGGAAGGGGGTTACAGCGCGTCGGCACCGATTTCGCCGGTGCGGATGCGGATGACCTGTTCGACGGCGGTGACGAAGATCTTGCCGTCACCGATCTTGCCGGTGCCTGCCGACGACTGGATCGCTTCGATCACCGCATCGGCACGTTCGTCGGTGACCACGGTTTCGATCTTGATCTTGGGCAGGAAATCGACGACGTACTCGGCGCCGCGATACAGCTCGGTGTGGCCCTTCTGGCGGCCGAAGCCTTTCACTTCGGTCACGGTGATGCCCGACACGCCTGCGTCGGACAGGGCCTCGCGGACCTCGTCGAGCTTGAACGGCCGGATGATGGCGGAGATCAGTTTCATGCGCATGTCCCGATGGTGGATGGGGCCAGCGCGCCAGCGCGCGTTGGCATCAGGCAACCAGCGGCCATCAGGGTGATGGCCGTGGCTGTTGCACCGGACACGTACAGGGCCGGGACGGCCGTGCCTCTCTCCTTGCACGACCGACGCGGGAGGGAGGGCGGCCCTGGTCGCGTATCCGGTCTCTCTCTTGCCCCTGGATAAGCGGATTGAAGTTCAGCGGACTAACAGTCCGCTCTACCACCGTCCGCTCTACAACGGCGGGCCTGCGCCCGCCTTGCGGCTCCCCAGCCGCGAAAACGGAAGCGATGGCGGCGGGTGGGAGGGGGAAGCCCACCGCCATCGCATCCGGTCAGCTGGCGTAGTACAGCTGGTATTCCAGCGGGTGGGTGGCCGCGCGGAACTTGGTCACTTCCTGCATCTTCAGCGCGATGTAGCCGTCGATGAAGTCGTCGCTCATCACGCCACCGGCCTTCAGGAACTCGCGGTCCTTGTCCAGCGCTTCCAGCGCCTGGTCCAGCGAGGAGCAGACCTGCGGGATCAGCTTCTCTTCTTCCGGCGGCAGGTCGTACAGGTCCTTGTCGCTCGGTGCGCCCGGGTCGATCTGGTTCTTGATGCCGTCCAGGCCGGCCATCATCAGCGCGGTGAAGGTCAGGTAGCCGGACTGGATCGGGTCCGGGAAGCGCATTTCGATGCGGCGTGCCTTCGGGTTGGACACCCACGGAATGCGGCACGAGGCCGAGCGGTTGCGGGCCGAGTAGGCCAGCATCACCGGCGCTTCGAAGCCCGGCACCAGGCGCTTGTAGCTGTTGGTGCCCGAGTTGGCGAAGGCATTGATGGCCTTGGCGTGCTTGAAGATGCCGCCGATGTACCACAGCGCCAGCTGGCTCAGGCCGCCGTAGCCGTCACCGGAGAACAGGTTGGTGCCGCCCTTGGACAGCGACTGGTGCACGTGCATGCCGCTGCCGTTGTCGCCGACGATCGGCTTGGGCATGAAGGTGACGGTCTTGCCATTGCGGTGCGCGACGTTCTTGATGACGTACTTCATGCGCAACAGTTCGTCGGCCTTCTGCACCAGGGTGCTGAACTTGGTGCCGATCTCGCACTGGCCGGCGGTGGCCACTTCGTGGTGCTGCACTTCCACTTCGATGCCGACCTGTTCCAGAGTCTTGCACATCTCGGCGCGCAGGTCGTGCAGGGTGTCGGTCGGCGGAACCGGGAAGTAACCGCCCTTCACGCCCGGACGGTAGCCGCTGTTGGCGCCGTCGTACTTGGCGCCGCTGTTCCAGGCGGCTTCTTCGGAATCGACCTTGAAGAAGGTGTTGCCCATTTCATTGGCAAAACGGACCGAATCGAAGATGAAGAATTCCGGTTCCGGGCCGAAGAACGCGGTTTCGGCGATGCCGGAGGACTTCAGGTAGGCCTCGGCGCGCTTGGCGATGCCGCGCGGGCAACGGCCATACGGCTGCATGGTGGCCGGGTCCAGGATGTCGCAGCTGATCACGATGGTCGGATCGGCGTAGAACGGGTCGACGTAGGCGCTGGCGGTATCCGGCAGCAGCACCATGTCCGACTCGTTGATGCCCTTCCAGCCGGCGATCGAGCTGCCGTCGAACATCTTGCCTTCTTCGAACAGCGACGGCTCGATGATGCTGACCGGGAAGGTCACGTGCTGCTCGACACCACGCATGTCGACAAAGCGCAGATCGACGAACTCGATCTGGTTGTCCTTGATCAGCTTCTCAACGTTTTCCACGGACATCGGTACGACCTCGGATGGGGATGAATGCCTGCTGAGGTACAGCAATGACCGTGCCAACTTTTCAGATGCCGCAAGTCATTGATTTCAAAAAGACCGCCCCGTGCGGGTGCAGAGCGGGGCGCACCAAACGGGTGCGCCGGTCACCAGACGCACCCGTTTGGTGCAGCAGGGATCGTCTATCCTCTCGACCTTCTTCCTTCCGCCGCGCGTGCACGCACCGTCCATGTCCGACCTGCTCTCCGCCCTGCTGCTGGGCATCCTCGAAGGCTTGACCGAATTCCTGCCGATCTCCAGCACCGGCCATCTGCTCATCGCCCAGCACTGGCTGGGGGCCCGCTCGGACTTCTTCAACATCGTCATCCAGGCCGGCGCGATCGTGGCCGTGGTGCTGGTGTTCCGCCAGCGCCTGCTGCAGCTGGCCACCGGCTTCAACCAGCGCGAGAACCGCGAGTACGTGTTCAAGCTGGGGGCCGCCTTCCTGGTCACCGCGGTGGTCGGCCTGGTCGTGCGCAAGGCCGGCTGGTCGCTGCCGGAAACGGTCAGCCCGGTGGCCTGGGCACTGATCATCGGTGGCGTCTGGATGCTGCTGGTGGAGGCCTACACCGCGCGCCTGCCCGACCGCGATCAGGTGACCTGGACGGTAGCGATCGGCGTGGGCCTGGCGCAGGTGGTGGCCGGTGTGTTCCCGGGCACCTCGCGCTCGGCCTCGGCGATCTTCCTGGCCATGCTGCTGGGCCTGAGCCGCCGTGCCGCCGCCGCCGAGTTCGTGTTCCTGGTCGGCATCCCCACCATGTTCGCCGCCAGCGCCTACACCTTCCTGGAGATGGCCAGGGCCGGGCAGCTGGGCAGCGAGAACTGGACCGAGGTGGGCGTGGCCTTCCTTGCCGCGGCCGTCACCGGCTTCGTCGTAGTGAAGTGGCTGATGGGCTACATCAAGTCGCACAAGTTCACCGCCTTCGCCATCTACCGCATCGCGCTGGGCGCGGCGCTGCTGCTGTGGTTGCCTTCCGGCAGCTGAACAGCGCCGGGGCACGGTAACCCCGTTGCCGGCCCCACCCCGTTTCCCCCACGGTTCCCCAAGGAGAATCACCATGAACCGCAAGCTCACCCTGCTCCTCCCGCTGGCCCTGATGGCCGCCTGCAGCCAGACCCCGGCCCCGGCCGGCAACGGCGGCGACGACGTGGCCCCGGCCGCGGCCAAGGCAGCAGACCAGCAGACGCTGGCGCACCTGGACGCGCAGCGCCTGCAGAGCCAGCACTGGCTGCTGCAGCAGGCCACCGGTGCCGACGGCAAGCGCATCGACGCGCTGTTCGCCCGTGAAGACAAGCCGGTCACCCTGGACTTCGCCGACGGCCGCCTGTCGGTCAGCAACGCCTGCAACCACATGGGCGGCAGCTACACCCTGGCCGACGGCAAGCTGACCGTGGGCGCGATGGCGTCCACCATGATGGCCTGCACCGACAAGGCGCTGATGGCGCTGGACGAGGCCGTGTCGAGCCGCCTGCAGGGCGAGCTGAAGGCCACGCAGGATGCCGATGGCAAGCTGACCCTGACCACTGCCAAGGGCGACGTGCTGGTCTTCAACCCGGAACCGACCGCTGAAACCCGCTATGGCGGCGCCGGCGAAACCGTGTTCCTGGAAGTGGCTGCGAAGACCGAAAAGTGCTCGCACCCGCTGATCCCGGACTACCAGTGCCTGCAGGTGCGTGAAGTGAAGTTCGACGACAAGGGCCTGAAGCAGGGCGAGCCAGGCAAGTTCGAGAACTTCTACGGCAACATCGAGGGCTACACCCACGAAGACGGCGTGCGCAACGTGGTGCGCGTGAAGCGCTACGAGGTGAAGAACCCGCCGGCCGATGCGCCGTCGCAGGCGTACGTGCTGGACATGGTGGTCGAGTCGGCCATCGAGGAGAAATAAAACGATGGAAGGGCGGCCGAAAGGCCGCCCTTCTTCATTGCGTTGCAGGTTGTAGCGCCGGCCGCTGGCCGGCTGCCACGCCTGGCGCCGGCAGCACACGGACGTTGCCGGCCAGCGGCCGGCACTACCCACATGCATCTGGGAGATCGGCATGAAGCACGTCCCCGTCCTCCTGGCCACTGCACTGCTGGCCGTGTGCGTCGATGCCTCCGCTGCCAGCACGCCCACCACCGCCCAGCTCGAAGCCCACACATGGCAGCTCACCCGCGCCACAGATGCAAAGGGCAGGCGCATCGGCGCGTTGTTCGTCCGCGGTCGCGCGCCCTATACGCTGCACTTCGGGCACGGTTACCTGAGCGAGTTGAACCTGTGCAACAACGTCAGCAGCCAGTACCGGATGCAGGGCAACGCACTGATCCTGGAGAACGGCATCCAGACAGTGGCCGGATGCATGCGTGGTGACATCGTCGTGCAGCAGGAACGTGCTGGAACGCTGATGAGCAGCCGGAGCCCGGCACCGACGCTTGAGCTGGATGACCGCGGCGCGCTGGTACTGCGCAACGCGCAGGGCGACACCGCGGTGTTCGAACCGGCACCGCTGCCAACGAATGGAAGGTAGAGCCGAGCCCGCGCCCGGCTGAAATCCCGCGGATCCTGCATGCTAACGTTCCGCGATGAAGATTCTTGCCCTCTCCGGAAGCGTACGCCGGCGGTCGACCAACACCGCTCTGCTGATGGCGCTGAAGGCCATCGCACCGCCCGGAATGGAGATTGAGGTCTACACTGGCATCGGCGAACTGCCGGTGTTCTCCCCGGATCTGGAAGGCGCCGACGAACCTGGCAGCGTGACCTGCTTCAAGGCGGCCATCGCGCACAGCGATGGCGTGCTGGTATGCAGCCCGGAATACGTGCGCGGCATTCCCGGCGGGCTCAAGAATGCGATTGACTGGCTGGTATCCGGCGACCAGATCGTCGGTCGGCCCATTGCGTTGGTGCACGCGTCCCATCGTGGCGAGGACATGCTGCAGGAACTGCGCGCGGTGCTGTCCACGGTCAGTGCCGCGTTCAGCACAACGCTGTTCCTGCGTGTACCGGTGCTTGGCCTGGAGCCCGAGCAGGTGATTGACGTACTGCAGTCGAAGGTGCACCGCGCCGACGCTGATACGTTCCTGGCGCGGTTTGCCGATTACTGCCGGTCAATCGTGTAGCAGAAGCAGCCGAGCATCGGCTCGGCTCTACCCTGTGTGCTGCTCAGCCCAGCGCCGGGTTCAACGTGTAGGTGCCATGCAGTGCGGCTTCGGCCAGCACGTGGCCGTGCATGGCGCGGTACGCGTCGGCGGCGGTGAAGCGCTGCGGCAGGTCCAGCGACGCCACGTCCAGCGCGAATACCCGGAAGAAGTAGCGGTGCATGCGCTCGTCGTTGAACGGCGGATACGGGCCGTCATAGCCCAGGTAGTCACCGGCCATGTCCGGGTTGCCCGCGAACCAGCCGGTGAAGTCGTTCAGGCCCTGGCGGCTGCCGGCCGGGCCGGCGGGAGCGGGCTTGCCCTTCACCACGAAGCCGTCGCTGCAGCTGCCAGCGGCGATCTCCTGCACCGTGGCCGGGATATCGGCCATCACCCAGTGCACGAAGTCGCAGCGCGGCTGGTCGCGCGGCACCGTCATGTCATTGCGGCCAACCGTCTCCGGCACGGTCGGCACGTCCGGGTCCACGCATACCAGCAGGAACGAACGGGTGCCGGCTGGCACCCCGCTCCAGGCCAGGTGCGGGTTGCGGTCGGGGGCGAAACCGTTGGCGTCGCCCGCGGCGAACTCACGATCGATCGGTGCGCCGTTGGTCAGGCTGTGGCTGGTCAGCTGCATCGGACTCTCCTCACTCTTCCGGGTAGCCCAGGCGCACCGCAACCGGCGTGAGCTGGGCGAAGGCGGCGCTCATCACGTCGCGGTAGTTGCGCCAGTGGCCGGCAGGCAGGCGCGGGGCGCCCAGCTGTGCCGCCGGCGGCATCGGCCGCTCGAACAGGCGACCCAGCAGTTCGGCCATCGCCTGCGGATCGTTGCCGATCTGGTCGATGCGCAGCAGCACGTGCGGGTACAGGTCATCCTCATGCAGCGTGGCGATCTGGTTCAGCGCGCGGGTCAGCCATTCACTGGCTTCGGCCAACGACGTCATCGCCAGCGGCGCGGCGGCACCGTAGGCCACCCAGTCCAGCAGCATGTCGCGCGGGTCGCGCAGCACCAGCACCAGGCGGCCCTGCGGCAGCTGCGGGCGCAGCGCCCACAGCAGGGCGTTGTCCCACCACAGCAGCCAGTCGATCACGGTGTCGCTCTGCAGGCCACGTGCCGGCAGCTGTTCACGCCAGCGCTGCACCAGCCGCTCCGGCGTCAGCACGCCCGAGGCCAGGTCCTGCAGCGTGTTGTAGTTCTGGAACGCATCATCGGGCGGCGTGTTGGTGTAGCGGTCGCTGCGCAGCACCGGGCTGGCAGCGGCCAGGCCGGTTGCCACGCGCTCAACGCCCGAACCCGGCGCGCCCCAGAGGAAGATCGGCGCGGAGCTGGCATCGCCGTCGATGCTGCCCTTGTCCGGCCAGCTCGGCGGGGACTTGGCCTGTGGCGGCAGTGGCAAGCGCTGCGGTGCCTGGTCGGCCTGCAGCGACAGCCACGTGCGCAGCGCGTCCTGCGGCTGCCCGGCGCGGTCCTGGATCTCGCCCATCCACGTCCGCAGGTCGGCGCGATGGTCTTCCGGCGCCAGCTCGATCAGCGCCTGCACGCGGGCCACGGCGGCGGCGGGATCGCGCTGCAGCAGGCCTTCGACCAGGCGGGTCTCGCCGCTGACGCGGCCCGGTTCCAGGCTGACGATGCGTTCGGCGATCGCTTCAGCCTGAGCATGTTCGCCGACCATGTCATGCAGGCGCAGGCGCGCCTCCAGGGCCGGCAGGTGCGCGGGCATGGCCGCCATCCAGCGCTCGACCGCGGTCACGGCGCTTTCGCTGCCCACCTGCTCGATGGCCAGTCGCGCCAGCCACACGTCGTGCAGCTGGTCGTTGCTGTCCAGCACCGCATCCAGGCGTGCGCGCGCTTCGTCCTCGCGGCCCAGGCGCTGCCAGGACATCAGCAGCAGCTGCAGCACCTGGCGGTCTTCCGGCTGCGTCTCCAGCAGCGGCAGCAGGTAGTCCAGGGCCTGCAGCGGCTGGCCATTGCGCAGCGACAGCTCACCCGCCAGGCGGCGCATCGACGGTACGTCCATCTCCGGCTGCTGCAGGGCCACCTGCATGGCCTCGGCGGCGGCCGGCACGTTGCCCTGGCGCAGTGCCAGCTGCACCACCAGGCCATGCAGCGAGGACAGCGACGGATTGAGTTCCAGCACGCGGCGGAACGACTGCTCGGCGAACGCCAGCATGTCCTTGCCGAGGTAGGCAAAGCCCAGCGCGTACAGCACGCGGGTATCGTCCGGCAGCGCCTTGCTGGCCGCCGACAGCAGCGCCAGTGCGCGGTCCGCATCACCGCGGCGCAGTGCAACCATGCCGTCGATGGTCAGCAGTTCCGGATGGTCCGGCTCCACGCGCGCGGCCAGGGTCGAGATGCGCTGCGCTTCGTCGAAGTCATTGCGGCCGATCGCCAGGTGCGCCTGCATCAGATAGGCGGAGAACGAGTTCGGATCGAGGCCGGTGGTGCGCACCAGTGCTTCGTCGGCACCCTCGAACTGGCGCAGTGCCAGCAGAAGGCCGGCATGCTGCAGGTGCAGCTGGGCGTCGTCCGGGGCCAGCCGCAGCGCCTTCTGCAGGGCCTCCATCGCCTCCTCGGCGTTGCCCTGCTGCTGCAGCGCAAGCGCCAGCCAGCGGTGGGCGTTGGCCTGGCCGGGTTCGTCAAGGGTCCACGCCTGGGCCAGCTGCACGGCCTGGTCGGCCTGGTTCTGGCGCAACGCTTGGATGATCTGGTCTTGCATGGCAGTCCGGTTCAAGTGCAAACCCGCATTGTAGCGGGCTGCGCGCTGCCGCCGGTTCAGGCCCGCAGGACCCGCTGCAGGCGCTGGGCGACCCAGCGTTCGGAGAAGCCGTCGCCGCGCCAGTTCTCGATGAACCCGCAGTGGCCGCCCCAGCAGGCGGTTTCCAGGTGCGCCTGGCGTGGCAGCTGCCAGTTGTTGAAGGTGGCATATGGGATCACCGGGTCATCCTGTGCCATCAGGATGTCGGCCGGCACCTGCAGGGTGGACAGGCGGTCACCGGCAATAGAGTAGCCATCGAAATAGGCCTGCAGCGAGCCGAAGCTGGTGTGGCGCTCGACCAGCCAGGCGGTCAGCGCGCGGATGTCCAGCTTCAGCACGCGGTCGTCGCAGTCGCTCAGCTCGGGGAACAGGTCACGCTTGCGGCGCAGCGAACCGGCCCACTTGCGGCGGAAGTACCAGTCGTACATCGCCGGGCCGTTCTCGATGCTTTCCATGGTCAGCGCCGGGTCGAGCACCGGGCACACCGAGGCCACGCGCTGCAGCGGCACGCCGGCGGCCGGTGCGCGCAGGGCCAGGCGCAGCACGAAGTTGCCGCCCAGCGAGTAGCCGGCGGCCACCAGCGGCAGCTGCGGCCAGCGCTGGGCGACGTCACCCGCGGCATGCACCACTTCATCGATCAGGTTGGAGTGGAAGATGCCGGGGTTGAGGTGATGGGTGTTGCCGTGGTCGCGGAAGTTCAGCCGCACCACGTCGAAGCCCTGCTCCAGCATGCGCGCGGCCGCCATGCGCATGTAGCTGGATTCGGCACTGCCTTCCCAGCCATGCAGCAGCAGCGCGATGCCCTTGGGCTCGCGGCCTTCGACATGGCTGTGCCAGCCCTGCAGGCGAACGCCATCGCCGCCATCCAGGATCAGCTCCTCGCTGACCGCACCGGTGGCGGCCAGCAGCAGCAGGCCGCGCTGCAGGCGCATGCGGCTGGAGCTGAGCATCGACTGCAGGTGGGGATTGCGCAGCCAGCGCGGTGGCTGGTAGTCAGCCGCATGCAGCGTCGGCGTGCCGGCGTCCAGGACAGGTGGCGGGATCAGGGCCACCGCAGCCTCACCCGGTGCTCATGGCCGCCACGATGCGCGCGCGCGAGGTTTCCGCGATGCGCCGACGGCCTTCCAGGTCCTGTGCACCGATCGGTGCCAGGAAGTGCACTTCCGCACGTCGCGCCGGCTCGCCGAGCAGGCGCAGGAAATTGGCAAAGAAGCTCTCGTTCGGGCCGAACGCGACGATGGTCTGCGCGTCGCCCTTCACCCCGTACACCAGAGCCACCGGCTGCACCGGCACGCCGGTCTCGACCGCGGCCTGGAAGATGCGGGCGTGGAACGGGCCCACTTCGTGACCGCCGCGGGTCCGCCCTTCCGGGAACACGCCCACGGCCTTGCCTTCGCGCAGGCGGCCGGCCATCACCTGCATCACGCCACCGAGCGATTCGGTGTTGCCGCGCTGGTGGAAGATGGTCTGGCCGCGCGCGGCGAGCCAACCGACCAACGGCCAGCTGGCGATCTCGCGCTTGGCGACGAAGCCCATCATGCGCTGGCTGTGCAGGATGCAGATGTCGACCCAGCTGACGTGGTTGGCGACGAACAGCACGGCACCGGGCAACGGCCTGCCGATCTGCACCAGGCGGAAGCCGAAGATCCACATCAGCCCACCCTGCCACCAGTTGACCACCTTGGCGCCGAGGGTCGCCTCGCCCACGCGCAGCTCGCCCCACGGCGGAAGCATGCCGATCAGGATGAGCGGCAGGAACACGATGATGTGGACCAACAGCAGCGGTACGCGGTACAGGTAACGGCACACACGCGCCACGCCGCCACGGGGGGCCGGAGTGGGGGAAGTCATCCGCGCACGATACCGGAGGGCCGTCATCGCTGCCAGCCGATTTAGGCCATAACAGCCATCGACCGGGGCAATCGGCGGGGAACGCTGGGTTCCGCCACCGTCAACGAGCCCCGGGGGGCTCAGCCGTGACCGGCAGCCACCACCGCCAGGGTCAGCCGCGAGATGCAGACCAGGCGGCCCTGCTCGTCCTCGATGCGGATCTCCCACAGCTGGGTGCTGCGGCCGACGTGCAACGCGCGGGCGGTGCCGGTGACCGTGCCCGAGCGCACGGCGCGCACGTGGTTGGCGTTGATCTCCAGGCCCACGCAGATCTGCTTGCCGGTATCCACGCACAGGTTGCCGGCGCTGCTGCCCAGGGTCTCGGCCAGCACCACCGAGGCACCGCCGTGCAGGATGCCGTAGGGCTGGCGGGTGCGCTCATCCACCGGCATGGTGGCCTGCAGCCAGTCCTCGCCGGCGGCGCTGAAGACGATGCCCAGGGATTCAATCGCCGTGTTGCGGCTGAGCGCGTTGAGCTGCTCGATGGAAACGGCTTCGCGGAAGACCTGGGCCATGCGGGTACCTTCAGAGGATGGGAACAAGGCCGGCGCCGAATGCGGTCAGCATGCGTACCAGCAGCCACTTCGGGCCGACGTTGACTTCGGGGAAGTCGCCGACGGCGACGTAGCAGCGATGGAAATCAGGATCCTGCCTCGGCAGCGGCTGCGGGCACTCCGGGCCGGGCTTGAACTCGTAGTCGGTGGCGTAGCGCCACGGCCAGAAATCAAGGATGGGCAGCGCTTCGGAAGCCTTGCCGACGCTGTAGTTCAGCCCCGACAGCACCGGTGGCTTGGCCCGCGGCGCCACCGTCCAGGAGTTCTGCGGGTGGGTGTCACGCAGGATGCTCTGCGCCAGTTCCTCGGCAAAAACCGGGTCGTCGATGATCACCGCGCCTTCGGTGTTGTAGTTCTCGCTGCGCGGATCGAAGTTGTGGGTGCCGACCACGCCGATGCGGCGGTCGACCACCAGCGACTTGGCATGCAAGCCCATGCGCGCGCCCTTGCGGGTGACCGGCAACGGCTTGTTGACCGCCTTGCTGCCCAGGAACGACGGCCGCGTCTCGGTGCGCAGCAGGCGCGTTTCCACCTCGCTGCCGGCGGCGCGACGGCGCGCGCGTGCGTTGTCGTAGGCACCATCGCTGTGGCGATGGTTCAACGGGCCCTGCCTGCTGCCTTCACCCGAACCACTACTGCTGCCACTGCGTGCGTTGCTGCCGGCGGCACTGCCACCGATCAGCGGGTTGCGGTCGCCCTCGTCTCCCCCCCCGGGCGCGGCAATCGGGTCCGGCAGCAGGTTGCGGTAATCGACCGGCGCATCCAGCGGGAATGGCTTGTATTCGAAGATGTTGAAGCCCAGTTCGCGCATGTTGCGCCGCTTGTACTTGTACGACAGCGCATACACGATCGGGTTGTCGGTCGCCGCCAGGCTGTTGCTGGACACCACCACGCGTGGTGGCTGCGGGCGCTTGCGCAGTTCACGGAACAGCTTCTGCGCCGGCTTGGACAGCACCAGGTACGGTGTCTGCAGGATCACTTCCTTCTGCGCACTGGCGATCAGCGCATCCAGCTGTGGCTCGGTCACATGCTGGCCGGCCAGCGGTGCATCGGCCTTCTCGCGGCGATGCTTGCGTGGCAGGTCGGCCACGTAGCGCACCGAAGCCACTGGTAGCGCGGTATCGACGAAGGACCGGGTGACGAACTCGGTGTCGTTGGCTTCGGCGCTGACCCGCTGTACCCGTTCCGGGCGGCGGAAGGTGGCCGGTGGCAGCGTTGGCACGCCTTCGCGCAGCAAGGTGCGGCCCACGTCGTTCAGGCGCTCGGCCGGGACGCTGCGGTGGGCGCGCCAGAACGCGTCGAAGTTGGCCGCCATCGCACGCGCTTCCGGACCGGCGATCAGCACATCGCGGTCGCGGAAGTTGTACTCGCGGTCCCAGTCGTAATAGTCGTCCTGGTAGTTGCGGCCACCGACCACGCCGATCGCATCGTCGATCACCAGCAGCTTGTTGTGCATGCGCTGGTTGAACCGGCGGAAGCAGCACAGCACGCTGCCGGCATAGTCGAAGTAGTTCAGCCGGGCCTTGCCGAAGGTCGGGTTGTAGACCCGCAGCTGGAAGTTCTGGTGGGCACCGGACAGGGCGCCGAGGATCTGCAGGTCGGAGATCGCCGAGAGCTGGTCGATCAGCAGCCGCACCTTCACCCCGCGGCGCGATGCGGCCAGCAGTTCGTCGATGACGAGGCGGGCGCTGTCGTCCTTGTCGAAGATGTAGGTCTGCAGGTCGATGCTGCGGGTGGCACTGCGCAGCAGGTTCAGGCGTGCGACCAGGGCACCCTCGCCCTCATCGAGCAGGGTGGCGTAGTGGCGCGGTCGTTCCGGGGTGGATTCGGTGAACGCCCGGCCCGCCAGCGCACGCAGCGGCGAGTCCTGCGCACAGCGGTCGGCACGCTGGCAATCAACCACGGTCGAACGTGCCTGCACGGCGATGGCCTCGGCGCGGTCGCGCTCGGCATTCGACAGCGATGCACAACCGCTGCCCAGCAACACGGTTGCCAGCGCCAGTACACGCAGCAGGAGGTTCACGGTTTCGGCGCCTCGCTCAGGCGCGCACGCAATACGAAAGTCACTCGGTCACTCAAGGCAAGCTGCCAGCTGTCCATGCCATACCGGCCTCGCTGCACGGTACCGCGGCTGACGACGTCGCAATCATAGCCGGGTCGGGCGCACTCCGCCTTCTCGACCTTCAGTGTCTCGGGGTGGCTGATCCCGCGCAGGGTCAGCCGGCCATTGATGTCGCCACCGCTCTCCACGGTTTCCGGCCAGTACGGCAGCGAGTCGAACTCGACCAACGGATGGCGGGCGGCATCGAAGAACTCCTCGCCGCGCATCCAGCCGGTGTAGCGTGATTTGCCAGGAATCTCGACCGAGCGCGTGAACATCTTCAGGTGCACCTGGTGGCGGCCGTCGGAGAGTATCTCGATGCGCCCTTCGAAGTGCGGGAACAGGCCTTCGATACGCTGCCCGAAGCGGGTGCGCACCTCGAAGCCGATCTGCGAACGCTGGGTATCCAGGCGCATCACCCGGTGCGCTTCGGCGACCACCGGTGGCAGGGTGGTCGGCGTGGGCACGGCGGCCCAGGCCGGGCCGAGTGCCAGCAGCGCGGGCAGCAGACAGCGGCTGCGCCGCGCCAGGCTCATCGGATCACGGCCACCAGAATGCGTTCAGGCTGGCCACGCCTGGCTCGATCGAGGCCTCACGCGGGAAGCCGAGCACGGCGATGCCCGCCGGCGGCATGCCGCGGTAGTCGCTGCTGGTACCCTCGGTCATCAACGCCACCAGCCGCTCCAGGCCCGGGTTGTGGCCAACGATCAGTACCCGGTCGAGATCACGGCGGTCGTCCACCAATGCCGCCAGGGTGCCGGGGGTGGCTTCGTAGATGCGGTCTTCCAGGCGCTTTTCCACGTAACCGATGGTGCCGAGCACGGCTTCCAGGGTTTCGCGGGTACGCCGCGCCGGTGAACACAGCACGCAGTCCGGCAGCAGGTTGTTTTCCTTCAGCCACTTGCCGGCGGCTTCGGCTTCGGCCAGCCCCACCGGCGACAACGGCCGGTCGAGGTCGGCCTGGCCGGGGGTAGCCGGTTCGGCATGGGCATGGCGCAGCAGGATCAGTTCACGCATCGCGGGTTTCCATGAAGAAGAGGATGCAGCAGAAAGAGTGACGCAGGCATCAAAGCTTGAGCCAGGACAGCAGCGGCTCCCAGTCGGCCTGGTGCTCGCGCACCTGGGCGGAGCGGTAGTCGAACAGGCTGCGGCCGAGGCCGGTCATGACCACGTAGCTCTGGCTGTCACGCAGCTGCGCGACCACCGGGTACGGCCATTCGGCCAGCATCTGCAGCGCCTGCTGCGAGGTCTGGGTCCAGGGCTTGGTGCGGTTCAGGACCAGCCCGACCGGCAGCTTGCGGCTGTGCACCCGCGGGTTCCGGGCCAGGCTGTTGAGGAAGCCGACGATGGCTTCGATGTCCAGCGCCGAGGGCAGCACCGGCACCACCACCGCGTCGGCAGCGTCAAGGAAATGGGGGATATCGTCGGCCAACGCACCGGCCGGTGCGTCGATGATGACGGTTTCGGTGCCGTCGGGCAGCTTCTGTGCCCACTGCTTCTTCCGATACACATCAATGGGGAGCACCGCGCTTTCCAGCCCGGCACGCCGTTGTGCCCAGCGGGTGCTGGAGCCCTGCGGGTCGGCATCGGCGATCACCGTGGCCTTGCCCTGCAATGCCGCGTACGCGGCCAGGTGGGTGGCGAGGGTGGTCTTGCCCACCCCGCCCTTGGAACCGGCCACCAGGATCGTCTTCATGCCAGCCTCGCTTCCGGGTACGTGCCCCGAGCGTACACCGGCGGTGGTGACGGGAGGTAGCACTGTGCTGAACCTGTAGCCATCGCCTTTGCTATCGTGGCGCCCCCGAAGGATCGAACCGGCATGAGCGAGCTGCAGGACCTGAGCGCACTGATCCGCGCCAACACCCCCCTGATCGTGATCGAGACCCAGGACGAGGGTCGCATCGTCGATCTGTTCCGGCAGACGCTGATGCACGTATGGCGGGCGCTGCACCGCTGGTCGATCACCGAGGGCCTGCGCCGCATCGACCTGGACAGCGAAGATCCGCCGGTCGGGCCACCCGACGCCAGCGCGGCCCTGCAGATGATCCGCCAGGCCGAGCAGCGCGGGGTCTACCTGCTCCTCGATTTCCACCCCTACCTGGGTTATGCCAGCCACCAGCGCGCCCTGCGCGACCTGATCCAGCGCCGCCACAGCGAACCTCATGTGCTGGTGCTGATCGGTGCCAAGGTGGAACTGCCGGCCGAGCTGGAAGCGCTGGCGGTACGCTTCAACCCGCGCCTGCCCGACGCCAACGCCCTGCTGAAGATGCTGCGCGAGGAGGCCGATGCCTACGCCCGGGAGCATGGTGGCCGCCGGGTCGAGGTCGACAGCGAGGCGGTGAAGAAGATCCTGAAGAACCTGCAGGGCCTGAGCCTGGTCGACGCCCGGCGCATTGCGCGCCAGCTGATCTACGCCGACGGTGCGCTGCGCGACGACGACCTGCCGCAGCTGGCACGACTGAAGTTCGAACTGCTCAACCGCAGCGGCCACCTGTTCTTCGAGCATGACAGCGCGCGCTTCGGCGACGTGGCCGGCGCCAACCGGCTCAAGCGCTGGATCAACCAGCGGCGTGTGGCGTTCATCGCTGGCTCGGCACCGGCCGGGCTGGACCCGCCGCGCGGCATGCTGCTGCTGGGCGTACAGGGCTGCGGCAAGTCGATGCTGGCCAAGGCCACCGCTGCCGGCTTCGGCGTGCCATTGCTACGCCTGGACGTGGGTGCGCTGTACAAC
The DNA here is from genome assembly GCF_039555535.1 of Stenotrophomonas maltophilia. Lineage (NCBI taxonomy): Bacteria > Pseudomonadati > Pseudomonadota > Gammaproteobacteria > Lysobacterales > Lysobacteraceae > Stenotrophomonas > Stenotrophomonas maltophilia. The sequence goes on along the minus strand of NZ_CP154630.1, from coordinate 107,869 downwards.
AAGTACCACGGCGAGACCGAGGCCAACCTGCGCCAGGCCCTGGCTTCGGCCGAGCAGCTGGCGCCCTGCGTGCTGTGGATGGACGAAATCGAGAAGGGCCTGGCCAGCGGTGGCGAAGATGGCGGCGTGTCGCGCCGCGTGCTCGGCCATCTGCTGACCTGGATGGCCGAGCGCAAGGCACCCGTGTTCATCGTGGCCACTGCCAACCAGGTGCACGAGCTGCCTGCCGAGCTGCTGCGCAAAGGCCGCTTCGACGAGATCTTCTTCGTCGACCTGCCCTCGCCTGAGGTGCGCGTGGAGCTGCTGCGGCTGCACCTGGGCCGGCGCCAGCTCAACGCCGACGACTTCGCGCTACCCGCGCTGGCGGCTGCCGCCAATGGGTTCTCCGGCGCCGAGATCGAACAGGCGATCGTGGCCGGGCTGTACGCGGCGCATGCCGAGGGCCGGCCGCTGGACACCGAGCTGCTGATGAACGAGATCCGCGCCACGCGGCCGTTGTCGGTGCTGATGGCCGAGCAGGTGGAGGCACTGCGGGCGTGGGCGTCGGGGCGGACGGTTTCCGCGGACGATTGAGTTTCCAGCGAACGGCGCAGCCCCTCGTGGTTGCTCGCTGGAGGCGAATGCCGGGTGGGGCCGGGCGGACAGGCTGCGCAGGGGACGCTGCAAGTACGTCCATGTAAGCTCGATCGCCGCATCCATGCGGCTCACGCCCCTGCGCAGCCTGCCCGCCCGGCCTCTGACAGTTTCCGGGGGCGATCAGCCACGTAGAAGAAAGAAGAAGAGCAAGAGCAAAACCGGTTGGCTGGCCGCTTTTTGTAGAGCCGAGCCCACGCTCGGCTGCATTTCGATCAGATATCGAATAGTCGATTCCGATACAGATTCCTCCACGCATGGCGTGGATCTACCGTGTCGACCAAGGTCGACACCTACCAACTGCAGCGTCGAACCGTCAGAGGTGGGGCGGTGTGGGTTGGCAGGACCGTTGGCGCCATGGATGGTGCCATCGAGCCCCCAGGGACGGGTCTACGGCGTGTCCTGCCAACCCACACCGCCCCGCCATCCCGCGAAATGCCCGCTGTTGCTGTTGCTTGGGCTGTTGCTTCGGCCGTTGCCTCTGCGGGTGCCGGGTGCAACCCGGCCGAACCCCCAACCTCAGGGCCACGCAGGCGGTGCGGCCGCCCAGGCCTGCTGCACTTCGGCCAACGACGCACGCTCATCATCGCGCCATTGCGGCAGCAGCTGTGCGTAGTTGGCACTGGTGCTCCACTGCGACGGCTCGGTACGCACCGCCGCGGCATACCACTGCACCGCTTCCTGTTTCTGCCCCATCCGCCACAGCGCCAGCGCATAGGTCGGTGGCACCCAGCTGGGCTTGCTGCGCGCATTGCCGGCCGATGACAGCCATTGCTCCAGCGCTGCCTCCGGCTTGCCTTGGCGCAGCAGGTCCCAGCCATAGTTCCAGCGCACGCTGCGGCCCGCGCTGCTCTGTGCCGGCGCCTCCTTCAAAGCCTCGCCGTACAGCTGGTCGGCCAGCTCGGCACGGCCCTGGGTACTGGCCATTGAAGCCAGCTGCACGGTGGCTTCCACCGCTCGCCGGCCGCGCTCGCGCAGCCTCACCAGCTGGGTGACCAGCTCATCGCCCTCGCCCTGCATCGCCACCATCGGTGCCGCCGCCAAGTCGCTGTCGAAGTAGAACTCCTGTGGTGCCGGCATGGCCGGCGCGGCCCACGCCGTGACCGCTCCCGAGGCCAGCAGAACGCTGGCCAGGATCTTTCCTGGAACTGACATCCCTTCTCCCCAGGCTGCACAACCGCAGCCTCCCTCTCTCGCCCCGATCCTAACCCCAGCAGCGGCGCGGGCGCGAGTGCCGGGACCACCACGGCCCCGCTGCTACAATTCGCGCCTTTCCCGCCGCGTGCCTGCACGCGGCCGGTGCCAGCCGATCCTACCGGGCCAGCCATGACCAGTACCGCGCAACTCACTTCGCCCTCTTCCGCCGACCTGCTCGACCGTGATTACACGCTCGACCACAAGTACACCCGCAACGAGGGGCGGATCTACCTGAGTGGCGTGCAGGCGCTGGTGCGGCTGCCACTGATGCAGCGCCTGCGCGATGCCGCCGAAGGCATCGACAGCGCCGGCTTCGTCAGCGGCTATCGTGGCAGCCCGCTGGGTGGCTTCGACCTGGAACTGTGGCGCGCGCGCAAGCATCTTGAAGCGGCGAAGGTGAAGTTCACCCCTGGCCTGAACGAGGATCTGGGCGCCACCATGGTGTGGGGCACCCAGCAGACCAACCTGTTCCCCGGCGCCAACGTGCAGGGCGTGTTCGGCATGTGGTACGGCAAGGGCCCGGGCGTGGACCGCTGCGGCGACGTGTTCAAGCATGCCAACGCGGCCGGCACCTCGCGCTACGGCGGCGTGCTGGCGCTGGCTGCCGATGACCATGCCTGCCGCAGCTCGACCCTGCCCCACGGCAGCGAAGACGAATTCGTCAGCGCGATGATGCCGGTGCTGAACCCGGCCGGCGTGCAGGACATCCTCGACATGGGCCTGCTCGGCTGGGCGATGAGCCGCTATACCGGGCGCTGGGTCGGCTTCAAGACCATCGCCGAAACGGTGGAATCATCGGCCTCGGTGCAGGTCGATCCGCTGGCGCGCCGCATCGTGCTGCCGGAAGACTTCGAGCTGCCCGGCGGGGGCCTCAACATCCGCTGGCCGGACCCGCCGATGGACCAGGAGATGCGCCTGCACCGCTATGCGGTGAAGGCCGCACAGGCCTTTGCCCGCGCCAACGGCATCGACAAGGTGGTGATGGACGCACCGCGCGCGCGGCTGGGCATCGTCACCACCGGCAAGAGCTACCTGGACGTGCTGCAGGCGCTGGAGTACCTGGGCCTGGACGAAGCCGCCTGCGCCGACATCGGCATCCGCGTGTACAAGGTCGGCATGACCTGGCCGCTGGAGCCGGAAGGCATCGCGCGCTTCGCGCAGGGCCTGGAAGACATCATCGTGGTGGAGGAAAAGCGTGCCTTCATCGAGCGCCAGATGAAGGAACAGTTCTTCAACTGGCCGGCCAGCTGGGGCCAGCGCCCGTCCATCGTCGGCAAGTACGACGAAAGCGGCGAGTGGATCCTGCCGTCCACCGGCGAACTTACCCCCGCCACCATCGCCGGCGTGATCGGCCGCCGCATCCAGAAGTTCTTCAACAACGAATCGATCGAACAGCGCCTGCAGTGGATGCAGGAAAAGGAAGCCGAGCTTGCGTTGCCGCGCGCCAGCTTCCCGCGCGTGCCGCATTACTGCTCCGGCTGCCCGCACAACACCTCCACCACCGTGCCGGAAGGCTCGCGTGCGCTGGCCGGCATCGGTTGCCATTACATGGTGACCTGGATGGACCGCAGCACCGACACCTTCACCCACATGGGCGGCGAAGGCGTGACCTGGGCCGGGCAGGCGCCGTTCACCGATACCCCGCACGTGTTCCAGAACCTGGGCGACGGCACCTATTTCCATAGTGGTTCGCTGGCGATCCGCCAGGCAGTCGCGGCCGGCGTCAACATCACCTACAAGATCCTCTACAACGATGCGGTGGCGATGACCGGCGGCCAGCCGGTGGACGGCCCGCTGAGCGTGCCCGACATTGCACGGCAGATGCGCGCCGAAGGCATCCACACCATCGTGGTGCTGTCGGACAACATCGGCAAGTGGACCGGCCAGCGTGAGCACTTCCCCAGCGACGTGGAGTTCCACGACCGCAGCGAGCTGGATGCCGTGCAGAAGCGCCTGCGCGAAGTGAAGGGCGTCTCGATCCTGATCTACGAACAGACCTGCGCCACCGAGAAGCGCCGCCGTCGCAAGCGCGGCAAGCTGGAAGACCCGCAGAAGCGTGTGCTGATCAACTCGCTGGTCTGCGAAGGCTGCGGTGACTGCGGCAAGAAGAGCTTCTGCGTGTCGGTGCTGCCGAAGGAAACCGAGTTCGGGCGCAAGCGCGAGATCGACCAGTCCAACTGCAACAAGGACTACTCCTGCGTGAACGGGTTCTGCCCGAGCTTCGTCACCGTGCACGGTGGACAGCCGCGCAAGGGCAGCAAGCGCGATGCCTCCACGCTGCTGGACAACCTGCCGGCACCGACCATCCGCGGCACGCTGGAACAGCCCTGGAACATCCTGATCACCGGCGTCGGCGGTACCGGCGTGGTGACCATCGGCGCGCTGCTGGGCATGGCCGGCCACCTGGAAGGCAAGGGCGCGACCGTGCTCGATCAGACCGGACTGGCGCAGAAAGGCGGCGCGGTGACCACCCACATCCGCATCGCTCGCCGCCCCGACGACATCCATGCCGTGCGCATCGCCGCCGGCGAGGCCGACCTGGTGCTGGGCTGCGACATGGTGGTGGTGAATGACTACTGGGCACTGTCCAAGGTCCGCGCGGGCCGTTCGCAGGTAGTACTGAACACCTATGAAGCGATGCCCGGCACCTTCACCACCCGCCCGGACATGCAGTTCCCCGCCGCCGACATCGTCGCCGGCGTGCGCGTGGCCCTGGGCGGCCAGGAACCGCTGCTGCTCGATGCCACCCAGCTGGCCACCGCGCTGCTGGGCGATGCCATCGCCGCCAACCTGTTCATCCTCGGCTACGCCTGGCAGCAGGGCCTGGTGCCGCTGTCGTTCGAGTCGCTGATGCGCGCCATCGAGTTGAATGGCGCCGCCGTGGCGATGAACCAGCAGGCGTTCGCCTGGGGCCGCCTGGCCGTGGTCGATCCGCAGGCCGTGCAGCAGGCCGCCGGCCTGGTGCGCAACCGCCACACCGATACCGAATCCACCCCGGGCCCGCTGCACGCGCTGCCGCCGGGCGAGTGGGAAGGCAACGAGTGGGGCGCCACCGCGGCACCGCGCAACACGGCCGACGAACGCGAACTGCGCGGCCTGCCCTCGCACGGTGGCGACGTGGCCTTCCTGCCGCTGGACGACGCGCGCCTGTCGCGCTCGCTGGATGAAATGATCGAACGGCGCGCCGCGTTCCTGGTCGAGTACCAGGATGCCGCCTACGCCAAGCGGTACCGTGATCTGGTGGCACGCGTGCGCGCCACTGAGGCCGACCGCATCGGCGGTTCCACCGCGCTGACCGAGACCGTAGCCCGCTACCTGTTCAAGCTGATGGCCTACAAGGACGAGTACGAAGTGGCCCGCCTGTACACCAGCGGCGACTTCCAGCGGCGCCTGCAACAGCAGTTCGAGGGCGACTACCAGCTGCGCTTCCACCTGGCACCGCCGCTGTTCGCGAAGAAGGACGAGCAGGGCCGGTTGCTGAAGAAGGAATACGGCCCGTGGATGTTCAAGGCGTTTGGCCTGCTGGCCAAGCTGAAGTTCCTGCGCGGCGGCCGGCTCGACGTGTTCGGGCGCACTGAAGAGCGCCGCATGGAGCGCCAGCTGATTGCTGATTACGAGGCGACGGTGCAGGTGCTGCTGGACGGCCTGGAGGATGATCGTCTGTCGCTGGCGGTGGAAATCGCCAGCATTCCCGAGCACATCCGCGGCTTCGGCCACGTCAAGGAAGCGCATTTCGCACAGGCCAAGGCGCGTGAAGCGGCGCTGCTGGCGCAGTGGCGCAATCCGAAGGCGCTGCATATCGTGCAGGTCGCTTGAAGGTGGTGCCGGCCGCTGGCCGGCACTACCGGCGGTTCAGCCCAACCGCCACAGCAACAGCCGGTTGTTGGCCGGCATCGCCACGTCACCCAGGCGGGTGAAGCCGTTGTCTGCCGCCAGCGCCTGCACCGCTTCGCTATCGCGGATACCGCTGCGCGGGTCGCGCGCCTTCAGCCAGCCATCGAACTGTGCGTTGCTGTCGCTGGTGTAGCGGCCGCCGTAATTGAACGGCCCATACACCGCCAGCAGCGCGCCATGGCGCAGCACCGGTGGCAGCGCGGCGAACAGCGCCTGTACGTGGTCCCAGCTCATGATGTGCAGCGTGTTGGCGCTGAACCCGGCGTCGAACGCGCTGCCCTCGGGTAGCGACAGGCCGGGTGCCGGCGGCAGTTCCACCTGCAGCGCCAGCGGCGGCAGCAGATTCAGCAAGGCTGCTTCGGCACGCCATGCCTCGATGCCAGGGAGATGATCCGGGTGATCACTGGGCTGCCAGCGCAACCACGGCCAGCGCTCGGCGAAGAAGGCGGCGTGCTGGCCGGTGCCGCTGCCGACTTCCAGCACCCGGTGGCGGTCACCCATCCACGGATCGAGTGCGGCGGCGATCGGTTCGCGGTTGCGCTCGCAGGCTTCTGAATACGGCTTGCTCGACATCAGGACGGGGTCCAGGCGGGGTCGGCCCATTGTGCACGAGGGGGTGTTGCTCGGCAGGGCGGCGCCCTGCACCCGCCGAAGCCGGAGCCAGAGCAACGTCAAAAGCTGGCATTCCGTGGGATGGCGGGTGGGTCCGGTGGCGGGGGACGCCGTGAATCCGTCCATGGAGGCTCGGTCGCGCCTTGCTCGTGTGCGCTGTCCTGCGCACACGGCAAGACCGGGGTTGGGCGTCCTGCCCAACCCGCCCGAGGCATGCCTCGGGCCCATGCCGCTCACGCCCCGCAACCGGACCCACCCCGCCTTCGACAGTTTCCTGCGGTCTGCAGGAACGGCTCTCGGGATCAGATCCGTTTTCCGCAGGAAAACGGATCTGACCCCATTTTTATGTATCGATATCTGACAGATGTGTCGACCAAGGTCGACACCTACCAACAGCCACCCGGAATCTGTCAGAGGTGGGGCGGTGTGGGTGGGCAGGACCGTTGGCGCCATGGATGGCGCCATCGAGCCCCCAGGGACGGGTTTACGGCGTGTCCTGCCCACCCACACCGCCCCGCCAACTCACGGAATGCCGCTTCGGCTTCGGCTTCGGCCGTTGCATTGAGCAGGTGCAGGGCGCAGCCCTGCCGAAACCCTCCCCAACCATGACTGCAGTCACTTGTCCCCGCGCGCCGTGCTGGCGAAAGTCGAGGAGTTGACGTGATCGGTCCGGCCTGTTGCCAACCGCACGCAAGCGAGAGAGAGAAACGCTGTGCAACGACGTGAGTTCCTGGCTTTTTCCGGTCTGGGCCTGGCGGGCCTGCTGCTGCCGCATTCCCGTGCCATCGCCGCCGAGCAGCTGTTGGCGCCGGTCGATACCGCCCAGCGCCGGCGTCTGGCCGAGCTCGCGCTGGCAGCCGCACGCACCGCCAAGGCCAGCTACTGCGATGTGCGCATCGGGCGCTACCTCAACCAGTCGGTCATCACCCGCGAGCATCAGGTCGGCAATGTGACCAACCGCGAATCGTCCGGCGTGGGTGTGCGGGTGATCGTCAACGGTGCCTGGGGCTTCGCTGCAACCCATCAGCAGACCGAGGCCGCCGTGCGCGCTGCGGTCGAGCAGGCTGCGGCGATCGCCCGTGCCAACGCCACCATCCAGACCCGGCCGGTGCAGCTGGCGCCGACGCCCTCGGTCGGAGAGGTGCGCTGGCAGACACCGGTGCGCCGCAACGCGATGGCGGTGCCGATCCAGGACAAGGTCGAGCTGCTGCTGGCACTCAATGCCGCCGCGCTGAATGCGGGTGCCGACTACATCAATTCCACCCTGTTCCTGGTCAACGAACAGAAGTACTTCGCCTCCAGCGACGGCTCGTTCATCGACCAGGATATCCACCGCATCTGGCTGCCGTTCACCGCCACCGCCATCGACAAGGCCAGCGGCAGGTTCCGTACCCGCGCCGGCCTGTCTTCGCCAATGGGCATGGGCTACGAATTCCTTGATGGCGATGCGCGCGGCAAGGTGCAGTTGCCGGGCGGCATCACTGCTTACCGCGACTCCTACGACCCGGTCGAGGACGCCATTGCGGCCGCCCGCCACGCGCGAGAGAAACTGAAGGCGCCGTCGGTGAAGCCCGGCAAGTACGACCTGGTGCTGGACCCATCCAACCTGTTCCTGACCATCCACGAGAACGTTGGCCACCCGCTGGAACTGGACCGCGTGCTCGGCTACGAGGCCAACTACGCCGGCACCAGCTTCGCCACGCTGGACAAGCGCGATGCCGGCTTCCGCTGGGGCAGCGATATCGTCACCTTCTTCGCCGACAAGACACAGCCCGGCAGCCTCGGCGCGGTCGGCTACGACGACGAAGGGGTGAAGACCCAGCGCTGGGACCTGGTGCGCGACGGCATCCTGGTCGACTACCAGGCCACCCGCGATGAAGCCCATATCCTCGGGCGCGATGCATCGCATGGCTGCAGTTACGCCGATTCCTGGTCCAGCGTGCAGTTCCAGCGCATGGCCAATGTCTCGCTGGCGCCGGGCAAGCAGCCGCTCAGCGTCGAGGACATGATCAAGGACGTGGAGAACGGCATCTGGATCCACGGCCGCGGTTCGTATTCGATCGACCAGCAGCGCTACAACGCGCAGTTCGGTGGCCAGCTGTACTACCAGATCAAGGACGGAAAGATCGCCGGCATGGTCGAGGATGCGGCCTACCAGATCCGCACGCCGGAATTCTGGAATGCCTGCACCGCGATCTGCGATGAGCGTGACTTCCGCCTGGGCGGTTCGTTCTTCGACGGCAAGGGCCAGCCCGGCCAGGTCTCGGCGGTCTCGCACGGTTCGTCCACCACCCGTTTCAACGGCATCAACATCATCAACACCGCGCGCAGTCTCGGCGCTTGAGCCACCCATCCTTCGACATGGAGAGCAGCCTTGCAAAGACGTGACTTCCTGGCCCTGACCGGGCTTACCGCGGGCGGGCTGATCGTGCCCTCCTTCTTCGGCAAGGTGATCGCCGCCGAGCAGCTGCAGTCCACTCTCGACCCGGCGCTGAAGAAGCGCTTGGCCGACGCCGCCCTGCAGGCCGCACGCAGCGCTGGCGCCACCTACTGCGACGTGCGCATCGGCCGCTACCTGCGGCAGTTCGTGATCACCCGCGAAGACAAGGTGCAGAACGTGGTGAACACCGAGTCCACCGGTGTGGGCATCCGCGTGATCGTCAACGGTGCGTGGGGCTTTGCCGCCACCAATGCGCTGGGCACCGCCGACGTGGCCAAGGCCGCGCAGCAGGCGGCGGCCATCGCCAAGGCCAACGCCGGCGTGCAGACCGCGCCGGTACAGCTGGCCAAGGCACCGGGCGTGGGCGAGGTGAGCTGGCGCACGCCGATCCGCAAGAACGCGATGGAGGTACCGATCAAGGACAAGGTCGGCCTGCTGCTGGACGTCAACGCTGCGGCGATGGGTGCCGGTGCCAGCTTCGTCAACTCGATGCTGTTCCTGGTCAACGAGCAGAAGTACTTCGCCTCCACCGACGGCTCCTACATCGACCAGGACGTGCACCGCATCTGGGCGCCGATGACGGTCACCGCCATCGACAAGTCCAGCGGCAAGTTCCGTACCCGTTCGGGCCTGTCCTCGCCGATGGGCCTGGGATACGAGTACCTGGATGGCGCCACCGCCGGCAAGGTGGTAGGCCCCAATGGCGTGGTCAACTACAGCTCCTCCTACGACATGAAGGAAGACGCCATCGCCGCCGCAAAGCAGGCGCAGGAGAAACTGAAGGCGCCGTCGGTGAAGCCGGGCAAGTACGACCTGGTGCTGGACCCGTCGCACACCTGGCTGACCATCCACGAGTCGATCGGCCACCCGCTGGAACTGGACCGCGTGCTCGGCTACGAAGCCAACTATGCCGGCACCAGCTTCGCCACCCTGGACAAGCGCGAACAGCATTTCCAGTACGGCAGCGAGCTGGTCAACATCTTTGCCGACAAGACCCAGCCGGGCAGCCTCGGCGCGGTGGCGTACGACGACGAAGGCGTGAAGTGCAAGCGGTGGGACCTGATCAGCAATGGCAAGCTGGTGGACTACCAGACCATCCGCGACCAGGCCCACATCCTCGGCAAGACCGAGTCCGACGGCTGCTGCTATGCCGACTCGTGGTCCAGCGTGCAGTTCCAGCGCATGGCCAACGTGTCGATGGCGCCAGGCAAGAAGCCGCTGAGCGTGCCCGACCTGATCAAGGACGTGGAGAACGGCATCTACATCATCGGTGACGGTTCGTTCTCGATCGACCAGCAGCGCTACAACGCGCAGTTCGGCGGCCAGCTGTTCTACGAGATCAAGAATGGCCAGATCACCCGCATGCTGGAAGACGTGGCCTACCAGATCCGCACGCCGGAGTTCTGGAATGCCTGCACCGCCGTGGCCGACGAGCGCGACTACCGCCTGGGCGGTTCGTTCTTCGACGGCAAGGGCCAGCCGGGCCAGGTCTCGGCGGTCTCGCACGGCTCGTCGACCGCGCGCTTCAACGGCATCAACGTCATCAACACCGCACGCAGCCTCGGCTGACCGGTCAGGAGCCCTTACACCATGAGTATCTTCACCGAAGCCCAGGCCAAGGCCATCCTCGACAAGGTCATTGCCCTGTCCAAGGCCGACGAGTGCACCGCCGTGCTGGCCGGCGCGATCAGCGGCAACATCCGTTTCGCACTGAACAACGTGTCCACCAGCGGGATTGTCGATAACACCGAACTGGCGGTCACCGTCGCCTTCGGCAAGCGCGTCGGCACCGCCTCGATCAACGAGTTCGACGATGCCGCGCTGGAACGCGTGGTACGCCGCGCCGAAGACCTGGCCCGCCTGGCCCCGGAGAACCCGGAGTTCATGCCGGCCATCGGCAAGCAGAGCTACCGCGCCAGCCCGACCTTCAGCGAATCCACGGCCGCGATCGATCCGGCCTTCCGTGCCAAGGTTGCCGCCGATTCAATCGCGCCGTGCCGTGGCCACGGCCTGATCGCCGCCGGCTTCCTCGAAGACGGCCAGGGCTTCCAGGCCACCGCCAACAGCAACGGCAACTTCGCCTACCAGCGCACCACCAACTTCGATTACACCTGCACCGTGCGTACCGAAGATGGCCGTGGTTCGGGCTGGGTCGGCCGCAACCTGAAGGATGCGGCGGACTTCAAGGCCGACCAGGACATCCGCATCGCCATGCGCAAGGCCACTGAATCGGCCGAGGCCAAGGCGTTGGAGCCGGGCAAGTACACGGTCATCCTGGAGCCGGCCGCGGCCGCCGGCCTGATCAGCTTCATGATGAACTTCTTCAGTGCACGCTCGGCCGATGAGGGCCGCAGCTTCCTGTCCAAGAAGGGCGGCGGCAACAAGCTGGGCGAGCAGGTCTACGACCCGCGCGTGACCATGTTCGCCGACCCGTGGCACCCGGATGCGCCTGTACTGCCGTGGGACAACGAGGGCCTGCCGCGCGAGCGCATGGCCATCATCGAAAACGGCAAGATCGCCAACCTGGACTACTCGCGTTTCTGGGCACAGAAGCAGGGCAAGACCGCCAAGGCGTCGCCGGGCAACCTGCTGATGAGCGGTGGCGACAAGAGCACCGCCGAGCTGGTGCGCGGCACCCAGAAGGGCATCCTGGTCACCCGCACCTGGTACATCCGCATGGTTGATCCGCAGACCGTGCTGCTGACCGGCCTGACCCGTGACGGCACCTTCTACATCGAGAATGGCCAGATCAAGCACCCGGTGAAGAACTTCCGCTTCAACGAATCGCCGGTGATCATGCTCAACAACATCGAAGAGCTGGGCAAGCCGGTGCGCGTGGCCGGTGATGAATCCAGCTACGTGATGATGATCCCGCCGATGAAGCTGCGCGATTTCACCTTCACCTCGCTGTCCGACGCCGTCTGATGGATCGCCGGGCCTGCCTGCGCTGGTTGGCCGCTGCCGCTTCGGCGGCGGCGCTGCCGGCCTGGGCACAGGCAGGCCCGCGCAGTTCACGCTACGACTTCTGGTTCACCCGGCTGCAGTACGACTCCGGCGACTGGGACGTGGACGCACGCATGCCGTCCAACCTGATCACCTCGCTGATCGACTACACCTCGCTGCGGGTGGACCCGCAGGAACACGTGGTGGCCCTGGCCGACCCGCGCATGCTGGAAGCGCCGTTCTGCTACCTGGCCGGGCACACGCTGGTCGAGTTCAACGCCGCGGAGCGGCAGAACTTCGTGCGCTACGTGCGCAACGGCGGCTTCGTCTTCGTCGATGACTGCAACCATGACATCGACGGGTTGTTCGCCACCTCGTTCGAAGCGCAGATGGGCCGCCTGTTCGGGCCCAGGGCATTGCAGAAACTGCCCAACAGCCACGCGCTGTACCGCAGCTTCTTCCGATTCCCCGACGGCCCGCCTGCGACCAGCTTCGAGCTCAACGGCTGGGGCGATGACCTCGTGCACGACTACCTGAAGGGCATCGAGGTCGATGGCCGCCTGGGCCTGCTCTACAGCAACAAGGACTATGGCTGCGAGTGGGACTACGACTGGCGCAACAAGCGTTTCCTGGCCGAAGACAACACCCGCTTCGGCGTCAACATCGTGATGTACGCGTTGAACAACTGATAGGACCTGCACGCCCATGACCGCCCCCGACCTCGATTCCCTGCTGCCGCGCCTGCACGATCTGCGCGCTGCGCTCGCACGCGCGGTGGTGGGCCAGAACACCGTGGTCGAGCAGCTGCTGATCGGCCTGCTGGCCGGCGGCCACTGCCTGCTGGAAGGTGCGCCCGGGTTGGGCAAGACGCTGCTCGTGCGCTCGCTCGGCCAGGCCCTGGAACTGCAGTTCCGGCGCGTGCAGTTCACCCCCGACCTGATGCCCAGCGACATCCTCGGCACCGAGCTGCTGGAGGAAGACCACGGCACCGGTCATCGCCATTTCCGCTTCCAGCAGGGCCCGATCTTCACGAATCTGCTGCTCGCCGACGAACTCAACCGCACCCCACCCAAGACCCAGGCGGCGCTGCTGGAAGCCATGCAGGAACGCACGGTCAGCTACGCCGGCACCACCTATGCGCTACCGGCGCCGTTCTTCGTGCTGGCCACGCAGAACCCGATCGAGCAGGCCGGCACCTACCCGCTGCCGGAAGCGCAGCTGGACCGCTTCCTGCTGCACGTGCTGGTGGATTACCCCAGCGAGGACGAGGAACGGAAGATCCTGGAGCAGACCACCGGCGGCGCCACCGACACGGTGCCGAAGGTGATGGATGCCGAGGCGGTGATCGCACTGCAGGCCGCGGTGCGCCAGGTGCATGTCAGCCCCGATGTGCTGGCCTGGATCACCCGCCTGGTACGCGCCAGCCGGCCTGGCGAAGGCGCTCCGGCTGCGATCAACCAGTGGGTGAAGTGGGGCGCCGGCCCGCGTGCCGGCCAGTCGCTGGTGCTGGCAGCGAAGGCACGCGCATTGCTGCAGGGCCGCTTCGCCGCCACCCGCGAGGATGTGCAGGCACTGGCCGCGCCGGTGATGCGCCATCGCCTGCTGCTGTCGTTCGCCGCCGAGGCCGAGCAGAAGCGTGCCGACGACGTGGTCGCCGCGCTGCTGCAGGCTGTGCCGTTCCCGGGTTGAGCCACGCGTGAACGCAGGTACGCCGTTGACCCTGCCGCCGGAACTGCGTGCGCGCCTGCGTCTGCTGCGGTTGCGGCCGCGCCTGGCCAGCGGGGCAAGCGGCATCGGCCAGCACGCCAGCCGCAGCCGCGGTGCCGGCCTGGAATTCGCCCAGTACCGTGCGTACGAACCGGGTGACGAACTGCGCCAGATCGACTGGAAGCTGTATGCGCGCTCGGACCGCTTCTTCTTGCGCGAGTCCGAACGCGAAAGCCCGATAACGGTCTGGCTGCTGCTTGATGCCACCGCCTCGGCCGGCCAGGCTGATCGCGCGGCACCGCAGCGCACGCGACTGGACCACATGCGTGGCGTGGCCGCATGCCTGGTTGAACTGGCCCTGCAACAGGGTGATCGCTTCGGCCTGCTGGCGATCAATGGCGATGGCCTGCAACTGGTGCCCGCGGCGAACGGCGCGCGCCAGCGCGACCGTGTGTATCTGCAGTCGCAGGCGCTGCAGGCACGCGGCGGCTGGCCTGCACCTGATCGCCTGCGCCCGCTATGGGAACGGGTGCGTCCAGGCGACCTGCTGCTGGCGATCGGTGATGGCTTCGATGAGGCCGGCATCGTGCTGCTGGAACAACTGGCCAGCGCCCGCCGCGAAGTGGCACTGCTGCAGATCCTGACCGCTGACGAACGCGATTTCCCCTTCGACGCCGGCCACCGCTTCCGCGACCCGGAGACCGGCGAAGAACTGCTGGGCGATGGCGTGGCGATCCGCACCGACTACCTGCAGCGCTTCGCCGATGCACGCAGCGCGCTGCAGGCGCGCCTGCAGGCCAGTGGCATCGCCAGCGCCAGCGGTTGGCTCGACCAGCCACTGGACCAGCCGCTGCAGGCGCTGTTCGGCCGTGGGGGCGGCGCATGAACCTGTTGTTCCCGCTGGGCCTGGCCGCGCTCGCCGCATGGCTGCTGCCGTTGTTGATCCACCTCGCCCGCCGCCATCCGTACACGCCGCTGGATTTCGCCGCGCTGCGCTGGCTGCGCGCGCAGATCCGACCGCGCCAGCGCATCCGCTTCGATGACTGGCCGCTGCTGCTGGTGCGCCTGCTGCTGTTGGCCGCGCTGGCGCTGCTGCTGGCGCGCCCGGCGCTGACGGGCCCTGCGCCGGTCCCCGCTGCGTGGACCGTGGTGGCCCCAGGACTGGATGCCGCCGCACTGCGTGGCACCGTCAACGATGGCAACTGGCATTGGCTGGCAACCGGCTTCCCCTCCATCGACCAGTCACCGCTGGCCTCCAATGCCTCCCTGCCCAGCCTGCTGCGCGAACTGGATGCCCAGCTGCCGGCCGGTACCGCGCTGACCGTGCACATGCCCGATCCGCTGCCCGGCCTGGACGGCGCACGCCTGCAGCTGTCGCGCGATGTGCAGTGGCGCCCGCATGCCGTGGCGGCCACAGCCACACAGGCCGCCACGACGCCGCCACGGCTGCGCGTGCACGCCAACGCGCCCGCCGGGGTGCAGCGCTGGATCGGTGCACTGCAGCGGGCCTGGGGCGTGCAGGCACCCTCGGCACCGTTGACGGCCGATGCCTTGCCCGAACGCGGCGAGATCGGTGTCTGGAGCCGCAGCGACGCACTGCCGCCGCACTGGCAGGCGTGGCTGCGCGACGGCGGCAGCGTACTGAGCGCTGCGAAACCTGCCACCGAGGCCAGTGTGCTGCTGCGCAGCGCCGATGGCGCGCCGCTGCTCTGGCAGCAGCGCGTCGGTCACGGACGCTTGCTGTCACTGCCCGGTGACTGGGACATCACCACCCATGCCGCGTTGCGCGACGCGCAGCTGCCACGCTCGCTGCTTCTGGCACTGCAACCGCCATCGCCCCCACGCGTGGGGGATGCAACAGACCACGCGCCCCGCCAGACCGCTCTGCCGGCCGCAACGCCGCCGCTGCGTGAGCCGACCGCATGGCTGTTACTGGTCGTCGTGCTGCTGTTCGCCGTTGAACGCTGGATGGCCAGCAGCGCCCGGCGCAGGGTGGCAGCATGAACGCGTTGCAACGTGCCTGGCAGCGCGCGCGACGCCGACGCGCCCTGATCACCCTGCTGCTTGGCCTGCCGTTGGCGCTGGCCGCCACCGCGCTGGCGCTGCGCCTGTCCGGCTTCGATCTGGCCTGCGTGGTCGGGACGCTCGTCGTGCTCGCCTGCGCCGCCGTTGCGACGGCGCGTGCCCGGCAGCTCGACCGTCGGTGGCTGCAGCGGCAACTTGATGCAAGCGGCGCCAGCGAGGACAGCGCGGACCTGCTGTTCGCCGAGACCGCCACGCTCAATCCGCTGCAGCAGCGCCAACGCACGCACGTGCTGGACACGCTGGAGCGCCGCATGCCGGAGCTGCGACCGCGCTGGCCGCGTGCGGCGCTGGCCCTGTGCTGGATTGCGGGCCTGACCATCGCACTGCTGGCATTCGGCTGGCCGCGCTCGAACAGCGGCCCCGCCACCGCTGCACCCACGTCGCACGGCGGCACCCCGCCCGCGGGCCCACTGCACCTGCAGTCCACCCGCCTGCGCATCGACGCACCGGCCTATACCGGCCAGGCCACGCTCACCCAGAATGCGCTGGATGCCAAGGTTGCCGCCGACAGCCGCCTGTCGTGGTCGTTGCGCTTCGACCGTGCACCGGACAAGGCGTGGCTGCAGTTCCACGATGGCCGACGCCTGCCGCTGAACGAACAGGACGGCCAATGGCAGGCGCAGGACGTGGCACGCGCGCCGGTGCTGTATCGCGTGGTGAGCGAACCGGCATTGGCCGAGACCCGCCTGCATCGGCTGGACGTGGTAGCCGACCGTGCACCCTCCGTGCGCGTGCTGGAACCGGCGGCCAGCCTGGTGCTGGCCTCGCCCGGACAGCGCCAATGGTCGCTGCGCTTCGAGGCCGGCGACGACTACGGCGTGGCTGCACAGGCAACGCTGTCGATCACGACCACCCAGGGCAGCGGTGAGAACATCACCTTCGTCCGTCGCAGCGTCAGCCTCACCGGCAGTGGCGCGCCGACCGCACGACGCTTCGCGCATACGCTCGACCTCGCCGCGCTGGGTGCGCAGCCTGGCAACGATGTGATCGCCCAGCTGGAAGTGCGCGACAACCACGCGCCCATACCACAGGCGGGACGTAGCAGCAGTGTGATCCTGCGCCTGCCCAGTGCCGAGGTTGCGCTGGGTGCCGAGCTGGAAGGCCGTATCAGGAAGACACTGCCGGCCTACTTCCGCAGCCAGCGACAGATCATCATCGATGCCGAGGCCTTGATCCGGCAGCGGCGCGGTCTCGCCGCCGATGACTTCATCAAGCGCAGCGATGCGATCGGTGTCGACCAGCGCATCCTGCGCCTGCGCTACGGCCAGTTCCTGGGCGAGGAAAGCGAAGGCGCACCGAAGCCGCCGCCGACCAGCGACCTGCCCACCAGCGATACGCCGACCGCAGATGGCCACGACGACGATCACGAGCACGACCATGGCGCGCAGGCCGATGCGCACGACGACCATGGCCATGACCATGGCGGTACAGCCAACGCAGATACCCCGCCGGTGTTCGGCAGCGCGACCGACGTGCTTTCCGAGTACGGACACACCCACGACCACGCCGAGGCGGCGACCCTGCTCGACCCGCAGACCCGTGCCACGCTGAAGGCCGCGCTGGACCAGATGTGGTCGGCTGAAGG
Source organism: Stenotrophomonas maltophilia (assembly GCF_039555535.1). Classification (NCBI taxonomy): domain Bacteria; kingdom Pseudomonadati; phylum Pseudomonadota; class Gammaproteobacteria; order Lysobacterales; family Lysobacteraceae; genus Stenotrophomonas; species Stenotrophomonas maltophilia. The sequence goes on along the minus strand of NZ_CP154630.1, from coordinate 90,773 downwards.
CGAGCTGCGCCAGGGCCGGCCGGAGCAGGCGCTGCCATTCGCCTACAAGGCGCTGGGCTTCATCAAGCAGGTGCAGCAGGCCGAGCGCATCTACCTGGCCCGGGTCGGGCCGGAGCTGCCCCCCATCGATGAAGGCCGCCGGCTGGGTGGTGATCGCGCCGGGCTGTCCAGCCGTGAACTGCCGCTGGCCGCACGCACGCCGCCGGACCCGGCCATTGTCGAAGCCTGGCAGCGTCTCGGCGATGACATCGGCACACCCGATCTCGATGCGCTCGCGACCTGGCAGCAACGCAACGCTACCTACCTGCCCGATGCACTGGACCTGGCTGCCGCCATCGAACAGCTGCGCATCGAGCCCGGCTGCCGCGACTGCCGCCAGCGCCTGCGTGCGCAGCTGTGGCGTGCCCTGCAGCGTCCGTTGCCGCAGGTAATGCGGCGCAGTGCAGCCGATGCGATGGGGCAACGGTATCTCGACGCGCTGGAGGCGCAGCCATGAACGCCTCCGGTTCGAGCCTGTGGATTGCGCTGCTGCTCGCCCTGGTCGTGGTCATCGCCAGCGTGCGCCAGTTGCGTGGAAGCACAACGCACCCAGGCCGCCGCTGGGTCGTCATCGCGCTGCAGATCGCCGCTGCCACGCTGCTGTATTTCTGCCTGCTGCCACCTCCCCATCAGCGACCGGCCGCCGGCCTGGTCGTGCTCGGCGCCGAGGCCGACAAGGTGGGCGCACCGCCGGCCAGCGAAGGTCCGCTGCTGCTGTTGCCGGAAGCGGGCGATGTACCTGATGGGCAGCGTATCCCCGACCTGGCCACCGGGCTGCGCCAACACCCCGCCTCCACGCTCACCCTCGTTGGCGCCGGCCTGGTCGCACGCGATCGCGACGCGACGTTGCCGGGCGACGTGCGCTGGCAGGCAGCACCCGCACCGCTCGGCTGGGTCGCGCTGCAGCCACCGGCCGACGTTGCTCCCGGTGGCCGCTTCGAGGTACAAGCGCAGGCGCGTGGCGCGGCAAAGGCGAAGGCCGAGCTGCTGGACCCGGCCGACACCGTGGTCGATCGCGCGGACGTTGCCAAAGACGGCCGCGTCCAGCTCACTGGCATCGCCCGCGCCGAAGGCCGCAGCGTATTCCGGCTGCGCCTGCTCGACACCGAAGGCCATGTGGTGGATACCGTACCGGTGCCGCAGCAGACCCTTCCGGCAGCGCCCCTGCGCCTGTTGGTGCGTGCCAGCGCGCCCGGCCCGGAACTGAAGTACCTGCGGCGCTGGGCCGCTGACGCGGGCCTGCGCGTGCAGGTGCAGGCCGATACCGGTGCAGGGCTCAGCGTGGGCGATGGCGTGGTTTCGCTCGATGCTGCAACGCTGGCGCGCGGCGACCTGCTACTGCTGGACGAACGCGGCCTGGCGGCCCTGAGTGCAGGCCAGCTGGCCGCCGTGCGTCAGGCGCTGCGCGACGGTCTGGGTGTACTGGTACGCAGTGCGGGGGCACCTTCGGCCAGCGCGCGCCAGCGCCTGCACGATCTTGGCCTGCCCGTGCAGGGCGATGGCAGCAGCCACACCCTCGAACTTCCCGGCGACGGTGACACCGCGGTCCTTGCCGCGCGCCGTGGCCCGCTTGCCGCCGGCACACTCCCAACCGGCTACGGCGAAGAGGCCGACCGCAGCTCGCACAGCGCTGCGCTGCCTTCGCTGGAAGCACTGGCATTGCAGGCACCGGGCAGCAACGCACTGCTGCAGGGTCTTGATGGCAAGGCCGTCGGCGGCTGGCGCTCGGCCGGCAAGGGACGCATCGGCCTGCTGCCCATCACCGACAGCTGGCGTTGGGTGCTGGCGGGCCGCGATGACCGCCACGGCGAACTGTGGAGCGGCGTGGTTGCCACGCTGGCACGTGCGCAGGGCAGCGGTGATGCGCTGTGGTCACCACAAGCGATTGCCTGGGCCGGCGAACGGCAGGCGCTGTGTGGCGTACAGGCGCCGCTGCAGGCCTTCGACCCGCGTGGCGACGGCGTACCGCTGATCGTCGATGGTGCGACATCGGCGCTGCGTTGTGCCGGCTGGTGGCCACGTGGCGCAGGTTGGCAGCGCCTGCAGCATGGGGACAGTATCGTCTGGCGCTATGCATTCGACCCGAAGGACGCGCCCGCACTGCATCGGCAGGCGATGATCGATGCGACCACGCAGGCGCTGGCCCGCAGCACGCCCGCGAATGCACAGGCCACGCAGCCGGTGGCTGGCTCGCGCTGGCCATGGTGGCTGGCCTTCGTGCTGTGCGCCTCGCTGCTGTGGTGGCTGGAACGGCGGCGGTGACTTCGGGGTCGGATCCCTTTCGCCCGCGAAAGGGCTCTGACCCCGGCCGATTGGATCGCAAAGAGCATCCATGCATGGCGTGGATCTACTGGTCCCTCATGCGCCCTTCAACGTTTTCCCACGCGCCGATACACGCCATTGAAGCGCACGTTCATGCCACCGCACTCGCTGTTGTCGGCCACGATCAGCACCTCGCCCAGCGAATGCACACGCACCCTGCAGGTGTCTTCGGCGAACTCCACATCGGCGCCGCGTGGCGTCGCACGCGCTTCGACCTGGCCCATGTTGGGGCCATACGGACGCTGTTCCGGCGTGGGGTTTGCAGAGGGCCAGTAGGCGTCGCCTTCCACATGCAGCTGTGCACCCTGCACCGAGATGTGCAGGCCGTTGTCGCCATCCTTCCAGTTGCCCGCCCAGTCCCGCAGCGACGGCACCACCGCAGGCAATGGCTGCAGCTTGCTGCGGTCCACCCAGCCCGCACTGCCGCCCACCTTGTTCGGGAAGAACGCACAGCGATAACCGCCCAGGTCGCGCCCGGTCACCACCGTATCGCCGTTGACCACATAGCTGCGCTGGCGGCAGGCCGGCTCGCCCTTGCCCGGGCAGCCGTCCATGTCGCCGAGCAGGTACAGGCGCGGTGCGTCGACCACCCGCGCCAGTGCAAACCGGCTCTGTTCGGACGGGAACGCGCCGTTGCGGCAGGCGCCGTCATCGGCGATATCGGAAGCAAAGGCAGAGGCGGGCAGCAACGCGGCCAGCAGGCAGAACGAACGCAGGGACATGGCATGGCACCGAGGGGGATGCCGGCAGGATATACCGGCCTACTTCACCGGCGATGGGTCACCGGCACCCTGCTCCTCGGAGAACCGCAGCGCACGCTGCTGCTGTTCGGCACTGAGTTCCGGCGGTGGCCGCGCCACCGCAGCCTGGATCTGCGCCGGTCCACCGGTAAGCTTGTTCACGCCCTTTGCAGCTGCCATCACGCCCTTGACCACGCCCATCATGATGTAGCCGCCGCCCATGCTGACCTGTTCCGGCGACGGTGGTTCACTCCAGTCGCGGCTGAAGCGGTTGTCGCCGAACTTCACGGGATTCTTGAAGCGGTACAGGTCCAGCGGCTCGTCTTCCGGCTTGAGTGCGCGCACTTCGCCAAGGGTGGTGACGTTGTCCTGCGGCAGGGTGGTGGAAACCGGCGCGGTAGCTACCGTGGGCGCGTCTGCAGAAGGAGCAGGCGCAGCCTCGGGCACCGCCTGCTGCGCCTGCGCCAGGCCCGCCAGCATCAGGTTGGCCAGCACTGCTCCCTGCATTCCACGTCGTGCCACGGCCCTTGCCCCGTCTGTTGCGTCCAGGCTGTGAGGATACGCATCGCTGCTTCAGATTTCGTTGTGGCCGCGCGCAGGCGTTCAGCGGGCGATGGCCCAATCCGCAACGAGTTGCATTGGTTTTCGATGCCGAACCCTTGAACCTGTCAGGTTCGACCTGCCGGAGCACACTCATGCCCCTTTCATTGCTGGTGATTGGCTGCGTGCTGCTGCTCGCCCTCGCCCTGTCCGCCACCGAATTCCATCAGCGACAGCTCGATCATCGCGCCCTGCGAAGGCTTCGAGGCTCGCAAGCGGCGCGCCAGCTGGACAGCGCCGAATACGACGCTCTCGAGCCCTTCAGATTGACCGGCCAGCTCGGCCCGTCCAACAGCGTGTACCGCATCGAAGGCGAGCACAGCCTGCGCGAGGTCGACGCACACACGAAGATCGAGCGACTGGGCAGCGTGCCGGTGCTGCTGCCGTATGGCATGCGGCGCCATCTGTCCGCGCGGAACCGTGCGGATGTCGTGCTGGGTCGCTCATTCGCCCTGGTCGTCTGGCTGAACGGCCATACGATCACCGGCGAGCGTGAACGTGAAACGCAGGCGCAGACTGACCGATGTGTCTGGCTCGAGAGGGGTACCCGGCAGCCCACGCCCGGGCCCTGCACGGTGGACACTGCGCAGGGAAGCCCACGCACCCGGCGCGAGGAGACGGAGGCAGAACGTTCCCTCCGCCAACCCCGCTGGCTGGGCATATCAAGCGCAGTGTGCATCGTGCTTGCATCCACCCTGTTCTGGGTGGGTGGTCAGATGCGTTGGGGATCGTCCTGGGGGCTGCTGGCCGGTGGCGCGGCCATGGCCGGGGTCGCAGTGGCGCTGCGGCGGCAGAGAACGCGCCCGCTGCCGCCGCCGGCGCAGGTGGTAAGGATCGAGGGTGTCCTGTCCGGCCCGGTACTGCAGGGCAATGGTCAGATCGATGGTGACGTGCCACGGGTCTTCGTCGATACCGTCGAAGTGCACGTCCCTCGCCACTGGTGCGAACCCGGCGTGCTGCCCTTTGGTCGCACCGTCACCGCCGACGTGCGCGAGGAGGATCGTGCACTGCTGGCGGTGTCACCCGGCCCGTCCCGGGTCAAGGAGGCGCTGCGTCACCCTCGTCTTCCCTGGGCCAGGCACCTGCTGTGGCTGACTGTGGCGGTCATCGTCACGCTGTGGTCCCTGGGCAACGGCGAAGGCGTCATTGAAGACCTGCGTGCCTCGGCGGATGCACTGCGGCCGTCACGCGTCCGGACCGATGCAGTGCCCTCTGATCTGCTATCCGATCCCCCCAGGCGCGGTGACAAGGTGCAGCTGACCGGCCTGGCCACCTGTGGCGTGCAGCGGTCCTGGGCAGGAGACAGAGAGGCACCTGCGATCCTCGACTGCGGGCAACGGGTCTGGACAACATCCCCCGTTGCGCCACCGCCGGCCGCGCTGCCGCCCGCCATCGCGGCCCTTGGCGATGAGTCCCTGTTGAAGGTTCGTGTATCACTGCACGCACCTGACGCCCTGTTTCTGAGCGCACGGCAGGATGCCAGGCATGCCGTGCTGGGGAGCCGTCAGCTGGTGGATGGACTGGAGCTGGCATGCCAGGCGGGCCTGCCGGACTGTGGATACTTCCGCGAGCGCGTGATGGAACTGCTGGCGACGCCGGTTGCACGGCGCAGCGCAGCACTTCCTGACGAGGCGGTCCCGCCGGGAGATGGCTGGAGGGGGTTTGCAGCGTCCATGCAACGAATCGACGCTTCAGGCGACGCGGCCCTGCACCTGACCACGCCCGACATGGCTGCCCTGCACGCACTGCAGCGCGCCGTCAGCCGCAGTATTGCCAGGCAGCAGCTGGCTGAACTCACCCATGCCTATCGCGATGCCCCGCCCGGGGTGATCCTGCGGGAGCACCGGCCCCGCCCGACCCTTGCTGGGGCTGCCGCCAGCGATCCCTGGCAGGCGCTGGGCCTGACAAGCGACCGGCTGGTACACCCGCAGCCTTTCGACATGGCAGGCTGGGTCGTCAACGCTTCGCAGCAAGGCCACGCATTGCATGTGGACATCGACACAGCCTCGGGATCATCCCCACTTGCCAGCGCCTTGGTACGCAGCACGTGGCGGCTGCTGGCGGTGCTGTTGCTGCTCGTCCAGTTGCGCATCCTGATGCGATGTGGGCTCCGGGCAGAGCAGCAGCGTCGCGCATTGGCCAGCCACATGCGCGACGACTGACACATCGCGATAGCCAGCAGAAGGATCAACCACTCCTCGGGTCCCGCTCTGAATGGTTCACTGCATCCCACGCCGGTGTCTCACATCCTGAGACGTGGATGAGGTGCCATGTGACGCCTCGCAATCCGTACTGGCTCCATCTTCCATGGCCTACGAACTCGCCAAGCGCACCGCCGACGCCGAGCAGAAGCTCGCCACCCGCGACGGCCTGCCCGCCCGCGATGGCGCCCTGCTCAGTGCGCGGCTGCAGCGCCGCTACCAGGACCGCATCACCGGCAGCTTTGCCATTCCGGGCCGCGAAGGCCGCTACGCGCCCCTTCCCGATTCAGTGCCGCCGGCCCTGGCCGCCGCGCTGAAGGCCCGTGGCATCGAGCAGCTCTACAGCCACCAGGCTGAAGCGTGGGAGGCCAGCCAGCGCGGCGAACACGTGGCCATCGTCACCCCCACCGCCAGCGGCAAGTCGCTGTGCTACACCCTGCCAGTGGTCAGCGCGGCCATGCAGGACAAGGCCAAGGCGCTGTACCTGTTCCCGACCAAGGCGCTGGCCCAGGACCAGGTGGCCGAACTGCTGGAACTCAACCGCGCCGGCGACCTGGGGGTGAAGGCCTTCACCTTCGATGGCGACACCCCTGGCGATGCGCGGCAGGCGATCCGCCTGCATGGCGACATCGTGGTGTCCAACCCGGACATGCTGCACCAGGCGATCCTGCCGCATCACACCAAGTGGGCGCAGTTCTTCGAGAACCTGCGCTACATCGTCATCGACGAAGTGCATACCTACCGCGGCGTGTTCGGCAGCCATGTCACCAACGTGCTGCGCCGGCTCAAGCGCATCTGTGCGTTCTACGGCGTGCAACCGCAGTTCATCCTGTGCTCGGCCACCATCGGCAACCCGCAGGCGCATGCCGAGGCGCTGATCGAGGCCCCGGCGACTGCCATTACTGAATCCGGTGCGCCCAGCGGGCCGAAACAGGTGCTGTTGTGGAATCCGCCGGTGATCAACCCCGACCTCGGCCTGCGCGCCTCGGCGCGCTCGCAGAGCAACCGGATCGCGCGCATCGCGATCAAGTCCGGGCTGAAGACGCTGGTGTTCGCACAGACCCGGTTGATGGTGGAAGTGCTGACCAAGTACCTGAAGGACATCTTCGACCACGACCCGCGCAAGCCGCCACGCATCCGTGCCTACCGCGGCGGCTACCTGCCCACCGAGCGCCGTGAGACCGAACGGGCGATGCGCGCCGGCAACATCGACGGCATCGTCAGCACCTCGGCGCTGGAACTGGGCGTGGATATCGGCAGTCTGGACGTGGTCATCCTCAATGGCTACCCCGGCAGCGTGGCCGCCACCTGGCAGCGCTTCGGCCGCGCGGGCCGCCGCCAGCAGCCCGCGCTGGGCGTGATGGTGGCCAGCTCGCAGCCGCTGGACCAGTACGTGGTGCGGCATCCGGATTTCTTTGCCGAGGCCTCGCCCGAACATGCGCGCATCGCGCCGGACCAGCCGTTGATCCTGTTCGACCACATCCGCTGCGCGGCCTTTGAATTGCCGTTCCGGGTCGGCGATGGCTTCGGCCCGATCGATCCGGAAGTGTTCCTGGAAGCGCTGGCCGAAACCGAAGTCATCCATCGCGAAGGCGAGCGCTGGGAATGGATCGCCGACAGCTATCCGGCCAATGCGGTCAGCCTGCGTGCCGTGGCCGACGGCAACTTCGTGGTGGTCGACCGCAGCGATGGCCGCCAGCAGATCATCGCCGAAGTGGATTACTCCGCCGCGGCGCTCACCCTGTACGAAGGCGCCATCCACATGGTGCAGTCCACCCCGTACCAGGTGGAAACGCTGGACTGGGACGGGCGCAAGGCCTACGTCACCCGCACGCATGTGGACTACTACACCGACAGCATCGACTTCACCAAGCTCAAGGTGCTGGACCGCTTCGATGGAGGCGTGGCCGGCCGTGGCGATTCGCACCACGGCGAAGTGCACGTAGTGCGCCGCGTGGCCGGCTACAAGAAGATCCGCTACTACACGCACGAGAACATCGGCTACGGCCCGGTGAACCTGCCCGACCAGGAACTGCATACCACTGCGGTGTGGTGGCAGCTGCCACAGGCGCAGCTGCTGCGCGCCTTCGCCAGCAAGCAGGATGCGCTGGATGGATTCCTCGGCGCGGCCTATGCGCTGCACATCGTCGCCACCGTGGCGGTGATGGCCGATGCGCGCGACCTGCAGAAGTCGGTGGGCAACGGCGATGGTTCCTGGTTCGCAATCGCCGACCAGAGCGGCCGTGGCCAGCTGCGCGGCAGCGAGGGTGATCCTGGCGTTGTCGAGCTGTTGCAGGAGTTCGTGCCCACCGTGTACCTGTACGACAACTTCCCTGGTGGCGTCGGCCTCAGCGAGCCGTTGTGGCAGCGCCAGGCCGAGCTGGTGCAGCGCGCGCGCGAACTGGTCCAGCGCTGCGACTGCAAGGCCGGCTGCCCGGCCTGTGTCGGCCCGGTGCTGGCCGCACAGGAGGACGATGAGACCTCGCCGCGGGCGCTGGCGCTGCGCGTGCTGGACCTGTTCGATGCCGAAGCCTGCCAGTACGTGCGCGACGTGGTGGTGACCACGCGCGAGCCGATGGAGTTGCTGGCACCGTGAGCCTGAGCCTGGACAAGCTGCGCCTGCTGCGCAGGCAGGCCGGCGACCCGAAGGCGAGTACACTGGCCGCGCCGGACGTGCCCCCTGCGCCACCGGCATCCGTGGCCGCCAACGATGCGCGGCAACCACCGGCCGAGCGTTCGGTGTTCGCCTGGGTCGAACAGGAGATCCGCCACAAGCCGACCGGCGCTGCGGCCTCCGTACCGGCACCCGCACCGCTGCGTCGGCCGGAGGTGGGCAGCCTGCATCGCCTGCTTGGCCTGCGCACACGCGGCGGCCCTGCACCGGTGCATGCCCGTGCACAGGATCGGCAACTACCCGGCGAAGAAATCGCACCGGGTCTGTTCCTGATCGAATCGCTGCAGCCGCAGACGATTCCGGCGCAGCCCCTGTCGCTGGATTTCGCCCGTCGCGAAGGCCAGCACGTGGCCGCGCGCGACCTGCTGTTCTTCGATACCGAAACCACCGGCCTGGCCGGCGGCACCGGCACCCGCGCCTTCATGATCGGGGCCGCCGACTGGCATGTGTGCCCGCAACGCGGCGAAGGCCTGCGCATCCGCCAGCTGCTGATGTCCACCATGGCTGCGGAAGACGCGATGCTGGCCACCTTCGCCAGCTGGCTGCAGCCGACCACCGTGTTCTGCAGCTACAACGGCCGCAGCTACGATGCGCCACTGCTGAAGGCCCGCTACCGGCTGGCCCGGCAACGCGACCCGATCAGCGCGCTGGACCATGTCGACCTGCTCTACCCCACCCGCCGCCGTTATCGTGGCAGCTGGGAGAACTGCAAGCTGTCCACCATCGAACGCCAGCTGCTGCGCGTGGTGCGCGAGGACGATCTGCCCGGTTCTGAGGCGCCGGGCGCATGGCTGCGCTTCCTGCGTGGTGGCGATGCGGTGAACCTGCGCCGGGTGGCCGACCACAACCACCAGGACGTGGTGACGCTGGCCCTGCTGCTGCAACGGTTGGTGCACGAGGAACAGCGCGAGCGCGAGACGCTGGCGCTGGTCGGGCAGTAGGCGTTGACGCGGCCTGACGGTGGCAGCGGCGACACTGCCGCCACCATCCACGCTTGGAGCCCGACGATGCGCCTCAGTCCCCTCGCCCTGCTCGCCATCCTGCCTCTGGCCGCCTGCAGCCATGCGGGCAGCAGTACCGCGCATGAGACCACGCCGCCATCGGCGGCCGACGGTCCGCATGAGTGCCAGCCCGACAAGCTTGAAGCCTTCACTGGCAAGACCGCCGACGAGGCCACCGTGAAGCAGCTGGTCAGCGCCAGCGGCGCGCGCAATGCACGGGTGGTCAAGCCTGGCATGGCGGTGACCATGGACTTCCGCCAGGACCGCGTGACCGTGCAGGTGGATGCGCAGAACCGCATCGAACGCGCCAGCTGCGGTTGATCGTCTCAGGGTAGTGCCGGCCGCTGGCCGGCACCCACATTGCCGGCCAGCGGCCGGCACTACCGCTCAGAGTCGCTCGGCCTTGCCGCTGGCCAGTGCGCGCGCGATCACCTGCTGTGCCTGCTGCGATGCCTGCGCATGCACGCGCGCCTGACGCTCGCCCAACGCGGCCTGTTGGCTGCCCAGTGCCGCCTGTCGGTTGGCCAGTTCAGACTGCTGTCTGGCCAGGCGCTGCATGTCACGGGTACGGCCGGACTGCGCGGCCTCGCTGCGGGCTTCCTGCATCGCACGACGTGCCTCGGCGGCGGCCTCGCGCGCAGCCTCTCGCGCAACGGCGATATCGCTGGTCGCACCGCGCGCCGCCTTCGCCGCTTCCGCCGCCGCCTCGCGGTTGATGTCATGCGCGGCCATCGCGTTGCGCGCGGCCTCGGCAGCGGCCAGTGCGATGCGGCGTGCCTCCTCGCTCTGCAGACGCCCCATCTCGCCCATCTGCTTGCCGAGTTCGCCCTGCTCGCGACCCAGCGCACTCTGCTGGCGGCCCAGTTCGCTCTGCTGGCGGCCCAGATCGACCGCGCCGCTGTAGGCACGCTGCAGGGTCTGGATCATCATCGGATCACGCACCACGTAGCGCTTGTCGCCCTGGCGGAACCACAGCGCCGGGCCCTTGCCGAGCTGTTTGCGTGCCAGCGTCACATCGTCGATGCCGCCGTTGGCGAAGGTCGAATCACCATCCACCAGCACGAATGCCTGCGACGGGGACTGGCCCAGATCCAGACGGCCGTAGGTGGTGATGGAGGAACTGCGCGAGGTGCTGCGGCCGCCGTCGATGCCCGGGTCGACGTCGACATCCACGTCAACCGCCACATCCGCATCGTCCGGGCCGGACAGCTCCTCAACGTCGGCGGGCTCGGCGGGCGGCGCAGGGGCCACCGGCACCGCCGGCGCGCGCGCCGACATCGGCGGTGCAGGCGGAACCTTCGGCGCCGGCGGCGGGGGAACCACGGCCTTCGGTGCGGCCGGCGGCGCAGGCGGTGCCGGCGGCACCGGGGCCGCAACCAGGCGCATCGGCGCCACGCCCACCACCACCACGGCAGCGGTCAACGCCATCGCCAGCAGGCGCGGGCAGGACCGGTGCGACTGCAGCGAGAGCAGGCGACGCTTGAGGCTGGTGGTGCTCGGTGCGGCGCTGGCCACGCCCAGGTGCGGCTGTGGGGCCACGCCCAGCTGCAGCAACAGGCGGCCATAGGCTTGGCGGCTGGCGCCGTGCTGGCCGACCACGGCCGCATCCACTGCTTCCTCGCGGGCCTGGGCGTATTCGCGCACCGACAGGCGCAGCAGCGGGTGGAAGAAGAACAGGTGCTGGGCCAATGCGGGCAGCAGCCCCCACTGCAGGTCACGACGCTGCAGGTGCTGTAGTTCGTGGGTCAGCGCCAGGTCCAGCGCGTCGCCTTGCAGCGCATTGTCACCTGCGGGCAGCAGCAGCACCGGGCGGAACGGCCCGACCAGCTGCGGCGAGTCCACCTGAGTGCTCATCCACAGCCGCGGTGCAGGGCGCACACCGTGCGCATCGGAGGCCAGCTGCAGGGCCTGCACCAGCGCCTGGTCCTCGCAGGGATAGGCCGCAGCCAGCAGTGCGCGGCAGCGGCGCCACTCACCGAAGGTGCGCAACGCCATCAGCAGCACGCCGGACAGCCACAGCGCGGCCAGTGCGATCGCCCACCAGGCCACCGCCGGCACGTCCGCCGCAGGCATCGGCATCGCCGCCAGCACCTGCGCCGAGGCCTGCGGGGCCAGCGGGTGCAGTGTCTCGGTGACCACTTCGGTTGCAGTCATCGCCACGGCCTGGGGGGCCGGCAGCCAGGCCAGCTGCAACGGCTGGCTCCAGAACAGGCCGAGCACGGCCTGCAGCGAGACCAGCCACCACAGGCGGCAGCGGGTGGCCGCCGACAGCGACGGCAGCGCGCGGCACAGGCCATACACCAGGGCCACCAGCAGCACGGTCTGCAGGCTGGTCCAGCCCAGCCGTTCCAACATCGGGATCAGCATCGTGGTGTCCATGGCTCAGCCCTCGTGGCGACGCGATTGGAGTTGGGCGACCAGCGCTTCCAGCTCGGCCAGCTCGTTGTCGCTGACCTGCTGGCGCTGCGACAGGTAGGCCACGAACGGCGACACCGACCCCTGCAGGGTGTTGTCGACGAACTGGGCCACGGCACCCTGCAGCACGCTCTGCGGGCCACGGGTGGCCTGGTAGCGGTAGACCCCGTCCTGCTGCTGGCGCTGAAGGTACCCCTTCGCCCGCAGCCGCTCCATCATCGTCAGCACGGTGGAACGGGCCAGGCCACGGGCCTCCCCGTAGCCACTGGCGACCTCGCCGACGCTGGCCGGCGCATGTTCATCGATGTACTGCAGCAGGGCCAGCTCCTGGTCCCCGATGGTCTTGCCACGCATGACACCACTCCCTTGACTACATGTGTCGTCACTGTCAGCTTGACGACAGCTGTAGTCAACCCCCCGGAAGTCATGGGCCGACGAACGGTAGGCACCAATCCGCCCGCTGCATCCCATCCGCAACGCCCCGCTGGAATTCCGCATGTCCCACCCAATGCTCCGAGTCCTGCTCATGCTCATCAGTGCACTGCCCTTCGCCGCCGTCTCTGCCAGCCAGGACCAGGCCAACGACCAGACCCGCCGCCTGATCCGCCAGATCATGCTGGAGCGGCGCATCCCAGGATTGCAGATCGCGGTGGTCAAGGACGGGCAGACCGTGTTGTCCGAGGCCTACGGGCTGGCCAACGTGGAGAACGGTGTGCTTGCCTCGCGCGACACCCGTTTCCCACTCAATTCGGCCACCAAGGCGTTCACCGGCGTGGCCGCCGCGCAGCTGGCCCAGCAGGGGCAGCTGGATCTGGACGCGCCGGCCTCGCGCTACCTGGATGATCTTCCGCCAGCGTGGAGAGACGTGCGCGTACACCAGTTGCTGGCGCATACCTCCGGCCTTCCGGACATCCTTGATGCGAATGGACTGCTGGGCGGTGGCTCAGAAGCGCAGGCGTGGGCGGCCGTCACTGCGCAGCCGGTCGAAGCCGAACCCGGGCAGCGCTTCGCCTACAACCAGACCAACTACGTACTGCTGGCACGAATCATCGCGAAGCAATCCGGCATGCCCTACGAACGTTTCCTCGCCACCCGCCAGTTCAGCAGCGCGCGCATGGCCCGCACCACCTTCGGCGACAGCTACGACCTGATTCCGGATGCGGCGACGATGTACAGCCTGGCCCCGCGAGCCACCGACGCTGCCGATGCACCGTCCCGCCTGTCGCACTGGTTCTACGACATACCGCCTTCGCTGTGGGCCGGTGGCGGCATCCTCACCACCGCCGACGACACCGCGCGCTGGCTGGTCGCGCTGACCGAAGGCCGTCTGCTGCCGGAGACGGCCCTGCGTCGGATGTGGAGCGCAGAGCGCCTGGCGGATGGCCGTGCCGGCCCGTGGGCGGGGGGCTGGCCGGTACTGCGCGCATCGCCCGACCTTCAGGTGGCCGGTATCGGCGGTGCGCGCTCGGCGTTCGTGGTCTATCCCGAGCGCCGCGTGGCGGTGGTGGTGCTGACCAATCTTGTCGGTGCCAATCCGCAGCAGTTCATTCCGCGCATTGCCGATTTCTATGCGCGCGATGCCTCAACGCCCAGTCACGAACGGGTCGCCCTTGCACGGCAATAACGGGCTGTCATCGCAGGGCCATAGCCCGGCCGGCACGGTCCTGGCCACTTCGAAGTGATCCTGGTTCCAGCGCAGGAAACCGCCGTGGATGGCATTGCCATGGTCGAAGCTGCGCGCGTCGGCGGCCAATGGCTGCTCGGGGTCGGCTTCGGCCACCCAGCGCAGCACCGGCACCTTGTCCAGCGGCCCGATGAAGGCGAACAGGTCGCCCGCGCCCTTGTCCTGGTATGCCGTCATCGTCGCCGCATCAGGCAGCCCTGCCTGCGCCAGCAGCGATGCGGTGACGTCCTGCAGCGGTGCCGCCCCCTGTGCAATGTAGGCGCGCATGCCGGTGGTGCTGGCTGGGCAGTCCCGCAGCTGCACCAGATAGCCCGTGGTGCCGCCACTACTGGAGAACGACCGTATCCAGTAACGGAAACGCGGCCCGCTGCGATCGGTGACCATGAAATCCTGCCGGCCCCCCTGCGCGGGAATGGAAAGCACCTGCACATTGCTGGCACCTTCCACGTTGCACTTCAAATGCATCAGCACCTGCCTGGCAGGTTCGGGCATCGCAGCGTAGCGACCGCCGGGATGGGCGCTGCCGGAGGCTTCCGGCAGTGCGGGCAGTCCACGATCAGTGGGCAGGGTCTGCGCAGGCAAGGCCTCCGGGTTCGCCGCCGGGCTGGCGGTGGGCGCTGCCGGCGCGACACGCTCTCCAGCGGGCGCGCAGGCGCTGCAGGCCAGCAACAACATCAACGAAACGCTCGGCATCAGGTGTGATCGGATCATCGCTCAACACCCTCCCATCGCCGGTACTTCCTGCTGCTGTGCAGGCGCCGGCGCCGGTACCGGTGCACCCTGTTCGCGCGCTTGCTGCTGCAGCTGGCGCAGGCTGGTTTCCACCGTAGTCTCGCGCACCTCGGCCGCGTTGACGCCTGCGCGCACTGCCGCGGGGTCGCCCGGACTGCCCTGCACCAGGAACAGTGTCTCGCCCGCAGCGCGGCCACCACTGGGATTGCTGGCCACGATCTGGTCGACCCGGGTCATGCCTGCGGCCTTCGCTTCGCGCAGCATCACCAGACTGTAGTCATCGGCATGCTCGGCGTAGCGTCCGCCCAGGGCCTGCAGGTGCGTGCTGATCTGCTGCTGCAGGGCATGGTCGCGATGCTGCGGCTGACGGGGATCGTCATTGGCCGCGAGCGGCGCGTCCTGTCCCAGCTCGCGCGCCTGGCCGGGTGCAACCGAGGTCAGCACGTACTGCCAACGGTTCTGCCCAGGCGTGCCGCGCACCGTCGACACGAAGTCGTCGTACTCGCCGCCGCCGATGGTCTGGCAGCCCGCCGAATCGGTATTGGACCGGCTGCCACGATGGATCTTGAAGGTGTCGTTGAGGTCCTGCACGCCCTGGGTATCGCGCGCATCGAACCAGCCGTCGCCATTGCTGTCGCGCTCCACACGGCCGGCGCCTGCGGTGATCGCGTCCTGCGAAGGGCGCAGTGCAAATTCATCGGGATGGCCATTTCGCGGATGGGTTGTTGCGCGCATCTCGGTGGTGCCTTCGCCCAACCGTCCAAGATCCTTGACCCGGTTGCCGTTGACGTCCTCGCCCTCGGTCTTGGTGCGCGGCGCCACGTTGCCGAAGCCGGGGCTGCGTGGCGTGGTCTTGGCGTGACCATCGTACTGGGCCGTCGGCTCCGTCGTGGCCTGGTTGAACTCGCGCACATGGCCGTGGCCCTGCGCATCCTTCCACAGCACCACGATGCGGTCGTCGTAGACACCACGCCCGCGCGCCTCGGTGGTGCGGTTCTCATCACGCAACCCCAGCACCACGCGATCCCGGGTGGCCATCGCATCGTTTGCCGCGGCGCTGCCGCGCTGGGCCACGATGCTGCCGTACACGTCGTACTGCTGGGCCTGGCTCAGGCCTGCGGTCTCTGCTGCATCGGGCATGCGCGGAGGGCGCGTCGCCTCAGCCAGGCGATCCAGCATCGGGTTGACCGTGGCCGCATCCGCGGCGGATACGCCACCGCTGCGTTGCAGGGCCTCAAGCTCGGTGGCACCCCGCGCCGCGATGTAGCGATCCAGCGATTCCTGCACCACTGCACTCTGGCCGTTGTGCAGGGCCTCCAGGCGCGCGGCCGCGCCACGGGCGTCGTTCTGCCGCAGCAGGGCGACGACTTCATCGGCCGCTGCGTTGATATCCATCTCCGGCATGATCTTTCCTTGAACGTGATCGGTATGGGAGTCCAGCCTACCCCGCCGCACCGGCGCAGCCTTTGACGCACGCCACACACCTGCGCGAGGCCCCATTCAGCAGACTCCACGCAGTAGGGCCGTTCAGCCTCGCGGCCCGCCCATCACCGGCAGGATCACGCCACTGATGTAGCTGCCACAGACCGGCGAGGCCAGGAATACGTAGGCCGGAGAAAGTTCTTCGGGCTGTGCGGGCCGGCCGATGTCGCTGTCCTTGCCGAACTCCGCCACGTCCTCCGCCGGCTTGTCGGCCGGGTTCAGCGGCGTCCACACCGGCCCCGGCGCCACGCAGTTGACCCGGATGCCACGTGGCAGCAGCTGGCTGGCCAGCGACTTGGTGAACGCGTGGATCGCGCCCTTGGTGGCCGAGTAGTCGATCAGCGCCTTGCTGCCGAAAATGCCGGTTTCCGAACCGGTGTTGATGATGCTGGCGCCCTCGCCCAGGTGCGGCAGCACCGCACGCGCCATCTGGATGTACCCACCGATGTTGGTCTGCAGGGTCTCCTGCAAGTGCGCGTCTTCGAGGTCTTCCAGCCGCTCGCAGTGCAGCTGGAACGCGGCGTTGTTGACCAGGATGTCAATGCCGCCGAAGGCCTTGGCGACCTGCTTCACCGCCTTGTTGCAGAAGCGCGGATCGCGCACGTCACCGGCAATCACCACGCAGCGACCGCCTTCGCGCTCCACGTGCTGGCGGGTGATGTCCGCGTCCTCCGCCTCGTCCAGATGTAGCACTGCAACGTCCGCACCCTCGCGTGCGAACAGCACCGCGACCGCGCGGCCGATACCGGAATCGCCGCCGGTGATGATCGCGCGCATGCCCTGCAGTTTGCCGCTGCCCGCGTAGTCCGGCGCGAGGAAGCGTGGCGCCAGCTCAAGTTCGTGTTCATGCCCGGGCTTGGGCAGCTGCTGGGCGGGCATGACCTCAGGTTGCCTGCGGGTACCGGCCTGGGTCGCGTGCTTCTTCGTGGCCTTCTTTGCCGCCCGCGCGTCCTTGGCCTTTTCCTGGTCCTGCAGGCGCCGCTGCCGCGACGCGACGCGCGCCGCCCGCGGATCGCTGGCGGCGGCCTTGCGGGTTGCGGTTTTCACCACGCGTGGGCGGTCCGGGTCGGCGGCGGTCGTGGTAGCGGTGCTGCCTTTGCGCACCTTCGGCGATGCCTTGCGGCGGGTGGGAAGCTTCTTGCTCGTGGCCATGCAGATCTCCTCGGGAGGGAAAGGGGCTGCCGGCAAGCGGCCGGCACTACCGGGCGCGGCATCCGCCGCAACTGCAGTGTCCCTGACCGCGCTGTCGGCGGCAGTGAGCGCACCGTGTCCAGCATGTGCACGGCATTCATTCCGCCACCACGCGCGCCGTCGCACCCTTGCACGCAACCACACGAGGAACGCCTCCATGAAAGCTGCCATCGCCGCCACCGCTCTCAGCCTTGCCCTCGCTGCCTGCAGCAGCACGCCGATGGCCCAGGTGCAGCCGATCGACGGGGTGATTTCCGGCCAGTGCCACAGCGACATGGTGCGCGGTGCGCTCGGCCTGGCCGCTTCGGCCGCCACCGTTGAACGCGCGCGCGTGGACAGCGACAGCCTGCACGTGCAGGTGCTGCGTCATGACGGCCCGCGGGTGCCACCGGCGCACGAAGGCGGTGACCGCCTGACCATCGAGAAGGGCCGTACCAACAACATCACGGCCATTTATTGCGGCTAATAGCCGTCGAGCAAGCTCGACGCTACGTCGTGGCGCTGCGCTTGGCCAGCCGCCGTGCGCGGCGCAGTACCTTCAGCGTCGCCTGTTCCCATTGGCGCGGCCCACGCAGGCCGGCCAGTTTCGCCAGTTCGCCGCGCTCCCAGCCGGCGAACACGCAAGGGTCGATATAGGCCTTGCGGCACACCGCAGGCGTATTGCCCAACTGGGCCGCCACCTTGCACACCACCTCGCGCTGCACCTTGGCCAGCGCGCGCTGGCTGGCCGGTTCGGGCAGTTCGGTGGCTGCGAACGCCTGTACCGCGGCCAGGGTGCCGCCCCAGGTGCGGAAATCCTTGGCGGTGAAGTCCTCTCCCATCACCTCGCGCAGGTAATCGTTGACCGCACCGGAATCGACCGGCTGGATGACACCGTCGTCGTCGCGGTACTGGAACAGCGCCTGGCCCGGCAACTGCTGCACACCGCGCACCAGCGTGCCCAGCCGGCGGTCACCGACCGTTACTTCATGCAGCTGCCCGGATTTTCCGCGGAAGCGCATGCGCACGCGCCCGCCGCGCAGCAGGTCCAGGTGCCGGTTGCGCAGCGTGGTCAGGCCAAAGGATTTGTTTTCCCTGGCATACGTTTCATTGCCTACCCGCACCAGGGTGTCGGCCAGCAGCGCGACCACCACCGCCAGCACCTTTTCGCGCGGGAAGCCGCTGCGCTTGAGATCGCGGCCAAGCCGGCGCCGCAGCGCAGGCAGTGCTTCGCCAAAGGCGATCACCCGGTCGAACTTGCCGGCGTCGCGCACTGCGGCCCAGTCGGGGTGGTAGCGGTACTGCTTGCGCCCGCGCGCATCGCGGCCGGTCGCCTGCAGGTGGCCGTTGGCATGGGCGCAGATCCACACTGCGGTGTAGGCCGGCGGAATCGCCAGCGCACGGATGCGTTGCAGGGTGGTGGCATCGCGCAGCGCGTGGCCGTCGGCATCGCGGTAGCTGAACCCCTTGCCGGCGCGGCGGCGGCTGATGCCGGGCTGGGTGTCATCAACATAGCGCAGGCCCGCAGCGCGCGCGGCCTGTTGTTCCGGAGTGGGGGGGGTTGGCATGTCCGGCAGTGTCACTGGTGCGGCGCAGTGATCCTGTCGATAACACAAGACAAACACGTGAGGGTCGGTTCGCCGCTATGCTCGGGCTTTCACAACCCCTTCCGGAGTCATGATGTCGTTTCCGATTCGCGCCCGTTCGCTCTCCGTCCTGTTGCTGCCGGCCGTGCTGGCCCTGACCGCCTGCCAGGCACCGGCGCTGGATGAACAGGATTCGGCCACGGCCCACGCCCAGCAGGCCGCCGAAGCCGCCAAGGCACCGGCCGACGACGCCGGCAAGGCCACCGAGGCACCGCCCGTCGGCACCTGCGATGCCAGCCAGGTGCAGAGCCTGGTCGGCCAGGCCTACACCGATGCCCTCGGCAAGCAGGCGCAGGAAGATGCCGGGGCCAGCCAGGTGCGTGTGCTCAAGCCCAATGATGTGGCCACGATGGAGTTCCTCGGCGACCGCCTGAACATCGAAGTGGACGACAAGGGCGCGGTCAGCGGCACGCGCTGCGGCTGAGTCCGGCCCCGCGCCGGCACTGGGTTGCCGGCGCTTTCCGTTGCACCTGCAACCGTGTATTGCGGCGTTGCAGCAACCTGTGATCTAGTCGAGGCATCCGGTGGCCTCACGATGCGCTCCAGGGAATGAGCGGGGACGAGTGTCGCCGCCAACCCTATACGCATCGAGGTAGAGATGGCCCCCCGCAACCGCCAAGGGCTTTACGACCCGCGCTCCGAGCGCGATGCCTGTGGATTTGGCATGGTCGCCCAGCTCGACGATCAACCATCGCGCCTGTTGGTTGATACCGCCATCGCCGCGCTTTCGCGCATGACCCACCGTGGTGGCGTGGCCGCCGACGGCCTGACCGGCGATGGCTGCGGCCTGCTGCTGCGCCGCCCCGATGCGTTCCTGAAACTGCTGGCCAGCGAGGCCGGCATCGCCACCACCGCGCGCTTCGCTGCCGGCCTGGTGTTCCTGCCGCACGATGCCGGCGCGGCCCAGGCCTGCCGCGCGCAGCTGCAGGCGCAGGTGGAAGCGGTGGGCTGCAAGGTTGCCGGCTGGCGCGAGGTACCCACCGACGACAGCGTCTGCGGCCAGCTGGCGCGCGACACGCTGCCGCGCATCGAACAGGTGTTCGTCGACGCCGGCGTCGGCCAGGATGATGCCGGCTTCGCGCTGGCGCTGTTCCTGGCCCGTCGCCGCAGCGAGCAGCAGCTGCGCGAACACGCCGACTTCTACGTCACCACCCTCACCCCGGATGCGATCAGCTACAAGGGCATGGTGCTGCCGGACAAGCTCAGCCGCTTCTATCCGGACCTGCAGCGCCGCGAACTGGCCTCCAGCGCGATCGTGTTCCACCAGCGCTTCTCCACCAATACGCTGCCGCGCTGGCCGCTGGCCCACCCGTTCCGCATGCTCGCCCACAACGGCGAGATCAACACCATCGAAGGCAACCGGCGCTGGGCGCAGGCGCGCAGCAAGGTGTGGAAGACACCGCGCTTCGACATCGCCGAGTTCGATCCGGTCATCTCCATGCACGGTTCGGATTCGCAGAGCCTGGACAACATGCTGGAACTGATGGTCGCCGGTGGCATGGAGCTGATCCAGGCGCTGCGCATCCTGGTACCGCCGGCTACCCAGTCGCTGGAATTCAAGGACCCGGACCTGGCGGCCTTCTACGAGTTTCACGGCCTGAACAGCGAGCCGTGGGACGGCCCGGCCGGCATCGTCGCCTGCGACAGCCGCTACGCCGTGTGTACGCTGGACCGCAATGGCCTGCGCCCGGCGCGCTGGATGCTGACCGCCGACCGCCACTTCCTGGTCGCCTCCGAAGCCGGCGTGTGGGAAGTGCCGACCGAACGCGTGGTGCGCAAGGGCAAGCTCGGGCCCGGCGAGATGGTGGCCATCGACCTCAAGCGCGGCGATCTGCTTGACTCGGACGCGGTGGACCGCATCAACCGTGGCCGCGCGCCGTACAAGCAATGGCTGCAGCAGGGCGTGACCTACCTGCAGACCGAACTGATCGACCCGTCGCTGGTGGAAGAGCCCTTCGACGAAGGCACCCTGCGCAGCTACCACAAGCTTTACCAGCTCAGCAGCGAGGAAGTGGAGCAGGTGCTGCGTCCGCTGGCCGAGACCGAGCAGGAAGCCACCGGCTCGATGGGCGATGACACGCCGATGGCCGTCCTCAGCCAACGCAGCCGTCCGCTGTACGACTACTTCCGCCAGGCCTTCGCGCAGGTCACCAACCCACCGATCGATCCGCTGCGCGAAGACTGCGCGATGTCCCTGTCCACCCAGCTCGGCAAGGAGACCAACATCTTCCATGCCGGCCCGGAGACGGTGAACCACGTCATCCTCAATTCGCCGGTACTGAGCCAGCGCAAGCTGCGCCAGCTGCTGAAGATGGACCAGTACGTGCAGGCCAACCGCCTGCTTGATCTGTCCTACAGCGAAGACGAAGGCCTGCGCGCCGGTATCGAGCGTATCTGCGCCGAGGCCGAGCAGGCCGCACGCGATGGCATGGTGATGCTGTTGCTGTCCGACCGCTACCCGGTGGCCGCGCGGCCGATGGTGCATGCGCTGCTTGCCACCAGCGCCATCCATCACCACCTCTCGCGCCTGGGCCTGCGCTGCGACGTCAACCTGATCGTCGAGACCGGCACCGCGCGCGACCCGCACCACATGGCCTGCCTGCTCGGCTTCGGTGCCACCGCGGTGTATCCGTATCTGGCCTACCAGACCCTGTTCGACCTGGGCCGCCGCGGCATCCTCAAGCTGAGCAAGGGCGGTGAGCAATCGCAGATCGGCCGCCGCTACCGCAAGGGTGTCTACAAGGGCCTGTCGAAGATCATCTCGAAGATGGGCATCTGTACCGTGGCCAGCTACCGCGGTGCGCAGCTGTTCGAGATCATCGGCCTGGAGCCGGAGGTGGTGGACCTGTGCTTCCCGGATACGGCGTCGCGCATCGGCGGCGCCGGCTTCGCCCGCCTGGACGCCGACGCGCGTGAGCTGCGCGCGCAGGCCTGGGACGCGCAGCAGGACGTGGATGTTGGCGGTCTGCTGAAGTACGTGCACGGCGGCGAGTACCACATGTACAACCCGGACGTGGTCACCACCCTGCAGCGCGCGGCGCGCAGCGGTGACCCGCGTGCGTGGCAGCAGTACTGCGATGCCGTGCATGCACGGCCGCCGTCGGCGCTGCGAGACCTGCTGGAACTGGTGCCGGCGGCCACGCCCGTGCCGCTGGATGAAGTGGCGCCTGCCAGTGCCCTGTTCCCGCGCTTCGATACCGCGGCGATCAGCCTGGGCGCACTGTCGCCCGAAGCGCACGAAGCGCTGGCCATTGCCATGAACCGCCTCGGCGGCCGCAGCAATTCCGGCGAAGGTGGCGAAGATCCCGCACGCTACGGCACGCAGCGGCGCAGCAAGATCAAGCAGGTGGCCTCCGGCCGCTTCGGTGTCACCGCCGAATACCTGGTCAATGCCGAAGTGCTGCAGATCAAGGTCGCGCAGGGTGCCAAGCCCGGCGAGGGCGGCCAGCTGCCGGGTCACAAGGTCAATGAACTGATCGCACGCCTGCGCTATGCGCGCCCGGGCATCGGCCTGATCTCGCCGCCGCCGCACCACGACATCTATTCGATCGAAGACCTGGCCCAGCTGATCTACGACCTCAAGCAGGTCAACCCGACCGCGCTGGTGTCGGTGAAGCTGGTCAGCCATGCCGGTGTGGGTACGATCGCCGCCGGTGTGGTCAAGGCCGGCGCGGACCTGATCACCATTTCCGGCCACGACGGCGGTACCGGTGCCTCGCCGATCAGCTCGATCCGCTATGCCGGCGTGCCGTGGGAACTGGGCGTGGCCGAAGCGCACCAGGCGCTGCTGGCCAACGACCTGCGCGGGCGCACCCTGCTGCAGACCGACGGCGGCCTGAAGACCGGCCTGGACGTGGTCAAGGCCGCGCTGCTGGGCGCGGACAGCTTCGGCTTCGGCACCGCGCCGATGATCGTGCTGGGCTGCAAGTACCTGCGCATCTGCCACCTCAACAACTGCGCCACCGGCGTGGCCACACAGGATGAGCGCCTGCGCGAGAACCACTTCACCGGTCAGCCCGAGCGTGTGGAGAACTTCTTCCGCCTGCTGGCCGAGGAAGTACGCGGCTGGCTGTCGTACCTGGGCGCGCGTTCGCTGGAAGAGATCGTCGGCCGCACCGACCTGCTGCGGCAGATCGAGGCCGCACCGCGCGACGGTGTGCGCGTGGACCTGTCGCGCCTGCTGGCCGACAGCCGCTACGAGGGCAGCCACCGTGCCGCCCAGCGCCTGTACGAATCACCGGACAGCCTGGCCACGCAGATGGACGGCCTGATGGCGCCGGCCATCGAGCACAAGCGCGGCGGCGAACACCGCTTCCTGATCCACAACACCGACCGCAGCATCGGCGCCCGCCTGGCTGGCGCAGTGGCACGCGCGCATGGCAACCAGGGCATGGCCGAGGCACCGCTGGAACTCCGATTCCGTGGCAGCGCCGGGCAGAGCTTCGGTGCCTTCAATGTCGGCGGCCTGCACCTGGAAGTGGAAGGCGAAGCCAACGACTACGTCGGCAAGGGCATGGCCGGTGGCCGCCTGGTGGTTCGCCCGCCGCGTGGCGCCCGCTTTGAGGCGCGCAGCACCGCCATCATCGGCAACACCTGCCTGTATGGCGCCACCGGCGGCGAGCTGTTCGCCGCAGGTCGCGCAGGCGAGCGCTTCGCGGTGCGCAACTCCGGCGCGCTGGCAGTGGTCGAGGGTGCCGGTGATCACTGCTGCGAGTACATGACCGACGGCGTGGTACTGGTACTGGGCAAGGTCGGCCTGAACTTCGGTGCCGGCTTCACCGGTGGCCTGGCCTACGTGCTGGACGTCGACCGCGATTTCGTCGATCGCTACAACCACGAGCTGATCGACATCCATCGCGTCTCCGCCGAGGGCTTCGAGAACTACCGCCAGCACCTGCACCGCCTGATCGGCCGCCACCGCGAGCTGACCGGCAGCATCTGGGCGCAGCAGATCCTGGACGAGTTCCGCGATTACATCGGCAAGTTCTGGCTGGTCAAACCCAAGGCCGCCAGCATCGAGTCGCTGACCGAAACCCTGCGCCGCGCCGCATAACGGTAGTGCCGGTCGCTGGCCGGCCCCCGGAAAACAACACAGAGCCCGCCATGAGCCGCAAGCACGCCTTCCAGTTCCTCGACCTGCCCCGCACCATGCCGCAGCGCATTCCGGTGGAACTGCGCACCTCCGGCGACTGGGGTGAGCTGTACGGAAAGTTCGGCAAGGAAGACGCACAGTACCAGGCCGGCCGCTGCCTGGACTGCGGCAATCCGTACTGCAGCTGGAAGTGCCCGGTGCACAACGCCATTCCGCAGTGGCTGCAGCTGGTACAGGAGAACCGCATCCACGAGGCGGCCACGCTGTGCCACAGCACCAACCCGCTGCCGGAAGTGTGCGGCCGCGTCTGCCCGCAGGACCGGCTGTGCGAAGGCAGCTGCACGCTGGAGGAATTCGGCGCGGTCACCATTGGTGCGGTCGAGAAGTACATCGTCGATACGGCGCTGGCCACGGGCTGGCGCCCGGACCTGGGCGCGGTGCAGCCGAGCGGCCACAGCGTGGCGGTGATAGGCGCCGGGCCGGCCGGACTGGCCTGTGCCGACCGCCTGGCGCGCGCCGGCATTGCCGCGGTGGTCTACGACCGCTATGAACAGATCGGCGGCCTGCTGCAGTTCGGCATCCCCAGCTTCAAGCTGGACAAGGACGTGATCCATCGCCGCCGCCAAGTGCTCGAGGGCATGGGCGTGCAGTTCCGCCTCGGCGTGGAGATCGGCCGTGACCTCAGCGTGCAGCAGTTGCTGGACAGCCACGATGCGGTGTTCGTCGGTACCGGCGCCTACCGCTATACCGACGGTGGACTCGACGGGCAGGACCTGAAGGGCGTGCTGCCGGCGTTGCCGTTCCTGGTGCAGAACAGCCGCATCGTCGGTGGTGATGATCCGAAGGGCCGGCCGATCGCCGGCTGGGAGGACACCATCGCCCTGCCCGATCTCAACGGCAAGCGCGTGGTGGTGCTCGGCGGTGGCGATACCGGCATGGACTGCGTGCGCAGCGCGGTCCGGCTGGGCGCGGCCAAGGTGACGTGCGCCTATCGCCGGGACGAGGCCAACATGCCCGGCAGCGCGCGCGAGGTCGCCAATGCGCGCGAGGAAGGCGTGCGCTTCCTGTTCAACCGCCAGCCGCTGTCGATCGAAGCCGGTGCCGATGACGAAGTGATCGGAGTGACCGTGGTCGAGACCCGACTGGGCGAGCCGGATACCAACGGCCGCCAGAACGCGGTGCCGATCGACGGCAGTGAATCGCTGCTGGAGGCGGACGTGGTGATCATCGCCTTCGGCTTCTCGCCGACCGTTCCGGCCTGGCTGGCCGAACACGGCGTGGAAGGCCAGTCCAACGGCCGCATCGTGGCCGGGGGCAAGGACCGCCTGCCCTTCCAGACCGCGCACCCACGCCTGTTCGCCGGTGGCGACGCAGTGCGTGGCGCCGACCTGGTGGTGACCGCCGTGGCCGAAGGCCGCGACGCCGCCGCCAGCATCATCCGCCTACTGGCGCGTTGATTCCGGCACCAGCAGCATGGCCAGCAAGCCACGCAGTTCCTGCGCCTCTACCGGCTTGGCCAGGAAATGATCGATGCCTGCTTCGCGGCAGGCCTCGCGGGTGCGGTCCAGCACGCTGGCCGTGAGTGCGATGATCGGGACCTGCGCGCGAACCGTGCAGGCGTCGGCGCGGATGGCCCGTGCCAAGGCGAAGCCATCCATGTGCGGCATATGGCAGTCGGTGATGACCAGGTCGAACGCCCGCGCCTGCCAGGCCTCAAAGGCCTGGCGACCATCGGTGCAGGCGTGCACCTGCAGTCCCAGATCATGCAGCCGCTGCTCCAGCAGATGCAGGTTGGTGGGATGATCTTCAGCCAACAGCACCCGGGCCGATGACAGTGGCCGCGCCGCCTCTACCGGAAGCGGCAACGCCTCCGCAGGCAACTCACAGGCGTCCAGATCCAGTTCCAGCCACACGGTGGTGCCCTTGCCTGGCGTGCTGCGCAGGCAAAGTTCCGCTTCCATCGATGCGGCCAGTTCACGGCAGATCGCCAAGCCCAGGCCACTGCCGCCAAAACGGCGCGTTGTCGATGCCTCGGCCTGGGTGTAGGCAGCGAACACCGCCTGTTGGCGTTCCGGACTGATGCCCACACCGCTGTCACTTACCTGCAGGCGAAGACGTTGGCCGCCCTCGCGCTGCTGCAGCACCTGCACCTGCAGGTCCACGCCGCCCTGCTCGGTGAACTTGAGCGCGTTGCCGGCAAGGTTGAACAGGATCTGGCGCAGGCGCAGGCCGTCGGCCAGCGATCCGGCCTGCAGTTCCGGATCAAGTTCGATCCGCAGATGCAGGCTCCGGCTGGCCGCCACCGGCATCAACAACTGCTGCACCGCGCGCACCAGCGCAGCCACGCTCGTGGGCCGCAGCTGCAGCGGCAGTGCCTGCAGCCGTTGGGTGTGCAGCACATCGTCCAGGATCTGACGCAACATCTGGGCAGCATCACCCACGGTCACCAGCACCTGTTGCTGGCGATGATCCAGACTGCTGCCATCCAGCCGCTCGAGCATGCCCAGCAGGGTGCTCATCGGCGTGCGGATCTCGTGGCTCATGGTTGCCAGGAAGTGGGCCTTGGCCAGCGCTGCCTGCTCGGCCGCACGACGTGCCTCGGCCAGCGCATGGGTGCGCGACTGCTCTTCGCTTACGTCGATCCAGTAGCCACTCCACTCGACGTCGCTGCTGTCCAGGGACAGCGGCCGTCCATGCGAGCGGACCCAACGCCAGCCCTGTGGCGAACGCGTGCGGAAGGTGACGTCGATCGGGCCCCGCGCCAGGGCAGCGGCGTCGACGGTGTCCATCAGCCGCGAGCGGTCATCGGGATGAACCGCTGCCAGCAGGCGCTGTTGATCGATCAGGGCGGTTTCCACGCTGATTCCGAACAGCGCCTGCACATCGCCTGCGATCTGGGGAAAGCTGTAGTGGCCGGTGGCAGAGCGACGCGCTTGATAGACCACCGCTGGCAGGTTCGAGGTCACCTCCTGCAGGCGTTGCGCAGCCACGTGGCGACGCTCACTCTCGCGATGCACGCGCCAGTAGCCGAAGGCGTACACCAGTACGAGCGCCAGCAGGATCAGCGAAGACGACACCAGCCAGCGCAGCGGCGACAGCGGTGGTTGGGGACGTGGCTGGTCCGGCAGCCACGCGTTGCGGATCGCTTCATGCTCGGCGCCGGAAAGCTGCGAGATGGCCTGGTCGAACGCGCTGACGACACCGGCACAGGCCGGCACGGTGGCCAGCACCAGCGCGTCGTCGATACCCGCCGGCGCGGCGATCACCAGCGGCGTGCCCCGGTAGCTGCGCAGGCCGGCCTCGGCCTCGCCGAGGTTGGCGATCACCGCATCGACCAGGCCCGCTCCCAGCAGGGCCAATCCGTCATCCATCGGCGCAGGCGGCAGCAGCTGTGCACCGGGCGCATGCTCGGCCAGCATTGCGCTCAGCGACACCGCGTCGGGACTGACCACGGTCTTCCCGCGCAGCCCTTCCAGGCCCAGCATCGGCGGCGCATCGCGGCGGCGCACGATCACCTGTGGCAGCTGCTGGTAAGCGGTACTGGCCACCCAGCCCGCCGGCAGCTGCGAGCGCGGCCAACCCAGCAGGGCCTGGATGCCGGCGGGCACCGCACCTTCCGCGACGGCGGCCGATGGCAATGGCTGGGGCTGCAGCAACTGTCGTGCGCCCAGCAGCGCCAGGTATTCCGCGCTGAGCCCTTTCGGCTCGCCCTCTTCACTGGAAGACAGGGGCGCGCGATCGGCGGGCCAGGCAATGCGCAGGGGCGTCCCACACTCCGCAGCCGCGGCGGTAATGGGCGACAGCACGCAGGCCATGACCGCAGCGGCGGCACGCATGCCAGCGACGTTCACGATGGGCATCCTCTTTTCGCGGGCGGAAATGAACGGCCGCGCTGCGGTACCGCTGCCTGTCACGCTAGCGACGCGCGTGCGGGTAGCAATGAAGAAAGTTGTAAAAGCAGCAAGTAGAGGAGATGCCGACATACACTGCCGCTTTCACCCCTACCTGCGGAGCATTCGATGCGCATCGGCCTGGCCGCCAACCGTCTCCATCACCACGACGCGCGCGCCGCCCTGTTCCGCTGGCTGCGCGCCAGCGAACCCGGCCTGCGCGAGCTGGGCGTGTCATTGCATGCGGTCGGCCGCACCCATGACGCGATCGAGCGGCAGGGCTTCCTGGCCGGATACGGGAGCCTGCATCGCTATCCCTACGGTCGCGAGGGTGGCCTGATGAAGCTGGTCGCCGAGGTGGTTGGCATGGGGCCGGAACGGACGCTGGATGGCGCGATCTACCTGATCGATCCGGTCGATCCGTCCTCCGTGTTTCCGGAAGCCACGGCGCTGAAGCGGCAGTGCGTGATCCACGGCAAGCCGTTCATCTCCACCGTGGCCACTGCGCGCGACTGGATCGAGGTGGAACGCATCCACGCCGGCCTGGCCGCCGATGCCGGGGCTGACGACCTGCATGCATTCGAGGAGCAGACGCTGGCGCTGATCGCGCACGACGCGATGAAGCCGGCGATGCTGGCCTTCGCCGACGAGCACTTCGAGGTGCTGGCCCGGTTCGGTGAACGGGTGGCAACCGGTACTACCGGCCAACGTTTGAACGAGCTGGCCTGGAGCCGTGGCTGGCCCAGCGATACGCCGTGGGTGACGCGCTACCAGAGCGGCCCGATGGGCGGTGATGCGCAGATTGCAGACCGCGTGCTGGAAGGGCGCTGCCAGCGCGCGATCTTCTTCGAGGACCCGCATGTGGCGCGCCAGCATGAGGCGGATATCCAACTGCTGGAGCGGGCGGTGACGACGGTGACCGACCAGGCGGTGTGCATTACCGCGCCGCGGGTGGCGGCGCGGTGGGCGGCGGCGGCGGCGTTGCGGGCGGGGTGAGGGTTTCGGCCAACGGCTGAGCCCCTCGTGGTGGGTCGTTCAAATCAGAAGCCGTGCTTGGCCGAATGGGGTGGATTGCGCAGGGGTCGCTGCAAGTCCCCCTCCGGGGCCCGGCCCAGCCGCTGGCGGCTGTTCGTTCAGGCGCTTGCGAAGCAGTGCTTCGCAAGCAAAGCGCCTTCACCCTTGTAAGCTCGGTCGCCGCTTGCTCGTGTGCGCTTTCCTGCGCACACAGCAAGACCGGGGTTGGGCGTCCTGCCCAACCCGCCCGAGGCGTGCCTCGGACCCATGCGGCTCACGCCCCTGCGCAACCCCCCCCCACCCGGCCACGGACAGTTTCCGGTGTGCCCACCACGGAAGAAGGAAGGAAGAACAGGAGCGGGTCGCGCGCTGTGCGCGCTTCTGTAGCGCCGAGCCCATGCTCGGCTGCATTCAACGGCAGCCGAGCGTGGGCTCGGCTCTACAGTTACAGAAGCTGGCGCAGCATCGCTTTGAGGCGTCGCCCTTCCAGCTGGAAGTAGTCGCGCTGCTCGCGCCAGGCGGGGAAGCGTTGCTCCACTTCGTGCCAGAACGCGGGTGAGTGATTGGGCTGGATCAGGTGGCAGAGTTCGTGCACCAGCACGTACTCGAACGCGTCGGAGCGGCCCAGCACCAGGGCCAGGTCCAGTGCCATGCTGCCGTCGGGCGCCAGCGAGCCCCACTGCGAGGACATCACTTTCAGCCGCAGGCGGCTGGGTGCGCGCGGCAGGGTAGGCAGGTACTTCGGCAGCCAGCGGCCGACGTCGGCGCGGGTCTGCGCTTCGTAGAACTCGCGCAGCAGGCGGCGCAGGGTGGCGTCCCCACCACGGGTCGGCCACTGCACGCAGGCACCGTGCGCGTCGATCTCCAGGCGCGCGTAGCGGCCTTCCTGCCAGCGCAGCGGCAGCAGTTCGCCGCGCAGGGGCAGCACGCCGTCCTCGCCCGGCTGCAGCGGTGCCGGCAGGCCCTGGCCCTGGTACTGGCGCAGCTGCAGCGCCAGCCAGTCGCGGTGCTGTTCCAGGAAACGTTCGCCCATCACCAGGCTTGCCCGCGGCGGCAGCGTCAGGCGCGCGCCGCGTTCGTCCACGCTCAGCTTGATGCGCCGCGCACGCGGATCACGCACGCGCAGCACCTCGATCTCGGCATCCTCCAGCCGCAGGCGAACGGTGTCGCGCTGTACGGTGGCGGGCGGGGTCGGGCTGATCAGGCGGCGCAGCAGACGGCTCATGCGCCCAGCATAGCGCTGCTTCGGGCCGCCGGATGACCGGCGGCCGTCGGGCTGCCTGTTCAGTCGGCCTTGCTGAGCTTGAAGGCTTCTTCCAGCAACAGGAACAGGCGGCGGATCTCGGCGCTCTGCAGGGCGAAGCGGGCGTCGAACTCGGCGCGGCGGCCGTCTTCGTCGGCATGCTCCAGCTGGTCCAGGGCACCGTCGAGGAACTTCAGCTTGCGCACGATCAGGTCGTCGCCGATCACGAAGGACAGGTTGTCCTCGAAGATCAGTGCCAGCTTGGTCACCTGCTTGCCGGCGTCCAGGTGCTTGTCGATCTCGTCGCAACGCAGCTCCTGGTGCTGGCACTTGACCACCGCGCCACCTTCCACCGGATCCTTCATCTCGCACTCTTCGCCCAGGCTCAGCCCGGTCGGCAGCGGCTCGCCGGCGATCCAGCCGGTCAGGATCGAGCGCGGCGCGACTTCGGCGTTCAGCGGCATGGCCGGGAAGCTGCCGAGCAGGCCGCGGATGTCGGACATGAAGTACTCGCCGGTCTTGCGGCTGGAGGTGTCCACCGCCACGTAGCCGTGCTGCAGGTCGATGAAGGCGTCGTTGCGCGAAGACTTCACGAAGGCGCGCGGCAGCAGTTCATGCAGCAGGTCGTCCTTCATGCGCTTGCGTTCGCGGCCACCCGGGCGGCGGCCTTCCTTCTCCTCGATCTCCTCCAGCTTGCGCTCGAGCAGGTCGTTGACCACCGCCGCCGGCAGGATCTTGTCCTCGCCACCCACAGTCAGCCACAGGTGCTCGGCGATGCGGTGGGAGAGCAGTTCCTTCTCCTCGCGGCCGAACGGCGAAATGAAACCGCGCGAGTTCATTTCCAGCGCACCCACCGGCTTCAGCAGGGCGTGCGGCAGCAGGGTGTCGACTTCGGAAAAATCGGTGGTGGTCGGGAAACGGAAGAACGTCAGGTTGCGAAAGAACATGGAATTCCGGATGGCAAAGAGGAAGGGCGGCCGGCCTTAAACGGCGGGCGTCTCGGGATCTGCGTCGGCGTCGGCCGGGGAACCGGCCAGCCAGGCATGGGCGTCGGGCAGCGGCGCGTCGTCGCGACGGCCCAGCGCCATGAAGTCGAACAGGGTGGTGTCAGCCAGCTGCGAGGGCCGCACTTCGCCCATGGCGCGCGCGATCTGCTCGATGCGGCCCGGGTGGTCCTTTTCCCACTGCTTCAGCATCAGGCCGACCTGGCGGCGCTGCAGGTTCTCCTGGCTGCCGCACAGGTTGCAGGGAATG
This sequence comes from Stenotrophomonas maltophilia, assembly GCF_039555535.1. Taxonomy (NCBI): domain Bacteria; kingdom Pseudomonadati; phylum Pseudomonadota; class Gammaproteobacteria; order Lysobacterales; family Lysobacteraceae; genus Stenotrophomonas; species Stenotrophomonas maltophilia. Next base: position 59,574 of record NZ_CP154630.1, on the reverse strand, counting down.
ATCGGGAACTGGCGTGCCTGCGCGTAGTCGACGATGTCGCTCTCGCGCACGTAGGCCAGCGGCCGGATCACCACATGCTTGCCGTCGTCGCTGCGCAGCTTCGGCGGCATGCCCGACAGCTTGGCGTGGTGGAACAGGTTCATGAAGAACGTGGCCACCATGTCGTCGCGGTGGTGGCCCAGCGCGATCTTGGTGAAACCGTGGGTTTCGGCGTAGTTGTACAGCGCGCCACGACGCAGGCGCGAGCACAGCGAACACATGGTCTTGCCTTCCGGAATGACCCGGCTGACCACCGAATAGGTGTCCTGCTCGATGATGTGGTACGGCACGCCCAGCCCGGCCAGGTACTCCGGCAGCACATGCTCGGGGAAGTCCGGCTGCTTCTGGTCCAGGTTCACCGCCACCAGCTCGAACGGCACCGGCGCCTTCTTCTGCAGCTGCAGCAGCACGTCCAGCAGGGTGTAACTGTCCTTGCCGCCGGACAGGCAGACCATCACCTTGTCACCGGCCTCGATCATGCCGAAGTCGGCGATCGCCTCGCCGACCTGGCGGCGCAGGCGCTTGGCCAGCTTGTGCTGTTCGCGCTCGGCCAGCCGCGGATCGCGGGCGGCGCGCGGCTGGGAACGCGGCAGGGGATCGGGAAGGGAAATCACGGCACTCATGGGTTCCATTCTAACGGCTCGGAGCCGCCCCGGCCGGGGGTCGGGATTCCCCTCTCCCGGCAGTCATCATCGCTGTGTATGCTCGGAGGTCGTGGACACCTACAGCCCCGCCGAGATCGTCGAACGCCTCGCCGCCCTGCGCGCCGAGCATCGCCTGCTGGATGAACAGATCACCCGCATGGCCGCCAATGGCGAGGACGAACTGGAATCCAAGCGCCTGAAGCGGCGCAAGCTGCAGTTGAAGGACTGCATCGCCAAGCTGGAAAGCCTGCAGATTCCCGACGAACCGGCGTAGCGCCGGTCCTGGGGGGTGCCAACCCTGGTTGGCACAGACGGGAGGTGTGCGGACCACGGTCCGCACCCACCGCATGGCCCGGCGCTACCTTCAATCCTGTGGCGCGGGCTCGTCCAGGCGGGCCGCTTCCGGGCTGACCCGTTCGATGGTGTGGCGCAGTTCGCGGCCGAGGATGAACTTGGCGTCCTTGGCCCAGGCATCGAGGCGCTCGTCGAACAGCAGCTTGCTGTTCTCGTCCGGCCACACCAGGCGCAGTTCGCGCAGCTTCTGGATGAAGCCACGGAACAGGGTGCGGTCGAAGAACTCCGGCGCGGCCGGTGCATAGAGCAGGCTCAAGCGCTGCGCCGCCTGCTGGCACAGGCTTTCCAGCTCGGCCGCGCCCAGCACGCCCGGGCCATTCTTCACCAGCACCGAGATGGCGATGTAGTAGCGCTCGAACGCCTGCTGCAGCGAGTGGCCGATCGCACGCAGGCGGAACACCTCGTCGGTCTGCCCGGTGTTGCGCGCCAGGATGCCGCCGTCGTCGTCGTTGACGTTCTGCAGCAGGCCCTCGCGCACGAACACGTTGATGGTCTGGTCGATGCGCTGCGCGAACTCGTCTTCGCTCCACGGCAGGAACAGCTCGGCCTGCAGGAACGGGTACACCGTGCGGCCCAGCTGGACCAGGCCGGTGCGGCTCATGCGGCGGTTGTTCTGGAAGCAGCAGGCCACCCACGACGAGGCGGTGAACAAATGCAGCACGTTGTTGCGGAAGTAGCTCAGCAGCACCGCGGTATCGCCGCTGACGCTGAGCACGTCGCCCAGCGGATGCTTGATGCGGGTGAGGACGTTGATTTCCTCGGCGTGGGCGATGATCCGTTCCGGCGAGTGCGGAGTCACCGTCACCCGATCCGAGTACGGCATCTCGACCAGCAGGGTCTTGCACAGCTCGATCTGCGCGATCAGGTCGGCCTCGCCCATCGCGTGCTTCGGCGTGGACAGCAGCGCCAGCGCCAGCAGGTTGATCGGGTTGACGTCGGCGGCGCCATTGATGCGCACCTGGATGCGTTCGGCCAGCGTATCCACCGTGGTCGACAGCCACGCCGGCTTCTCGTCCTCGGAGACCGCCTCGCCCTTCCACTCCGGGGCCTTCTCGGCCAGCACGTCGTTCAGCGCGATCGGCTCGCCGAAGTTCACCACCACCTGGCCGTAGTTCTGCTTGAGCACCTTGGGGATGCCCCACAGCAGCGACCAGATCGATTCCTTTTCCTTCGGTCGTCCGGACAGTTCGTCCAGGTAGCTGCCGCCCTCCATCAGCTTCTCGTAGCCGATGTAGATGGGCTGGAACAGCACCGGCTTGCGCGGCTGGCGCAGGAACGCGCGCAGCGTCATCGAGATCATGCCGCCCTTGGGCTGCAGCAGGCGGCCGGTGCGCGAACGGCCACCTTCGACGAAGTACTCCAGCGAGTAGCCACCGGCCACCAGCTGCGCGACGTACTCGCTGAGCACGGCCGAGTACAGCGCGTTGCCGCGGATCGAGCGGCGGATGAAGAACGCACCGCCCTTGCGCAGCAGGGTGCCGACCACCGGCAGGTTCAGGTTGATGCCGGCCACGATGTGCGGCGGCACGATGCCACGGTCGTACAGCAGGTAGGACAGCAACAGATAGTCCATGTGGCTGCGGTGGCTGGGCACGTAGACCACTTCGTGGCCCGGTGCGGCAGCCTTGAACTTGTCCAGATGGTGCACCAGCACGCCCGCATAGATGCGGTTCCACACGTGGCTGAGCATGAAGCTGGCCGACCGCACCACCGGGCTGGAGTAGTCCGCGGCGATTTCCCAGGCGTAGGTGTGCGCCTTCTTCCAGGCATCGGCCGGCTTGGAATTGTCGCGCTTGGCCTGCGCGGCGATCGCCTCGCGTACCGGTTCGGCGGCCAGTACCTGGTCCACCAGCAGGCGCCGGGTCGACAGATCCGGGCCGATCACCGATTCACGGATGCGGCGGAAATGGGTACGCAGCACGCGCTGCAGCTTGCGCACCGTGCGCTCCGGCTCCAGGCCTTCGTCGACGGTGTTGCGCAGCGAGATCGGCGGTGCGAAGCGGACGATGGTGCTGCGGCCATTCAGCAGCACCGCCAGCAGGCGGCGGAAGCGGCCGACCAGCGCCCAGTTTTCCGAGAACAGCACCGCGAACCAGCCGCTCTGCTTGTCCGGCGCGCGGCCGACGAAGATCGACACCGGCACCAGGTGCACATCCAGATCCTCGCGCACGCGGTGCGCCTGCAGGACCTTGGCCAGCGAGTCCGAATGGGTCTTGGCACCACGCTGCTCGGGGATCAGCGAATTGCTGGAGCTGCGACGCGACAGTGCCAGGTAAGCACGCTTGCGCCCGGTGGGGTCGCCGGCCAGCGGCACCAGCGGCGACGGCAGGCCAGCTTGGCGGCAGGCCTTGTCCAGGATCAGCGCGTTGGACAGGCCGTAGTCTTCCAGCACATACATGACCGGGCGGCCATCGTTGTACTGGCCCGGGTCTTCCGGCTCGATCTTCAGCGACAGCCACGGCTCGACCAGGCGGCCCAGCAGGCGAGCCCACAGCGGGCGGCGGCCGGCCGGACGCGCATGCGCGGGCGGCGGTACCGGGTTTGGGCCGGTACCGGTCGAGGGGGACGCCGGCACCGTATCGGCGGGCGTCGACTGGGATTCTTCGCCGGGGAACGGCAGCGGGTTCTGTTTCGACATCGGCGCCATTATGGCTTAGGCGGTGGCGTTGCCGCTTCCCCACCCTCGGCGGGGGCTTCAACCGGTTCGGGTGCGGCGGCGGCGCGGGCCGCATCGGCCTTGCGCAGCAGGGCGTCGGTGTCGGCCAGGGTTCGGGTCAGGTACCAGTGGCCTTCGCGCCGGCTCAGCGGCAACTGCAGGCTCATCTCGCGACCAGCGAGGACGTAGCGCAGGCGTACCAGCGCGTTGTCGCCTTCCACCGACAGCAGTTCGCCGCGCACGCTGCGCAACGCGTCGTCCACGCCCAGCCCGTAACTGCCGAGCACCGCCTTGAGGGTGTGGATGAACGGCGCCAGCTGCTCCAGGCTGCCTTCCATGCCCGCGGCCTGCAGGCCGGCCTCGTCGCCGAAGCCGACCTTGTTGGCGGCGCCGACCAGCGCGGCGATGGTGCTGCGGGCACGCGCACGGTCGCTGATGGGTGCGCCCTGCGCCCAGCTGGCGAGGGTTTCGACGAGGGCGATGTAATGCGCCTGCTGGCCCGGTGTGTAGCCCTTCTGATGGCGCAGATACTGCACGCCGAAGTTGCCCATCGACTGTGCGGCCTGGCGAACGGCGCCGGCCTGTCCGGCCAGCTGGCGATCGAAGCTGCGCTGCAGTTCGGCGCTGGCATTGGGTTTGCGCAGTGCGGCCAGCATCGGCAGCAGCTGGTCGCCCAGCGGCAGTTCGGTCAGCGGCCATTGGCTGTGGCCTTCGGTCCAGGCCTGTTGCAGGCGCGGGTACTGGCTCGGCGGCACCGACAGCTTTGCGTAGCCGACCAGATCGTCCTCGGCCAGGCGCAGCGCCATCGCCTGCACCGCCGCGACCGGCTCGGCTGCCGGCTTGGCCGGATCGTCGGCTGAATCACGGCACGCAGCCACCGCCAGCAGCAGCATGGCTGCCAGCCCCCACCCACGCGCAGACCTTCCTCGCACCGCTACGCTCATGCACTCGGACTCCCCGGACCGGTCCGCATCTTGCGGCCTGCGACGTGACAGCGGCAAGCCGGGGGGCAACTTGGGGTCAGATCCCTTCTGCCCTTGGCAGAAGGGATCTGACCCCGGACCGGGCCCCGCGCATAAAAAAAGAGCCGGGATCACGGGGATCACAGGCTCTTCAAGCCGGCAACAAGGCCGGTGGACAGTGTTGTGGCACATGTCCGGCCCGAGGACCGGATGGCGGCGATCCTACGCTGCGCTTCAACTTAAGGCAACACTTTACGTAACTTGGAATAAACCATTGATTTAATTGGAATGTGATTCCCGCCATCACGGTCCCATGAAATCTACGGCAGGTTTTGCGGCGATTCGGGCACAACCACTGCTTGGCAGATGCAGAAACGCCATCCTGCGCGGGGCAGGATGGCGTTCGAGCCCGCAACCCTGGCCGCGGGATCTCAGCGCGCAGCCAGCGCCGACGCGATTTCCTGCTGGATCGCCCGTGCTGCGGCCTGCGGGTCGGTCGCCAGGCGGATCGGGCGGCCCACCACAATGGCGTCAGCGCCATCGGCGAAGGCCTGGGCCACGCCAACGGTGCGCTTCTGGTCGTCGCCGACCGGGCCACCCGGACGGATGCCCGGGCAGACGATCGAGAAGCCTGCGCCCGTGGCGGCACGGATCGGCCCCGCTTCCTGGCCCGAGGCGATCACGCCATCGATGCCGGCGGCCTGGGCGGCCAGCGCGCGCTCGACCACCACGTCGACCGGTTCGCGGTCGATGCCCATCTGCGCCAGGTCCTGGCGGCCCATCGAGGTCAGCACGGTCACCGCCAGCAGGCGCATGTCGCCGCTGTTGGTGGCCGCGCAGGCCTCCATCATGGCCGGGTGCCAGCCATGGATGGTGGCGTAGCTGACCGGCCACTGCGACAGGCGCTTGATCACCGCCGCAGCGGTGGCCGGGATGTCGAAGAACTTCAGGTCGACGAACACGCGCTTGTCGCGGCGGGCCAGCTCATCGAGCACCTGGAAGTACTCGCCGGAGGCCAGCAGTTCCATGCCGATCTTGTAGAACGCCACGCTGTCGCCGAGACGGTCCACCCACTCCAGCGCCTGCACACGGTCGGGCACGTCCAGCGCGAAGATCAGGCGCTCGTCATCGCGCAGCGGCAGCGGTGCGCGGCTCACGGTGCGTAGTCCAGCGCGGCGCGCTTGGCGTCATGACGGGCCTGGCGCGACTGGCTGTAGTCGTTGTTGAACTGGGCCGGCTCGAAGCCGCCGTAGGTCGGGTTCGGCAGCATCCACCAGCGTTCGCCGAACCAGTCGTGGTACTGCTGCAGCAGCGCATCACGGCCTTCATTGGTGTTGGCGGTCACTTCCACGAAGTCGCCCAGCTGGTCGCCGAACTGCATCAGCACGCGGTACTTCTGCCCGGCCAGGCGACGGCGGCAGTTCTTCTCGCTGCCGGCCTGCTCGCAGCCTTCAACGACGGTGCCCAGGCCCAGGAACACGCTGTCATCGGCCACCGGCAGGCCCTGCTCGCGCAGGTTGGCCAGGGTGGCATCCTTCAGGTGCACGGCGCGGTTGGAGATGTACAGCAGGGTCACGCCCTTGGCATTGGCGGCCTTGGCGAAATCGACCACGCCGGGAATGGCCTTGGCCTTCTTTTCGGCCACCCACTGGTCCCAGCTCAGTTCATCGTATTCCTTGCCATCGCGCACCAGGCGCGCCTGGTAGGGCGAGTTGTCCAGCACGGTCTCGTCCACGTCCAGCACCACTGCCGGCTTCAGGCCCTTGGCCTCGTTGCCGCGCTCCTCCGGTACCAGCGCATCCCAGTGGGCTTCCTTCAGCGCCACATCCAGGTGGTCGGCGGCGGCGCGGTAGGTCTGCTCGGTGATCGCCTTGTACTCCTGCGCGCGCTGCATCCACAGCACGGCGTTGAGATTGTCGTTGGCGATCGCATCGGGTGCGCCATCGGCCTTGGCGGCAGCGGCCGGAGCCTGCGGGGCAGCGGCTTCAGCGGCAGGCGCCTCCACGCGCTTGCAGGCGGACAGGCCCAGCACCGCGGTGGCGAGCAGGGTCACAGACAGGGAAACGGGACGACGCATGGATTCACCGGCAATCAGATATACCGGCGCATTTTACCGGCAAAGGCGGCCCTGGGACGGCTATGCTTGGTGGTTGACCCGTTGCCCCTCCGGAGGCCGCCATGACCGATTCCGTCCAGACCCCCGACGTCCCCCTGCTCGATGCCGTGCAGGCCCGCCTGCTGGGCTGCCTGGTGGAGAAGGAGGCAACCACACCGGACACCTACCCGCTGACGATCAATGCGGCCCAGTCGGCCGCCAACCAGAAGACCGCCCGCGAGCCGGTGATGAACGTTGACGCCGGCAGCGTGCAGCACGCCCTGCGCCAGCTGGAAACCCTGGGCCTGGCCCGCCAGCACTTTTCTTCGCGCGCCGACCGTTACGAACACCGGCTGCAGGGCGCGCTGGACCTGACCCGGCAGCAGACCGTGCTGCTGGCGATGCTGCTGCTGCGCGGTCCGCAGACGCTGGGCGAGCTGGTCTCGCGCAGCGAGCGCCTGCACCGCTTCGCCGACACCGACGAAGCCCGCCACGCCATCGAGCGCCTGCAGCAGCGCGCGCTGCTGATGGTGCTGCCGCGTGCCAGCGGCCAGCGCGAGGACCGCTACATGCACCTGCTGTGCGGTGAAGTGGATGGCGCGGCGCTGGCGGCCAGGTACGCCAGCAGCGGCGGTGGCAACGACGCAGCCGACCCCGGCCTGGCCGAGCGAGTGGCCCAACTGGAAGCGGCCGTGGCCGAGCTGCAGGCACAGCTGGCGGAACTGCGGGGCTGAAGGGTGGGTGCCGACCAACGGTCGGCACCCACCACGATCAGCCCACCGGGGTCGGATCCCGCAGTGCGGGCTCTGACCCCATCGCCACCTCGAGTTGCCGGCCAGCTGCCGGCACTACCCGACCTCTGCCGCACCCGGCGTGGCATAAAAGCGGCTCGGGCTGTCCACGCCCGGCAGCTGGATCACCCCGCGCTCCTGCATGCCCAGGCCCAGCAGGATCTTCCCGGACACCACGTTGTCCAGATCAGTAATGCCATACAGATCCTGCAGGCCCAGCGCGCCACGGGCGTGCGCGAACACTGCCCGCGCCGCCTCACCGGCATACCCCTGCCCGGCAAATTCCGACAGCACGGCATAGCCGATGTCCGGCCCCGGCAGGCCATCGCGCCGCACCAGCCCGGCGTTGCCCAGCCAAGCGCCGTCGGACAGGCGCTCGATGGCGTACATGCCGAACCCGTTCAACGCATAGCTGTGCAGCACGCGCAGCGCGATGTACTCGCGCGCCTGTTCCTCGCTGCGCACGTTGCGGTCGCCGATGAAGCGCAGGAAGCCGGGATCGTTGAGCAGGGTCAGCATCGGCGCCGCGTCGCGGTCGGGCTCGATGCGGCGCAGGCGCAGGCGTTCACTCTCGATCGGTTGCACAGGCAGACCTCCAGCCGAAACCCCGATTCTGCCTCACCCCCGGCTGTTGCTTTTGATTTTCTTTTTTCTTTTCCGTGGCTGGCGCGCACGGAACCTGTCAGAGGCCGGGCGGGTGGGCTGGGCGGGACCGTCCGCGGCATGGATGCAGCGGCCGAGCCCCCATGGACGGGTTTACGGCGTGTCCCGGCCAGCCCACCCGCCCGGCCCACCACGAATGCACTGCGAACGGCGCCAACCACGAGGGGCTGCGCCGTTCGCCGATCAATCAAACAGCGCCTCGATCGCAGCCAACCCCGCGCTGGCGCGCTCCTTCTTCCGTGCCGCATCCGCCACCGGGTCAGCGCCATCGCGCTGGATCTCCTCGGCCGGAATCTCCTCGAAGAACCGGCTCGGCTTCAGCCGCACATGCTCGCCGAACTTGCGCGTCAGCTTGCTGTAGCTCATCCACAGCTGGATCTTGGCGCGGGTGATGCCCACGTACAGCAGGCGACGTTCTTCCTGCAGGTTGCCCTCGTCCAGGCTCACCTGGTGCGGCAGCACGCCGTCCTCGCAGCCAACGATGAACACATACGGGAACTCCAGGCCCTTGGAGGCGTGCATGGTCATCATGCGCACCTGGTTGCCGCCCTCGTCCTTGTCGCTGCGCGACAGCAGCGCCAGCTGGCCGGCCAGGTCAGCGGCGGTGGCACCGCGCGGGCCGCCCTCGAACCACTGCGCCAGTTCCTCGATGTTGTTGGCGCGGCGCTGGTAGCTGGCCTCTTCCTTGGCCTGCTGGCGCAGTTCGCTGAGCAGGCCGGATTCCTTGGCGACCTTGCGGATCATGTCACCGGAACTGACCTGCCGGGTCTGCGCACGCAGGTCACGCAGGATATCGGTGAAGCGGGCCAGGCTGTTGGCCGCGCGCGGTGGCAGCTGCTGCAGTGCGCCGATCGCCTCGGCGGCCTGCGCCATCGGCATGTCCTTTTCCTGCGCCAGCTCGGCCAGCTTGGCCAGCGTGCCGGCACCCACATCGCGCTTGGGCGACTGCACCGCGCGCATGAATGCGGTGTCGTCGTCCGGGTTCACCAGCAGGCGCAGCCAGGCCAGCGTGTCCTTCACTTCCTGGCGCTCCAGGAACATGGTGCCGCCGGTCAGATGGTAGGGGATGCGCAGCAGCTGCATCGCCTTTTCCAGCGGGCGCGACTGGAAGTTGCCGCGGAACAGGATGCAGAAATCACTCCACGGCACGTTGCGCGACTGGGCCACGAAGGCGATCTCGGCGGCGACCTTTTCCGCTTCGTGTTCGCTGTTGCGGCATTCCCATACGCGGATGCGTTCGCCGTCGGCCTGGTCGCTCCACAGCTTCTTCAGGTGCTCATGCGGGTTGTTGGCGATCAGCGCGTTGGCAGCGCGCAGCACGCGGTTGGAGCAGCGGTAATTCTGCTCCAGCTTGATGATCTCCAGCGTGGGGTAGTCGCGCCCCATCTGCTGCAGGTTTTCCGGGTTGGCGCCGCGCCAGGCGTAGATCGACTGATCGTCATCGCCCACGCAGGTGAAGTTGCCCTTCTCACCGGCCAGCTGCTTGAGCAGGCGATACTGCGCGTCGTTGGTGTCCTGGCATTCGTCCACCAGCAGGTAGCCGATGCGTTCACGCCAGGCCAGCGCGATCTCCGGATTCTCTTCCAGGATCTGCACCGGCAAACGGATCAGGTCATCGAAATCGACCGCATTGAACGCGGTCAGGCGCAGCTGGTAGCGCTCGTAGACGCTGGCCGCTTCCTTCTCGCGGTTGCTGCGCGCGGCGGCCATCGCCTGCTCGGGCGACAGGCCGGCGTTCTTCGCGCGCGACACCAGGTTCTTCATGTCCTCGATGTCGTCGGGCTTGGCTCCGTACATCAGGTCCTTGATCTGCGCGGCGGCATCGTCGGCGTCGAAGATCGAGAAACCACGCTTCAGGCCCACAGCGGCATGCTCGATCTGCAGGAACTTCAGGCCCAGCGCATGGAAGGTGCAGATGGTCACCTCGTCCGCATCCTGCTCGCGCAGGCGCTTGGCCACACGCTCGCGCATTTCCTTGGCCGACTTGTTGGTGAAGGTGATCGCGGCGATGCGGCGTGCCGGATAGCGGCCGCTGCCGATCAGATGGGCGATCTTTTCCACGATCACGCGCGTCTTGCCGCTGCCCGCGCCGGCGAGCACCAGCAACGGACCTTCGATGTGCAGGACGGCGGCGGCTTGGGGGGGATTGAGACCGTGCATGGGAATGGGATTGTAGCGGGGCCGCAGCGGGCGGACCTGACTTGCATGCACACCGTTCCTAAGCTATTGATTCGCCACCGGAGCACTGGAGCCAGGTGCATGCGCCCGACCGCTTCTGCCGCCCTGCTGGGCACCCTGCTGTTGCTGCTGGCGCCGTTGGCCGCCCGCAGTGCGGACTGCGCGCCCGATCCTGGCGCATCGTTGCGGCCTGCGCTGATGACCCAGGGCTTCCTGCAGGCTCATCCTGATCTGCACTGGCGCGAGCTGGGCCTGCAGTCGTGGCGCCAGGGCCGGCCCGATCATGCGCTGGTGCGCTTCAAGCGGGCAGCCGCGCACGCCGACAAGCTGTCGCAGTCGCTGGTCGCGCGCATGTACCAGGAGGGCACGGGTACCGCCCCTGATCCGGTGCTGGCCTACATCTGGATGGACCTGGCCGCCGAACGCGGCTACCGCGACCTGCTGCTGGAGCGCGAGCGCTACTGGAACCGCCTGGATGCCGCGCAGCGGCAACGGGTGCTCACCGAAGGGCCGGCGCTGTATGCGGCCTACGGCGATGCCACGGCCAAGCCGCGCATGGAGGCTGCCATGCGCGTGGACCGCAGCCGCATGACCGGCAGCCGTACCGGCTGGGTCAGCTCGATGCTGCAGGTGGAACTGTCCGACGGCCCGGAAGCCGGCTGGCCGACCCGCGGCGATGACTACTACCGGGATGCGTACTGGGACCCTGCAGCTTACTGGTGCATGCAGGACCGCATCTGGGAACAGGAATTCCGCGGCCGCAGCGTTGAGGTCGGCCCACTCAGCCCGGTGGAAGGCGCGGGGCGCTGACGTTCGTATTTCCATAGTCATTGCCAGGAGGGCGATCATATGAAAGCGAAGCACGCTCCACTCTTCTGCCTGCTGCTGGGCCTGTCGATGGCCGCTGGCGTGACCGCCAGGGAATGCCCGGTGGAGGCCCCGCGGCAGATCCCGCCAACCGTCCTGACCGGAGGCTTCTTTGATGCCCATCCGGACCTGTTCTGGCGCAGCATGGCCCAGCAGGCCGAACGGGACAGACAGCCCGCCAGGGCGCTGGACTACTACAAGCGTTCGGCGCGCTACGCCGACAAATTCTCCCAGGCCATGGTGGCGCGGCTGTACCAGGAGGGCCTCGGTACCCGGGCCGATCCGGTGATGGCCTACATCTGGATGGACCTTGCCGCCGAGCGCATGTATCACGACTTCCTGGTGCTGCGGGAGCACTATTGGGCACGCCTGGACGCATTGCAGCAGGCACAGGCGATCGAGCGCGGCCAGCAGGTCTATGCCGACTATGGCGACCGCGTGGCCAAGCCTCGCATGGAGCGCGCCCTCAGGGACGGCCGCCAGCAGATCACCGGCAGCCGCCTCGGGTACGTGAGCTCCGGCCTGATCGTCGTCCCCCGCCGCGGCAACGAGCAGGGCATCGCGACGCCGGGCAGCATCGTCTACGACAACGACTACTGGCGCGCCGCCGACTACTGGTGCCTGCAGGACAACTACTGGCGCCCCGCGCGGACCCCCAGCGTCGAGATAGGACGGCCGGACACGGTCCGCGACGACAAGGCGGTGGGCGACTAGAATTGGCCGATGGCCAAGCTCTATTTCTACTATTCGGCGATGAACGCCGGCAAGACCACCACCCTGCTGCAGAGCGCGCACAACTACCGCGAGCGCGGCATGCGGGTGGCGATCCTGACCCCGCGCCTGGATGATCGTGCCGGCGCCGGCGTGGTCGCCTCGCGCATCGGCCTGCGCGCCGAGGGCATGGCGTTCGACCGTGACACCGACCTGCAGCAGTGGGTCGAGCAGGACCTGGCCGCCCACGGGCCGATGGGCTGCGTGCTGGTGGACGAAGCGCAGTTCCTCACCCGTGCCCAGGTCTGGCAGCTGAGCGAGGTGGTCGACCAGCTGCGCATTCCGGTGTTGTGCTACGGGCTGCGCACCGACTTCCGCGGCGAGCTGTTCGAGGGCAGCCAGTACCTGCTGGCCTGGGCCGACGAGATGCAGGAGATCAAGACCATCTGTCACAGCGGCAAGAAGGCAACGATGACGGTACGCGTGGACGAACATGGCCACGCGGTAAAGGATGGCCCGCAGGTGGAGATCGGTGGCAACGACCGCTACGTGTCGGTCAGCCGTGCCGAGTTCAAGAAGATCACCCGCGGTGAAGGGCGGATCGACCCGGCGCAGGCGCCCCTGCCGCTGTAGAGGGTGTTCGGCAGGGCTGCGCCCTGCACCCGCAGAGGCAACAGCAACAGCAACGGCAACGGCCAAAGCCAAAGCGGCATTCCGTGGGATGGCGGGACGGTGTCGGAGTGCGGGGACGCTGCAAGTACGTCCCTGTAAGCTTGGCAGCCGCATCCATGCGGCTGACACCCCGCACTCCGACACCGCCCCACCTCTGACAGAATCCCGCAGCTGTTGGTGGGTGTCGACCTTGGTCGACACCTCTGTCAGATATCGAATGAAATTCCGGGGTCAGATCCGTTTTCCTTCGGAAAACGGATCTGACCCCACGAGCTGTTCCGACAGATCGCGCAAAACTGTCGAAGGCGGGGTGGGTCCCCACAGGAAACCAGCTTCTGCTGTTGACGTTGCTTTTGATTGAAGCAGGTGCAGGGCTGCAAGCCCTGCAATCCCAAACCACTCAGTACAGCGTGCGCTCCGGCGCACCCGCCGGCGGCGGGGTGTACTGGTACAGCCAGGTCTCGGTAAGGGTCTTGCCGCCACTGCGCAGGAACAGGCGGATATCGATCTGCTCGGTGCTGCCCTCCGGCGGCACCAGGTCGAACATCGCGCGGTACCCGTTGATCTCGCGCAGCGGGCGCGCCGACACGATCTCGACCCGGCCACGGCTGGCTTCCACCACCGCCTCGACCTCGGCCTTGTCGATCAGCCTGGCCAGTTCGCCGCCTTCGAAGTCCACCGCGAAACGCCAGCTGAAATACTCGCGCTTCTTGCCGACCACGCCGCCCAGGCCGGTGCGGCTGGCCACGCAGTGCGCCAGCGGCGGGCGTGCCGGCGGCTCGGCGCCCCAATACAGGCGGTAGCCGACCAGCAGCTCCTGGCCCGGCTGCGGTTTTTCCTTCGGGTTCCAGAAGGCCACGATGTTGTCGAAGGTCTCGTCCACGGTGGGAATCTCCACCAGCTGCACCGAGCCTTCGCCCCACTCGCCCTTCGGCTCCACCCACAGGCACGGGCGCTTCTCGTAGAACACGCCATCGTCCTGGTAGTGGTCGAAGTTGCGGTCACGCTGCAGCAGGCCGAAGCCGCGCGGGTTGCGGTCCATGAACATGTTGAAGCGCAGGTTGCGCGGGTTCAGCAACGGCCGCCAGATCCACTCGCCGGCGCCGGTCCACAGCGACAGGCCATCGGTATCGTGGATCTCCGGGCGCCAGTCCCAGCCCATGCGGCGGTCGTTCTCGCCCACCTGGTACATGCTGGTGCACGGTGCGATGCCCAGGCGCTCGATCGCCTTGCGCGGGTACAGCGCGCTGTCGATGTCCATCAGCAGCACATCGCCATTGGTGATCGCGAAGCGGTAGGCGCCGGCCACGCTGGGCGAATCCAGCAGGCCATAGACCACGATCGTTTCCGAATCGGCCGACGGCTGTTCCAGGTAATAGGCGATGAAGTCCGGGAATTCCTCCGGCTTGCCCATGCCGGTATCGATCGCCAGGCCACGCGCGGACTGGCCGTACTGGCCTTCCTTGCCGACGGCGCGGAAGTAGCTGGCGCCAAGGAACGCAGCGAAGTCGCGGTCGGTGTCCTTGCGGGTGTTCAGGCGGAACCCGGCGAAGCCCAGATCGGCCGGCAGCTCGCCGTCCTTGATGCCGCTCTTGCCGTAGTTGAACGCCGCGCCGTCATAGGCCAGCTCCTGCGCCTTGCCGTCGACCACGTCGAACATGCGCACCGGCGAATGGAAGTACAGGCCCAGGTGGAAGAACTTGGCCTGGAACTTGCCCGGCTGGTCGGCCCACAGCGCGTGGTCCTGGCGATAGCCGATCGACTGGTACTGGTCCCAGTCCAGTCCTTCCAGGCGGCCCGGCAGCACCCGCTTGTGGCTCTTGTAGGGCGCTTGTGCCAGCGCCCGCGCCTGCCCTTTCAGGGTGGCGAAGTCGAACGGCTGCGGCTGACCGAGGCGGCGCAGGCCCATCTGGCCACTCTTGCTGGCCGCGCACGCGGGCAGGGACGGCAGGCCGAATGCAGCCAGGGCGAGGGAGGCATTGCGGATGAAGTCGCGTCGTTGCATGCAGGCGCGTCAGGCACAGAAGGAAGGTCGGCCATCATAGGCAGACAAACGTTAACGGGCAGCGGAGACGCGCCCTGCCCGTTCAGCTGCCGCTGGCCGTCCGGCTCAGCGCTGGCAGTGGCTGCACCAGACGCTCGCGCGCTGGCCGATGGTGGCGTGCTTCAGTGCGCGGCCGCAGTTCGGGCACGGCAGGCCATCGCGGCCGTATACCAGCAGTTCCTGCTCGAAGTAGCCCGGCGCGCCATCGGGGCTGATGAAGTCGCGCAGGGTGGTGCCACCACGGGTGATGGCGTAGCCGAGGATCTCCTTCACCGCGCCAGCCAGCCGCTGGTAGCGCTCGCGCGAGATCTTCCCGGCCTCGCGCAGCGGACTGATGCCAGCCTTGAACAGGCTTTCGGCGGCGTAGATGTTGCCCACGCCCACCACCACCGCCTGGTCCATCAGGAAGGTCTTCACCGGCGCGCTGCGGCCGCGGCTGCGGGCGAACAGGTAGTCCCCGTCGAAGGCATCGTCCAGCGGCTCCGGGCCCAGCCCCTGCAGCAGCGGATGGATCTCGCCGGCCGGCTGCCACAGCAGGCTGCCGAAGCGGCGCGGGTCGTTGAAGCGCAGCAGGCGGCCGTTGTCCAGGCTGATATCCACATGGTCGTGCGCGCGCAGCTGGGTGTCGCCGGGCAGCACGCGCAGGCTGCCGGACATGCCCAGGTGCAGCACGGCGCTGCCGATGGCGGTGTCCAGCAGCAGGTACTTGGCGCGGCGGCGGATGTCCTCGATGCGCTGCCCCGGCAGCAGCTCGGCCACTTCCGGCGGAATCGGCCAGCGCAGATCGGCCCGGCGCAGGATCACCCCATGCACGCGACGGCCCTGCAGGTGCGGCGCCAGGCCGCGGCGTGTGGTTTCGACTTCGGGCAGTTCAGGCATGCGGTGATTCTACGCCGGGCATGGCCCGGCGCTACCGGGACCGGTGCACCTGGTAGCGCCGCGCCATGCCCGGCGACGGTGCAGAGTCAGCGCGGCGGCGCCGCCAGCTCCCGTGCATCCAGGTAGCCGTCGCCGTTGGCATCCTGCGTGTGGAAGCGCTTCACGATCACCTGCCGCTGCTGCTCGCGGCTGATCGCCCTGCCCTTGCCGCCGGGCAGCTCCTCGGCGCCCAGCACGCCATCGCCGTTGCGGTCCATGCGGTCGAAGGCATACAGCATCCACTGCACGTACTCGGCCTCGCTGACCCTGCCGTCGCCATCGCTGTCCATCCGCTGCAGATAGCTGGCGGTGTCGGTGACCTGGGCCAGCGCCGCGCCCGGCAGCATCGCCACCAGCAGAAGCCCGTACCCTGTCCTCACGCGCCCACCAGGCTGTAGCCCTTCAATCGTGCGGCGTAGGCCTGCAACGCGGCGATACCGCTTTCCTCGGCCTCGCGGCACCACGCCTGCAGCTGATGCAGGCGCTCGGCCGCATCGTGGCCGCGCGCTTCAAGCAACGCGGCCAGGCGCCCCCGGTACTCGACCAGGGTGCGGATGCGCGGCCGTTGCGCCACCCATTCGCTGAGCTGGGCGCGGCTGTCCGGCTTCAACCAGCGGCCATCATTGACCAGGCCACGGCGCAGCCGGCGCGGCAGCAGGCGACGCAGCTTGGCCCCGGCGTGGGTGGCCTCCTCGCGCAGGGCCGGCATGAACACGTTGCGCTGGTAGTCGGTCATCGCCTGGAAGCGGTGCGAGAGCAGCGCCTTCAGCGTTTCGGCATCGGGCACTGTGATGTTCGGGCGTACGTCCATGGCCGGTGCAACGCGAAGCACCTTGGCCAGGCGCAACGCCTGCAGCAGGCGGATCGCACTCCAGCCGATGTCAAATTCCCAGCGCCGCATCGCGAAGCGCGCCGAACTGGGGAAGGCATGATGGTTGTTGTGCAGTTCCTCGCCACCGATCCAGAACCCCCACGGCGTCAGGTTGGTGGAGGTATCGGCCGATTCGTAGTTGCGGTAGCCCCACCAGTGGCCGAGGCCGTTGACCACGCCGGCCGCCCAGAATGGAATCCATGCCATCTGGATCGCCCACAGGGCCACGCCGGGCAGGCCGAACAGCACGCTGTTGATCGCCAGCAGCAGCACCGGGCCGAGCGTGGCGTGCGGGGTGTACAGGTGGCGCTCGATCGCATCATCCGGGGTGCCACGCCCGTACTGCTCGATGTCCGCGCGCATGCCGCGCGCTTCCCGGTACAGCTCCACGCCGTGCCAGAACACCTTGCCGATGCCGCGGGTGACCGGACTGTGCGGATCGTCCTCGGTCTCCACCTTGGCGTGGTGCTTGCGGTGGATGGCTACCCATTCGCGGGTGATCATCGACGTGGTGAGCCAGAGCCAGAACCGGAACACGTGGGCCAGTGCCGGGTGGAAATCGACCCCGCGATGGGCCTGGCTGCGATGCAGGTACAGGGTCACCGAGAAGATGGTGATCTGGGTGAAGACCAGCAGCACCGCCAGCATGGCCCACCAGCCCAGGCCCAGCACACCTCCGGTCAACAGGGACATCAGGGCATCGGGCATGGCGGCTCTCCGTATCGACGCGGGGATGGCAGACATCATGGGCGCTTGCGTTGCAAACTGCATCCCTGCGGCGGTGATTGCCACCGTCATCCGTGGCACCGTTCACAGTTGGGGACCTGAGTTGTCGAGCCTTGATCCACGCGCCAGCACCATGACTGCCGCCCCGCCCGTTGCGGAGCTGCCCCCCTTGATCGAACTGGACCGCGCCACCGTGGTGCGCGGCCAGGTGAAGGTGCTGCACGGGCTCAGCCTGCGCATCGCGCAGGGCCAGCATACTGCCCTGCTCGGCCCCAACGGTTGCGGCAAATCGACCTTCATCAAGCTGATCACCCGCGAGCTGTACCCGCTGGCGCAAAGCGACGGCTCGGTGGCCGTGAAGGTGCTGGGCCAGAACCGCTGGCAGGTGGATCGGCTGCGTTCGCAGCTGGGCATCGTCACCGGCGATCTCAGCAGCAACCTGGCCGACATGCCGGGACTGACCGTGGAACAGGCCGTGCTGTCCGGCTTCTTCGCCAGCTACGTGGTGCCGGCCTTCCGCGAGGTGACTGCCGACATGCGTGCACGCGTCGCTGAGACACTGGCGATGGCCGGCGCGCTGGCACTGCGCGAGCGCGCCTATGCCGAGCTGTCGGCCGGCGAGACCCGCCGGGTGCTGATCGCCCGCGCGCTGGTCAACCGGCCGCAGGCGCTGCTGCTGGACGAGCCCTCCACCGGACTGGACCTGGTCGCCCGCGAACAGCTGGTGGCGACCATGCGGGTGCTCGCCCAGCAGGGCATCACCCTGGTGCTGGTGACCCACCACATCGAAGAGATCATTCCCGAGATCGAACGCGTGGTGCTGCTGCGCGATGGCCGTGTGCTGGCCGATGGCACCCGCGCCGAACTGCTGCGCAACGAGCCGCTGTCGTCGGTGTTCGGTGGCGCCATCACCGTGTGCGAGCAGGAAGGCCGGTTGACCGCTTACGCGGGCTGAGGCGGAGCCCTCGAGGGAAACGGCTTGGAAACCGATGGGCCCGGGAAACCGGCGGCGGTAGAGTCGACTGTCAGTCGACTATCGCGCGCAGCGCGGGATCTTTGCGATTCAGGCGAAAGGCAGTCGACTAACAGTCGACTCTACCCCGTTGTGATGCCATTCCCCATGTGATGCCATTCCCCATGTGATGCCATTCCCCATGTGATGCCATTCCCCATGTGATGCCATTCCCCATGTGATGCCATTCCCCATGTGATGCCATTCCGTCGCCATGCCGGTGCAGCGGGCCGGATCCCGGCCCGCTGCACCCAGCCTCAGAACCTCAACGCCAGCGCGCGCGATTCGATCGGTGCCATCCGGCTCTGGTCCTGCAGCTGCAGGTCGCGCAGCTCGTACGGCGCGCCGAAGCCGGCCGGCAACGCGGCCTGGTCGAACGGCAGCACCAGCTGGCCACGCCCCGGACCATCGAACCACGCGGCCGCATGCGCCTGCGCGACCGGCTTCAGCTGGCCATCGCGGCCGGTGGCATACAGCGTGCCACGCGCCTCGTAGCGGCCAGCGGCGGCTACCTGCAATGGCAGTGCGACCTGGCGGCTGGCCGGGTCCGGCGCCGCCTGGCCACTGAAGCGCGCGGTCGGCCGTGCCACCGCGAAGGCCACCTTGCCATCGCGCAACACACCATCGGCCTGGGCGAACACCTGCAGCTCCCACAGCCCCTGCACGTTGCCGACATCAGCCGGAATCCGCACCTGCGCACGCAGGGCGCCATCGGTGGTGCGCAGCAACCGCTGCGGCCAGCTGCGTCCATCCGGTGCGACCAGCAGGGCTTCACCGCCCAGGCTGCTGCGGCGCGAGGCCATCTGCGCGGTGGTGGCACCGTCTTCCAGCAGGCGTGCCTGCAGCTGCACGTTGCCACCGGCCAGCACCTGCGGCTGGTTGGCCTGCACCTCCAGCCGCAGCGGGCTGTTCGGCTCCAGCACCTGCACCACGTAGCGGCCCTGTGCCTGCGCGCTCTGCAGCGTGTACGCACCGGCCGCACTGGTCGCGCCGGTGCGCAGCATGCTGCTGCCATCGCTCACCGGCATGCCGGCCTGCTGCAGCGCACGTGCGTCGACACTGCGCGCCACGCTGCTGCGGCCGGCCGGGTCACGCACCTGCAACGTGTTGGCCGGCACTGCACGCGCGCCTTCGGCCGGGCTCAGCTGGATCACCGCATCGGCGGCGGTCAGCGGCAGGTCCACGCCGCGTTGCAGCTGCGCGCCATCGACCTGCTGCCAGTAGCTGCGGCTGACAGAAGCATACGGCGTGGCCGCCTGCAGCGGTTGTGCCGGGTCCAACGCCCAAGCGAAGGACAGCGGCGCGTGTTCGCTTTCATCGGCCGGCAACGGCGCGGCAACCAGCGCCGCGGGCACCTGATCGCCGGCACGTGCGGCATTCAACGGCTGCGCAGCCTGCGCTGTGGAGAGGGACAGCACCGCCAGCACCGCGCTGGCCAGCAGGGTGGAATGGATCGTCATGGTCGTCTCCCTCACTGGGTCAGGTCGTTGCGCAGGATCGTGCCGAGGCCGAAGCACTCGCGACGACTCTGGTTGTGGCTGAGCGGCTCTGCCCCCTGGGTACGCTGCTTGTCGGTGAACCAGGTGGTGCCGGCGGCCTTCTGGCTGCTGCACTCCAGGAAGCCGTCGGAGCAGGACGACAGCCAGTTCTGGGTGAACTCCAGGCCGACATTGGCGGCATAGCCCCCGCAGTAGCTGTTGCTGTCCCACACCGCCGATTCCACGTCACTGCCGACCACCGCGCGGAACGGCTTGGGCAGGGCGGGACGGCCTGCGGTGCCGTACAGGTTCTGCGCGTTGTAGGTGGCCATGCTCGCCACCTGCTGCTGCCGCACCGCGTCGTTCTTGTAGCCCAGCAGCCAGCCCAGCGAGGTTTCAAAGGTATTGCCATTGAGCACCGCATCGGCCAGCGGCGTGCCCGCCGAGGACGGTGCCAGCGCGGTGACCTTGCGCACCGTGCGGATGATCTTCGGGTAGCGGCTGTCGTAGGTCGGGTTGGACAGGATCCAGCGCACCACGTTGCCGCCGTTGGAATGGGTGATCACCACCAGCTGGGTGATGCCGCGGCTGTCGATGAAACTGGTCAGCTGGTTGGCCAGGCAGCCGGCGGCCTCCGGCTTCCACATGTACTGGGTGAAGTCGCAGTTGATGACAACGTAGTTGCTGCTGTTCGGCAGGCCCTGGCGCACGGTGTCGATGATGGCCGGCTGCCAGTAGTCCTGGGTGGCGTTGGTCTGCGCGCCGGTGCCATGCACGAAGGCCACGCCGACCACGTCGGCGGCCTGCGCCGGCGTTGCTGCAAGCCCGAGGAGCAGGGCCAGGACGGTACTTCCTGTTGCGGTGCTGCGCATCGCTTCTCTCCCTCTGTCTGCGGATCCCCCCGACCCGGCTGGAACTGGACGGCCCTGGCGCTTGCCGTTGTGCCGATGCTCGCGGTGCAGCGGCGTGAAAGTCCGTGCGCTGCGCCCGGATTCAGGAGACTGACGCCACTCGATGACGTTTTTCATATCGCGGCAATGACCATGCCGGGTCTGGCCGTATGACCGATGGCCACTGCGGTGTCGTACACGGACTGCGATCATGGCGCGATGTTTTTTCTCCGGAGCCCGTCCATGTCGCTGATTTCCCACCCTGCCCGCCCGCTGCTCGGCCTTGCCGTGGCAGTGGCCCTGGCCGGTTGTGCCGCCACCGCCGCCAAGCCGACCGCCGTCGAAGCCAACATCACCACCAAGGCCGTGGGCTATCTGGACAAGGATGCGGTCCCGGCCAGCCTGGACCTGGTGCCGGCGCCGCCGGTGGCCGGTTCGGCCGCCCTCGCCCTGGACGAACAGGTCAGCCGTGAAGCCCGCGCGCTGCGTGGCAGCCCGCGCTTCGCCCAGGCCGGCATCGATGCGGAACTCGGCTTCCCCGAAGGTGCAAACCACTTCTCCTGCGCCGCCGACATCGACGTCGATGCGGTGAAGACTCCGGCGCTGTATCGACTGCTGGAGCGCAGCCGGATCGACGCCAGCGCCGCCACCAAGGCGGCCAAGAACCACTACCAGCGCCCGCGCCCGTTCATGGTCAACGGTGAGCCGACCTGCTCGCCGAAGGATGAAGAAGGCCTGCGCAAGAATGGCTCCTACCCGTCCGGCCATACCTCGATCGGCTGGGCCTGGGCACTGATCCTGTCGGAGATCGTGCCGGACCGCGCCGATGCCATCCAGGCCCGCGGCCGCAACTACGGCGAGAGCCGCCTGGTGTGCAACGTGCACTGGCAGAGCGACATCCTGGAAGGCCGCTTCATGGGCGCCGCCGCCGTGGCCCGCCTGCACGACAACGCCGCGTTCAACAAAGACCTGCTGGCCGCACGCAAGGAGATCGCTGCCGCGCGCAAGGCCGGCCTGCACTCCAGCCGCGACTGCACCACCGAGAACGCGGTACTGAAGGTGCGCCCGCAGAGCGCGTTGTAAGCCATGCCTCTGTAGAGCCGAGCCATGCTCGGCTCAGAGCAGCCGAGCGCAGGCTCGGCTCTACATGAAGCAGGAAACAGAAGGGCCGGCATTACGCCGGCCCTTCTTCATTGCATCAACGCAGCGACCGCATCAGAACTTCGCGGTGAACTCCACGCCCCAGGTACGCGGCTCGTTGAGGAAGCCGGTCAGGTTGTTGAAGTCGATCGCACCGACCACGCGGGTCTGGTTGGTCAGGTTGCGGCCGAACACAGCCACGTCGTACTGGCCGTAATCCCAGTTGTAGCCCAGGCGCAGGCCACCTTCCAGCGAACTACGGCCGCGGAATTCCGGCGACTCGTAGATGAAGAAGTTCACCGCACTGCGGTAGGCCCAGTCGGTGTAGGCGTAGAGCTCGCTGCCGTCGCTGAGTGGGAAGCCCACGCGCAGGGTCGCGTTGTGGATCCACTTCGGTGCCTGCGGCAACGGGTTGCCGTTGACCAGCGCATAGGTCTGGCCGTTGATCACCGTGGTCGGGTCGGTAATGGTGCAGCCACCGCCGCAGATCGCCACCGCCAGGTTCTTGTCCTTGATCTCGGTGTCGTTGTAGCTGCTGCCGAAGGTCAGCAGGACGTTGTCGGCCAGGTAGGCCTCCAGGTCCAGCTCCACGCCCTGGCCGATGGTCTTGTCGGCATTGAGCAGGGTGGCGGTGTTGTTGCTGCCGCCCACGGCGATCAGCTGCTGGCCGTCGACGTTGTAGCGGAACACGCTCAGTCCCAGGCGCGCGCGGCGCTCGAACAGGTCGGCCTTGATGCCGGCTTCATACGAGATCACCTTCTCCGAATCGGCCTGCGACAGGCCCGGCGCGAAGGCCAGGCGGCCCTGGATCGACGGTGCGCGGAAGCCCTTGGCCACACGGGCGTAGGCGTTGATGTCATCGGTCAGCTTGTACACGCCGCTGACATCCCAGCTGACGTCGTTGACGTCGGTGTTGGCCAGGTACGGGCCGCTGACCGGGGTGCCGAACGGAACGGCCTGCAGCACGCTGGCGCTGAAGTCCTTCTTGTCCTGGGTGTAGCGCACGCCGGCACGCAGCTTGAAGCGGTCGGTGACATCGAAGTCGCCCGAAGCGAACACCGCCCACGCCTTGTTCCGCTGGTTCTGCACCACGTGGCCGGTCTGCGGGTTGCCCGGGGTCAGCGAGTCGTAGTTGAAGTTGTTGATGGTCACGTCTTCATCGAAGTAGAAGACGCCGGCCTGCCAGTCGAAGCGGCCCCATTCGTTGGACTCGATGCGCACTTCCTGCGTCCACTGGCGGTGGTGCGGCAGGCCGTCGGCAGACTCCGACGAGAACGGAATCAGGCCCGGGCCGTAATTGCCGGCACCGAGGAAGGCTGCACCGTAGCCACCGTCGATGTCACCACGGTTGAGCGATTCGGCGGTCTCGTAGCCGGTGATCGAGTGCAGGGTCACCGAGCCGAGGTTCCACTGCAGGCGCGCGCTGCCGCCCCAGGTGTCCAGGTCCGAGAAGTTGACGCCGTCGTTGGCCACCTTGTCGCGGTCGAAGTTCTCGACCAGCGAATTGCCGCCCTTCTGGATGATGTTGGCGCGGAACAGGCGCGCGGTGCCGTTGAGCTTGCGCTTGTGCAGGTTGAACAGCGCTTCGAAGTCGTCGCCTTCGTACAGGAACTGCACGCGGCCTGCGGATTCGTCATAGCCTTCGAAGCCACTGTTGGGAGCTCCGACGCGGGTGTTGTCGACCCAGTCGTCGCGGCGCTGGTAGATGGCCGAGACACGTGCCGACCAGCGGTCGGTCAGCGGGCCGCCGTAGGCACCCTGCACGTTCCAGCTGTTGTAGCTGCCATATCCCACGCGGATGTAGCCATCGGCATCCTGCGACGGGCGTGCCGAATCGAACTTGACCACGCCGGCCGGGGTGTTGCGGCCGAACAGGGTGCCCTGCGGGCCACGCAGCACTTCCACGTTGGCCAGGTCGAACAGCGGGAAGCCCTTCAGCAGCGGGCTTTCCTGCACCACGTCGTCGTACACCAGCGACACCGGCTGCGAGGCATTGAGGTCGAAATCGGTGTTGCCCAGACCGCGGATGTAGAAGCGCGGGAAGGCACGGCCGTAGGACGACTCGATGTTGAGGCTGGGCACGCGCGCGGCCAGGAAGCGGATGTCATCGCCGGCCGAGCCGAGCACATCCAGCTTCTCGCCCTGGATCGCGCTCAGTGCGACCGGTACGTCCTTGGCGTTCTCGACGCGGCGCTGCGCGGTCACCTGCAGGGCATCGAGGGCAACCGGATCCTTGGCGGCAGGGGTTTCCTGGGCGGCTGCTACCAGCGGCAGCAGGGCGGAAAGAGCGGCAACGAGGGGGCGCGCGACCGGAAGGCGGCCACGGGAAGTACGGGTCGGGGACATGGCGGTAGGCTGTGTTTGGAGGGGTGGTAAAACGGCGCTACCAGATAATTGTTGCAATACAGCACCTACGCCGCAAATGCCCGCCGTTCATGGCCCCGTCGCCGGCGCCCCCGGGGGCTCGCTAGACTCGGGGTTTCCACCGCGACGGACCCGCCGCCATGACCCAGTGGTACTTCCATGCCTCCGCCCAGGCCGAGCGCGTCGGCCCGCTTGATGACGAGGCCGCGCGCCGCTACGCGCAGGCCAATCCACGCGCCCTGGCCTGGTGCCAGGGCATGAGCGGGTGGACGCCGATCGCCGAGGTGGCCGGGCTGCAGGCGCCGGCCCCGGGCATGCCCAATACCCCGCCGCCGGTGCCGGCAGGCGCCAGCGGTCGCGCCGACGACATCGAGTTCCGCATCGTCGGCCATGAAATGCAGTTCGTGGAGATCGAGCTCGACCCCGGCGAGAGCGCCATCGCCGAGGCCGGCGCGCTGATGTTCAAGGACGCTACGGTGCAGATGGACACGGTGTTCGGCGCCGCCAACGGCGACCAGGGCGGCGGCTTCATGGGCAAGGTGATGGCCGCAGGCAAGCGCGTGCTGACCGGCGAGAGCCTGTTCGCCACCGTCTACACGCAGAGCGGGCACGGCAAGGGCAAGGTCGCCTTCGCCGCGCCCTACCCGGGCACGGTGCTGGCGATGAAACTGGACCAGCACGGCGGCCGCCTGATCTGCCAGAAGGACAGCTTCCTGGCCGGCGCGCGCGGCGTGCAGATCGGCGTGCAGTTCCAGCGCAAGATCATGACCGGCCTGTTTGGCGGCGAGGGCTTCATCATGCAGAAGCTGGAGGGCGACGGCTGGGTGTTCATCCACGCCGGTGGCTGCGTGGTCGAGCGCGAGCTGGCTGCCGGTGAACGCCTGGACGTGGATACCGGCTGCGTGGTGGCGTATCACCCCACGGTGGACATGGACGTACGCCGGGTCACCGGCATCAAGAGCATGCTGTTCGGAGGCGAGGGCGTGTTCCTGGCCACGCTGACCGGTCCAGGCAAGGTCTGGCTGCAGTCGCTGCCGTTCTCGCGCCTGGCTGGCCGCATGTGGATGGCCGCACCGCAGGGCGGTGGCCAGAGCCGCGGCGAAGGTTCGGTGCTGGGAGGTCTTGGCCGGATGCTGGACGGCGACAACCGGTTCTGACCCACTCGTTTGGTAGGTGCCGACCTTGGTCGGCACTGGAATCTGCGCGTGCCGACCAAGGTCGGCACCTACCGTACCTCTTTCCTGAATGGGCGAGGATTCCCACCCTGCCCGCCCCGCCACGGCTTCGGTATGCTGGCGCCTTTTCCCGAGCCCGGCGCCGCGAGCGCACTGCCGATGAGCCTGTTCCGCCCCCGCATGCTGCTGTCCGTCGCCCTGATCGGCCTGCTGGCCGGCTGCGGCGGTGATCCGGTCCGCCCCACGCCGCCGCCGGCCCCCACCGTGGTGCCGCAGGCCAAGCCGGTGAAGATCGGTATCGCGCTCGGCGGTGGCGCGGCCAAAGGCTTCGCCCACATCGGCGTGATCAAGATGCTGGAAGCCAATGGCTTCGAGCCCGCGGTGGTGTCCGGCACCAGTGCCGGCAGCGTGGTCGGCGCGCTGTATGCCAGCGGCATGGACGCGTTCCAGATGCAGAGCAAGGCGGTGGCGCTGGATGAAGCCAGCATCCGCGACGTGCGCCTGTTCTCCGGTGGCCTGGTGCAGGGCCAGAAGCTGCAGGACTACGTCAACGAACAGGTCGCCAACCGTCCGGCCGAACGCCTGAAGAAGCCGTTCGCCGCCGTCGCCACCCAGTTGGAAACCGGCGAGCGGGCGATCTTCGTGCGCGGCAACGTCGGCCAGGCGGTGCGCGCGTCGAGCAGCATTCCCGGTGTGTTCGAGCCGGTGAAGATCGGCGGTCGCAACTACATCGATGGCGGTGTGGTCAGCCCGGTGCCGGTGGATGCCGCACGCCAGCTCGGCGCCGACTTCGTGATCGCCGTGGACATTTCCAGCAAGGCCAGCGGCAAGGCACCGACCGACATGCTGGGCATCGTCAACCAGTCCATCTCGATCATGGGCCAGCGCCTCGGCGAGCAGGAACTGGCACGCGCCGACATCGTCATCCGCCCGAAGGTGCTGGACATCGGCGCTGCCGATTTCAGCCAGCGTGGCACCGCGATCCTGGAAGGCGAAAAGGCTGCGATGGCGGCCATGCCGCAGATCCGCGCGAAGATCCAGCAGCTGCAGCGCGCGCGCGCCGCCGCAGCGGCACCGGCGCCGGTGGCCGCACCGAAGTGCGAGGAAGCCTCGCGCCTGGGCAAGCTGATGGGCCGCAAGGACAAGTGCTGATCCGTTGGTGCCTGGCCACCGGGCACGCCTGGTGGCCGCTCAGGGCTCCAGCTGCGACAGCGGCAATGCCTGGAATCCCTTCACCGTGCGCAGCACGAAGCTGGAATTGGCATCGGCCACGCCGCCGGCATTGAGCAGCCGGTCCAGCAGGAAGTGCGAGAAGTGCTCCAGGTCGCGCACGTAGACGTGCAGCAGGTAATCCATGTCGCCGGTCAGTGCATGGCAGGCCACCACTTCATCCCACGCTTGCACGCTGTCCACGAAGTGGCCGATGGCGGCTTGGTCGTGTTTTTCCAGCTGCACGCGCACGAAGGCCTGCAGGCCCAGGCGCAACTGCCGCGGTTCCAGCCGCGCGCCGTAGCCGACGATCACACCCTCGCTTTCCAGCCGCTGCAACCGCCGCAGGCAGGCCGAAGGCGAGAGATTCACCCGCGCCGCCAGTTCGGCGTTGGTGGCGCGCCCATCCCGCTGGATTTCAGCCAGCAGGCGTATATCCGTGCGATCGAACTGGACTTCTCCGGCC
This sequence comes from Stenotrophomonas maltophilia, assembly GCF_039555535.1. Lineage (NCBI taxonomy): Bacteria > Pseudomonadati > Pseudomonadota > Gammaproteobacteria > Lysobacterales > Lysobacteraceae > Stenotrophomonas > Stenotrophomonas maltophilia. The sequence continues at coordinate 32,649 of NZ_CP154630.1, read as the reverse complement.
ATTGTTGCCCCGCAACATGGTGAGTACGCAAGGATATTGCGCCAACAAGGCCAATCGGCGCAACTTTTGCAACCCTGTTGCGCGGGCTCTGGCCTAGCATCGTAGGTATCCCGTCAAGGAGTGCCCCATGGACCTCGCCCAGCCCCGCCGCGTCGAACACCAGCAGACCGACAAGGGCTACGTGCCGGTGTACACCACCGCGCTCGTCGAGCAGCCGTGGGACACCTATAGCGCCGACGACCACGCCACCTGGAGCACGCTGTACCAGCGCCAGCGCGAACTGCTGGTCGGCCGCGCCTGCCAGGAATTCCTGGACGCGCAGGACGAGATGGGCATGAGCGCGCACATGATTCCGCGCTTCGACCAGCTCAACGAAGTGCTCGGCGCAGCCACCGGCTGGACCCTGGTCGGCGTCGAAGGCCTGCTGCCGGAACTGGATTTCTTCGACCACCTGGCCAACCGCCGTTTCCCGGTGACCTGGTGGATCCGTCGCCCGGACCAGATCGACTACATCGCCGAGCCGGACCTGTTCCACGATCTGTTCGGCCACGTACCGCTGCTGATGAACCCGGTGTTCGCCGACTACATGGAGGCGTACGGGCGCGGCGGCGTCAAAGCGCACGCGATCGGCCCGGATGCGCTGCAGAACCTGACGCGCCTGTACTGGTACACGGTGGAGTTCGGCCTGATCGATACGCCCGAAGGCCTGCGCATCTACGGTGCCGGCATCGTGTCGTCGAAGGGCGAATCGCTGTACTCGCTGGAATCAGCCGCGCCCAACCGCATCGGCTTCGACCTGCAGCGCATCATGCGCACGAAGTACCGCATCGACACGTTCCAGAAGACCTACTTCGTCATCGACAGCTTCGAACAGCTGATGCAGGCGACGTCGCCGGACTTCACCCCGATCTACGCGGCACTGGCCGACCAGGCGCACCTGCCGGCCGGTGACGTGCAGAGCGATGACCGCGTGTTCCAGAAGGGCACGGGGGAAGGCTGGGCCGACGGCGGCGACGTGTAAGCACACAACGCGCATGGCTTCGCACTGAAAACGGCGCACATGGGTGCGCCGTTTTCATTGATGTCTGCACCGCTGCGCCGTCGCGGCGGCGCAGGCGAGGGCAGGGTACTCAGGCGTCCACGGCCCGGCAGGAACCGCGCACCATCAGCTGTGGATGCACGCTGGCCGCGGTCGGTGCATCCGGTACTTCGGTCTGCACCAGCATCGCCGCCGCCATGCGGCCGATGTCGGACACATGGCGGCGCACCGAAGTCAGCGGCGGCCACAACCGCGAGGCCAGCGGGCTGTCGTCATAGCTGACGATCGACAGCTGCTGTGGCACGGCAATTCCCGCACGCAGCGCAACCTGGTAGACACCGGCCGCCATCTCGTCGTTGCCGGCGAAGATCGCGCTGGGGCGTTGCCCGCCCATCAGCAGCCGCTCGGCGGCATGCACGCCGGACTCGAAGGTGTCACCGGCTTCCAGCACGCGTTCGCCCGGCAAGGTCAGCCCCACCTGGGCCAACCGCTCAAGGAAGCCATGCGTGCGCTCACGCGCCGCGCGCCGGTCTCCGGGCCCTGCGATCACCGCGATGTCACGATGGCCGAGCGAGAGCAGGTAACCCGCTGCTGCCGCCGCGCCATCGCGATCGTGGGTGACCACCGCCTGCACTTCATCCTCCGACGCATGTGCGTTGATGCGCACGTAGCGGCAATCGATGTCGTCCAGCATCTGCGCGAGCGCAACCGATTCGGATGCACGCGGGCCGAGGATCACCCCATGCAGCTTCTGCTGCTGCACGAAGCGGCGCACGCCGTGCGCGCATTCCGGATCCTGGCTGTCGCAGGGATGCACCACCAGCTCATAACCGGTGCCACGCAGCGCTTCCAGCGCGCCATGCTGCAGGTCAACGATGCATTGGGCACCCGGGTCGTCATACACCAGGCCGATCAGGAAGGAGCGGCGGAACGCGAGCCCGCGCGCCAGAGGGTCGGGCACGTAACCGACCTCGCGCATCAACGCCTCGACCTTGTCGCGGGTGTCTTTGCGCACCAGCGGCGAGTTGTTGATGATTCTTGAAACCGTTTTCTTGGAAACTCCCGACAGTCGTGCGATGTCGTTGATCGTGGCAGCCTTGCCTTTCGATGCCGGCAACGCGGCATCGCTCATATTTCGCACTGACATGTATAGAACCAGGTAAGTCGGAGAATTCTAGCCTTGCGCCCGTCGGGCGCGAAGTTGCGGAATGTCGCAGCTGGAGCGGCACAGACCGTGTTCGACACGTTCCACCGCGTGAGGTTCCATTGTGATCGCTCTACTGCATTTGCATCTGAACCGTTTTTCACGCGCGCTTGCCATGAATGCGGGTGCGACGCGCGCGATCACCAACATTCCCTTAACCAGGCTCCGCTACAGTCGGGGCATGGACCTGCAGACTTCTCCGTTTCCGGCGTTCCGTGGCCGCGACCGGTTGATCGCCGCAGTCGACGCGGCGATGACCTCCGGTGATGCCGAGCGCATCACCGCCGACCTGCAGCTGGCGCTGCAGGAAGCCATCGCGGACAGCCGCATCGAGTTGCCCGAATGCGTGCACCGTCCGGTCAGTGATCATTACGCGCGACGTCCGCTGTACCACAGCCGCGAACACGGCTACAGCGTGATTGCCATGAGCTGGGGCCCAGGGCAGGGCACGCCGCTGCACGACCACGATGCCATGTGGTGTGTGGAGGGCGTGTGGTCGGGCGAGCTGGAGATCACCCGCTATGAACTGCTGGAGTGCGCCGGCGAGCGCTGGCGCTTCCGCCGCCATGCCGTGCTGCGCGGCGGCTGCGGCAGTGCCGGCAGCCTGATTCCACCGCATGAATACCACACCCTGCGCAATGCCAGCGATGAGGCCCTGGCCATTTCGGTGCATGTGTACGAAGCGCCGATGGAACGTTCGGCGGTGTTCGATCCACTTGGGGGTGACTGGTACCAGCGCCGTATCCAGGCGTTGCAGGCCGATCCGGCCTGAGCCGGGCAGAGGGCAGGGCAGCGGACAGCGCCTTCGCAGCGCGCATGGCATCATGCGCCGCTGCGCTGCCGGACCCGGCGGCGATCCGCAATGCCCCGTCGGGCAAGGAGCAAGACCATGTCCAGCGCTGATCCGCGCCTGCGCGCGCTGTTGAAGCTGGCACCGGTGATTCCGGTGTACACCCCCGAAGACGTGAATGAAGCCGTCGAGGTAGCCCAAGCACTGTTCCGCGGTGGCCTGCCGGTGATCGAAGTGACCCTGCGCACGCCGCAGGCACTGGACGCCATCAAGGCCATGGTCGAGGCCGTGCCGGACGCAGTGATCGGCGCCGGTACCGTACTCAACGCCGCGCAGATGCAGGCGGCGAAGCAGGCCGGCGCACGTTTCGCGGTATCGCCCGGTGCAACGCCGATGCTGTATGCCGCCGCGCGCGATGCCGACCTGCCGTACCTGCCCGGTGCCGCCACCGCATCCGATCTGATCCTGGGCCTGGAGCACGGCAAGGACACCTTCAAGTTCTTCCCGGCCGTGCAGGCCGGCGGTGCCGCGCTGCTGGCCGCCTGGAACGGTCCATTCGCCGACGTGCGCTTCTGCCCGACCGGCGGCATCAGCGCGCAGACCGCGCCGCAGTTCCTGCACCTGCCCAATGTGCTGTGCGTGGGCGGTTCTTGGCTGACCACCCCGGCGCTGCTGCAGACCCGTGACTGGGAGGCGATCGAGCGCCTGGCGCGCGAGGCATCGGTGCTGGCCAGCTGAACACGCTGCAAGAATCTTCAAAGGTTTGATCGTGATCAAAGCGCCGGCCTCGAGCCGGCGTCATTCTGTGGGCAAGCGCACTGCGGAGATCCGAACATGCAATCCACCATGAAGGCCGCCGTCGTACGCGAGTTCGGCAAGCCGCTGGTCATCGAGGAAGTCTCGGTACCGCGCCCGGGGGCGGGCGAGGTGCTGGTCAGGATCGAGGCCTGTGGCGTCTGCCACACCGACCTGCACGCCGCCGAGGGCGACTGGCCGGTGAAACCGAACCCGCCATTCATCCCCGGCCACGAGGGCGTGGGGCACGTCGTGGCCGTGGGAGGCGGGGTAGGGCACGTCAAGGAAGGCGACAGGGTCGGCATCCCCTGGTTGTACTCGGCGTGTGGCCATTGCGAACACTGCCTGGGTGGCTGGGAAACGCTGTGCGAAACGCAGCGCAATACCGGTTACTCGGTCAACGGCGGCTTCGCCGAGTACGCACTGGCCGATGCCAACTACGTCGGCCTGCTTCCGAAGGAAGTGGGCTTCATCGAGATCGCGCCGGTGCTGTGCGCCGGCGTGACCGTCTACAAGGGCCTGAAGGTCACCGACACCAAGCCCGGTGACTGGGTGGCGATCTCCGGTATCGGCGGCCTGGGCCACATGGCGGTGCAGTACGCCCGCGCAATGGGCCTGAACGTGGCCGCGGTGGACGTGGATGACAACAAGCTGGCATTGGCCCGGCAGCTCGGCGCGCAGATCACCGTGAACGCGCGCACCACCGATCCGGCCGCCTTCCTCAGGAAGGAGATCGGCGGCGCGCACGGCGCCCTGGTCACGGCGGTCTCACCGAAGGCGTTCGAGCAGGCGCTGGGCATGGTCCGCCGTGGCGGCACCGTCTCGCTCAACGGCCTGCCGCCCGGCAATTTCCCGCTGGATATCTTCGGCATGGTGCTCAACGGCATCACCGTGCGCGGCTCGATCGTCGGCACCCGGCTGGACCTGCAGGAGTCGCTGCAGTTCGCCGCCGAAGGCAAGGTCGCGGCCACCGTCAGCACCGACCGCCTGGAGAACATCAACGACGTGTTCGCGCGCATGCACGCGGGCACCATTGAGGGCCGCGTGGTACTCGACTTCGCCGCCTGACCGCCTGTGCATGGCCGTCGTCGCTCCGTCCCCCTCTCCCACGGACGCGGCGGCCATGCCGATCCATCGGTAGTGCCGGCCGCTGGCCGGCAAACCCCAGGCGGTTCGGTAGTGCCGGCCGCTGGCCGGCAACGCGGGCACTCTGTGGCCGCCGTACAATGCGCGCATGCCCGGCCTGCTCAAGACCCTGTTCCTGTCCATCGTCGCCCTGATCGGCGGCGTCCTGTCGCTTGCGCTGGTCAGCAGCGTCGCCAGCTGGCTGCCCCCGTTGCTGGGCCTGTCGCCGGACAACAACAGCGTGCAGCTGGGCTGGGACCTCACCTTCAGCGTTCTTGGTGGCATCGCGGGCGTTTCCTTTGCCACCTATTACGCCCCCTGCTGGCCGCGTTCGCATGGCTTCTCGATCTGGTCGCTGATCGCGCTGGGCTGTGGCTACGCGATGTGGACGGCCGGTGCGGATTTCCCGTTCTGGTTCGTCATTTCGCTGCTGGCATCGCTGCCGCTGCAGCTGCTGGTGGGCTGGTGGTTCGGGCGCCGTGCGTCGCGTGACGCAACGTAGCGCCGCATCTGTAGAGCCGAGCCCATGCTCGGCTTTCATGCACATGGACACAGGCAGCCGAGCATGGGCTCGGCTCTACAGGTCCATGCGCGGCAGCGTCTGCTTCAGCGTGTCGATACCCTGCCATGGGTCACCCCTCAAGCGCTTTGCGCGCGCCAGCGCCTTGGCCATCGGAAACGCGTCGGCCGCACTGACGCGTGCAAGCTCTTCCCAGCGCAGCGGCACTGCCACGCCGGCAGCATCGCGTGCACGCAGCGACCACGAGCACACGCTGGTGGCGCCTCGCGTGTTGCGCAGCCAGTCGATGAAGATCACCCCGCCGCGCTTGGCCTTGCTCATCGTCGCCACGTAGCGATCAGGCTGCTCCAGCGCCATTGCCTGCGCGAACGCCTCGCAGAACGCCTTGGCCTCGTCCCAGCCTGCCTTGGGCTGCAGCGGCACCACCACGTGCACGCCCTTGCCACCGGACAGGCGTACGAAGCTCTTCAGGCCCACCTGCTGCAGGCGGTCACGCACATCGCGCGCAGCGGCCTTCACCTGTGCCCAGTTCACCCCTTCGCCGGGGTCGAGATCGAACACCAGACGATCCGGATGTTCGGGATCGGCCACCGTCGCGCCCCAGGGATGCAGTTCCAGGGTGTTCATCTGCACCAGCTGCAGCAGGCCCCGTAAATCGTCGATGTAGACGTAATCCTCGCGGCCGCTCTTCTGCTGCAGGGGCACCGCGTGCACCGCATCGCCCAGGCCGGGGCCATGGTGCTTCTGGAAGAAGCAGGCCTTGCCCACGCCGTCCGGGCAGCGCAGCAGTGACAGCGGACGTCCAGCAATCTCGGGCAGGATCCAGCGTGCCATCTGCCGGTAGTAGTCCGCCACGTCTCCCTTGCTGAGCTTCTGCTTTGGAAACACTACCCGCTCCGGATGAGTGATCTGGACCTCGCCTCCGGTTTCGGCATGCGCGGTGCTCATTCCCAGGTCCTCCTTCTGCTTGTCGCTGCGCAGTCGCTTGAAACTGGCCTGGCGCAGCAGGCCTTCCTTGCCCCAGCCACGGAAGGCCACCTCGGCAACCGCCACCGGCTTCACCCAGCGTACGCTGGCAGCGCGGAACGGCACATGCGCCGGCAGCTGCAGTACGGGCGTCTTCACGGCCAACGGCTGCAGTGCCTTGAGCAGTGCGCGCAGGCTTTCGTCGTCGAAGCCGGTGCCAACGCGGCCCACATAGCGCAAGCCTCCCTTGTCCGGCGTCGCCAGCAGCAGCGAGCCGAACCCCACTCGGGAACCCTTGGGTGCCGTGTAGCCGACGATCAGGAACTCGTCGGTGTCTTCGTGCTTCACCTTCACCCAGCTGCGCGCGCGGGTATTCACGTACGGGGCATCCATCTGCTTGCTGACGATGCCTTCGAATCCGGCCTTGCCACTGGCGTCGAACACCTGCGGGCCGTGGTCGATCACGTGCTCGCTGAAGGCCAGGGTGCCAGGCGCGGGCCCAATGAGCGCTTTCAGGAGTGCTTTGCGCTCCAGCAACGGCGCACGACTGATGTCCGCGCCAGCCACGCCCGGAAGATCGAACACGATGTAGCGCAGCGGTTGCTTCGAACTGCCGTCGATCACCCGCTGCAACGCTGCGAAGTCACTGCGTCCTTCCTTGTCCAGCACCACCAGCTCGCCATCCAGGCGCGCATCGCGCACCGGCAGCGCCTTCACGGCCTGCACCACTTCGGGAAAATCATCGGTCCAATCCAGACCATTGCGGGAGCGCAGCTTGACCTCGCCATTGTGCAGATCAGCCAGCAGGCGATAGCCATCCCACTTGATCTCGTGAAGCCAGCGGTCGCCGTCCGGCGCACTGTTGCGATGATCGGTCAACTGCGGTTTGAAGGCGCGCGGGTAGGGTGCGTCACGTGCGCCGTGCAGTTTCAGCGCGCGTGCATGCCAACCTGCATCGGCCTTGCGGTTCGCCGTGCGCGCGGCAGGCGCGGCGCGCGCGGCCTCCCTCGCGGTGCGCTTCTTCACTGCCGATGAGCGTTTCGGTGCGGACACTCCCGGCAGATCGTCTGCTTCTGCATCGCGTGCTTCCTCGTCATCGCGCTTGATCAGCAGCCACTGCACCTGGCGCCCTTTCATCGCCGTGCGCACCAGCTTCCAGCCACCGGCCAGGCGTTGTCCATGCAGCACGAAGTCGATCTTGCCCGCCGCCAGTGCCTGCAGTGGATCGCCTTCACAGGCCCAGGTGCCGTGATCGAAGACATCCACGTGGCCCGCACCATAGTGGCCTTCAGGAATGTCTCCCTCGAAACCGGCGTAGGACAGCGGATGGTCTTCCACTTCCACGGCCAGCCGCTTTTCACCGACGCGCAGCGAAGGCCCCTTGGGCACCGCCCAGCTCTTCAGTACGCCGTCCATTTCCAGGCGGAAGTCGTAGTGACGCGAGCTGGCATGGTGCAGCTGGATGACAAAGGTCGGCCGCCCCTTCGGGTCACCGGGGGCACGCGTGTCGTCAGGTTCCGGCGTCTGCCCGGCGCCGCCGCCAAGCCGGCGTTTGCGCCGATACTGGTGCAACGACATGGCTCACCCCGCCTTGCGTCGAGGTGCGGTCTTCTTTGCAGCCTTCTTCGTTGTTTTCTTTGCGGCCTTCTTCGCTGGTGACGTGGCGGCTGCTTTGCGCGTTGCGGCCTTCTTCGCTGGCGTTCGCTTGTTCGCATCCAGGCTCTTCTGCAGCAGCGCCATGAAGTCGACCACATTGGTACTTGCGTCCTCGCGCGGTGCCGGCTCATCGTCCACCCGCGTGGTGCCGCCCTTGGACTTGATGCGCTTGTTCAACACCTGCTGCAGGCGCTCGCGGAACTCATCGTGGTAGTGCGACGGGTCCCACTCACCGGACATCGACTCGATCAACTGCTCGGCCATCGCCGTTTCCTTGCTGGTGATGCGGTAGTCGGACAGTTTGCCGGTGGGCAGCTTGTAATCCTCGGGATCCACCAGTTCCTGTGGATAGCGCAGGATCATCAACACCAGTGCGTCCTCATGCGGCATGACCGCGCACAGGTATTCGCGCGTGCGCACCACCACCCGCGCGATGCCCACCTTGCCGGTGCTGCGCAGGGTTTCGCGCAGCAGCACATAGCCCTTTTCGGCCTTCTTGCCGGGCACCAGCAAATACGGTTTCTCGTAATAGCGCGGGTCGATCTGGGCCGCATCCACGAACGATTCCACCTCCACCGCCTCGTGGCTTTCCGGCGCGGCCGAGCGGATATCACCTTCCTCCAGCACGACATAACTGCCCTTGTCGTACTCATAGGCTTTGACGATGTCCTTCCAGGGCACTTCCTCGCCGGTGTCGGCGTTGACCCGTTCGAAACGGATCGGCTTGCGATCGCGGGAGTCGAGCATGCGGAACTGCAGATCGACTTTGCGCTCGCCGGACATCAACGACACTGGCACGTTGAGCAGGCCAAACGACAGCGTGCCGGTCCAGATCGGGCGGGCCATGGTGACACCTGTTACGGGGCAGGGGATGCCCAGCTTCTGCCCAGCGATGTAAACCACCCGTGTCCGTGCCGTGCACGTCAGGTGGCGCGGCCACTTGGCTGTAGAGCCGAGCCCAGGCTCGGCTGCTTCAAGTGCCCGCCACTACTGCAGCAGCGGCCTCACCGCCGCTGCCGGAATATGGTCCAGCGCGCGCCAGGCGTCTTCCACCACCGGCCGCGCCTGCGACCAGCCCAATCGTGACTGTCCGCGCATCTGTTCCCAGTGCTCGGCCAGTTCCTCGCAGGTATCTGCGGCATCACCGCGTGGCCAATCGGCAGCATGCGTGGTCAACGCGAAGGCATACACCGGGCACAGGTCACGCCAGTTGCGGTGGCTCTGCCCGCGGCGTTCCTCATAGTCGCTGAGCATGTACTGCAGGTAGTCCTGCGCCACCGCCTGGGGGTCTTCGTGGCGACGCGTACGGCGCTGCGCGGTGCGCTGGCCGAGCGGATCGAGCAGGGCGTTGAACACGGACGGTGCGGGTCGTTCAAGACGGGGCATGGCCGGCTCCTGCAGCGGGGCGGGTGGGCAGAAATACGCGCGGTGCCGTTACCGGGGGGTGAGCGAGATGTTCATGACGCCAGGTTCGCGGCGGCTTTACCTTGCTGGCGGTGTAGTGGGGCCCCCCCGAGCGCAGGTAGCCAGACCATGAGCCGAGAGACCTCCCGAGACCCGCTGCGGGAAAACCACCCGCCCATTCCCGGCGAACAGCGCGGCAAGCGCGATGCCGACAACGCCGACTACCGAGGCACCGGTGCGCCGTTCTTCGATGCTGCGCAGGGCGACGAACACCTGCCGGTGAAGCACGAGGCTGAACAGGCGGCCCAGGACCGCAAGGATGGCGGCGACCGCCATCGCGGTGGCCAGGAGAGCCCGCTCAAGCGCCGCGAGCGCAAGCAGCGCGCCAGCGACAACCAGGACGAGGCGCTGGAGGAAACCTTCCCGGCCAGCGATCCAACCTCGCCGTTCGTGCCGGCCAAGGCCCACGATTGACGGGTACTGCCGGCCGCTGGCCGGCAACCCCTTGACGCCCTGCGCGGCGCGATGCCCGCCAGCGGCCAACACTCCCTCTTCAGCGCCACGACCATTGCAGGCCGGCGTTGGCTCGCCGCCCCGGCCCCGGCTCGTAGTAGCGGCCATTGCCATCGTTGACGATTACCGAGCCGATGTAGGCCTGGTCCAGCACGTTCTCCAGCCGCGCGAAGGCGCGCAGTTCCCCGCCAGGCAGCGCCCAGCGGCGCCCACCTTCCAGGTGCAGCAGGGCGAAGCCCGGCGCGCGCTCGCTGGCCACGTCGTTGACCACGGTATCGCTGCTGGCGGTGGCCTCCAGCGCCCACTGCCAGTCGGCTGGCGTCCATTGCAGCCGGGCAAAGGCCTGCTGGCGGGGCACGCCCGGCAGGCGGCTGCCCGCAGCCACCGTGTTGTTCGCGGTCAGATAGGGCGAGCGCACCTGCGCCTGCAGCCAGGTCCACGCCAGCTGCAGTTCCAGCTGCTCGGCCAGCGGCTGCCGGTACTGCAGTTCCACACCCTGGCGGCGGGTGCGGCCGATGTTGCGATAGGTGCTGCGACCGCCGATGTTGCTGGCAACGGCCAGCTCGTCGTCGGTATCTGCACGGAACACACTGATATCAAGCTGGGTTCCGTCCTGCGCATGCCATTTGCTGCCGACCTCCACGCTGCGGCTGCGAGCAGCGGCCAGATCCAGTGCCAGCCCGGCTTGGCCGTCGGCGCGATAGCCCAGCTCGTTGAAGGTGGGGGTTTCGAAACCACGTCCCGCCGCCGCGTGCAGCCGCCACTGCGGGGTGGCCTCGAAGGTGATCCCGGCCACCGGGGTGGTGGCCTGATAGCGCCGGCGGCCACTGTCATCCGGGTTGCGGCCGATGATGTAGCGGTCGTCCGATTCGAAGCGCACGGTGCTGTGACGCACGCCGGCCAGCAATGACCAGCGCGGGCTCCACTGCCACCAGGCCTGGGCGAACTGGTCCACGTTCTGCACGACGTCGATCTGGTCACGGCGCAGGCGCCCGCGCACGCCCAGGATGTTGCCAACGAAGTTCTCGTATCCGGTGCGGTGCTGGCGCTGGCGGTCGGCGCTGAGCCCGGCCACCAGGTCCAGCGGTCGCCCTGCCAGATCGCCGTGCCAGCCCCAGCGCGCGTCCAGCCCACCGTAGCCCCCCTCCAGATCGATCACCCCACCGGCATGCAGGGGGTTGGCCTGGGCGGTCGGCGGGATCGGCAGGTACTGGCGTACCGCGCGCTGGCCGGCATAGCCCATCAGCTGCCAGCGCTGCGCTCCGGATTCACGCGTCCAGCGCAGACCCGCCTGCTGCTGGCGCACCGATTTGCGGGTGTTGTACTGGTGCGCCACTGCCGTGGCCTGGCGTGGGTCGGCTGCCACCTGCGCACGGGTCAAGCCCAGCGGGTCCTGCGCATCCGGTGCATCAAGCGCATTGAGCAGCAGTTCCAGCCGTCCGCCGCCCAGCTCACCGCCGATGCGCGCGTTGAGCGATTCGCGGCGCGCACGGCTGTGATCGCGCCAGCCATCGGTACGGAAGTGGTTGGCGGCGATGTTGTAGTCCAGCCCGCGACCCGCCCCCTTCAGCTGCGCGCCGACGCTGAGCGTGCGGTCGGCGCCAGCGTTCACGCGTAGCCGCCACGGGTCGCCGGCCTGGCCCTGCGCGCTCCAGACCTGAAGCACGCCGCCGGAGGAATTGCCGTACAGCGCCGAGAACGGCCCGCGCAGCACCTCGATGCGTTCGGCGCCCAACAGGCTGGCATGCGACAGCTGGCCCTGGCCATCGGGCATGGTCGCGGGCACCCCGTCGATCAATACCCGCACCCCGCGCACCCCGAAGGTGGAGCGCGCGCCGAAGCCACGGATCGACAGCTGCGTGTCCTGGGCGAAGTTCTGCCGGTCGCGTGCCAGCAGCCCTGGTACCCCGGCCAGCGCCTCGGACAGCTGCGCGCCGGTGCCCGCGCGGCTGGCATCGATCCAGACCGTGTCCAGGCTCGCGGGCAAGGCGAACGGGTCGATGCCGGGCACGCGTGCGGCCTGCACCTGCACGGCGGGCAGGGCGGAGGGCGCGGGCTCGGCCAGCGCCGCCCAGGGCGACAGCAGCAGGGCAGACAGCGGCAGGCAATGGCGTCGTGCAGCAGGATTCATGATTCAGGTTGATGGATCGGGCGGCAACGCACGCCATGGTACGGGGCTGCGGATGACGATGGCGGCGGCCAGCCCCGGCAGGCTTTGTTACGATGGGCTGTTTCCGGCTGAAAAGCCGCGGACCGCGTAGCGCACTTCCTCCCCCTTTCCGTCTACCGAACGAGTACCGCCGTGTCCTTCTTTGCAAACGTGGAACTGGTCCCAGGCGACCCGATCCTGGGCCTGACCGAGGCGTACAACGCCGACAGCCGCCCGACCAAGGTCAACCTGGGTGTGGGCATCTACTACGACGAGAGCGGCCGCATTCCGCTGCTGCGCGCCGTCAAGCAGATCGAGCAGCAGCTCGCCGCCGAAGCCAAACCGCGCGGCTACCTGCCGATCGATGGCCTGCCGGCGTACACGCAGGCGACGCGTGAGCTGGTGTTCGGCAAGGATTCGCCGCTGCTGGCCGCCGGCCGCGTCACCACCGCACAGACCGTCGGTGGCAGCGGTGCGCTGCGCGTCGGCGCCGACGTGCTGAAGAAACTGCTGCCGCACGCCACCGTGGCGCTGAGCAACCCGAGCTGGGAAAACCACCGTGCGGTGTTCAGCGCCGCCGGTTTCGACGTGGTGGAGTACACCTATTTCGACCCGACCACCCATGGCGTCAACTTCGACGCCCTGCTGGCCGACCTGGGCAAGCTGGACGCCGGCACCGTGGTGCTGCTGCACGCCTGCTGCCACAACCCCACCGGCGCCGACCTCACGGTCACCCAGTGGAAGCAGGTCGCGCAGCTGCTGAAGGACAAGCAGCTGTTCCCCTTCATCGACATGGCCTACCAGGGCTTCGACAAGGGCATCGAGCAGGACGGCGCCGCCGTGCGCATCATCGCCGAAGCCGGCATCGACAGCTTCATCGTCGCCAACTCGTACTCCAAGTCGTTCTCGCTGTACGGCGAGCGCGTGGGTGCGCTGTCGATGGTGGCGCCGACCGCCGCGGACGCCAAGGCCGTGCAGTCGCAGGTCAAGCGCGTGATCCGCACCATCTACTCCAGCCCGTCCACCCACGGTGCTGCGCTGGTGGCCGGCGTGCTGACCAACCCGGAACTGCGCGCGATGTGGGAGCAGGAACTGACCGAGATGCGCGAGCGCATCCACGCCCTGCGCCAGGGCCTGGTCGAGAAGCTGGCTGCCGCTGGCGCGCCGCAGTTCGGTTTCATCAACGAGCAGGCCGGCATGTTCTCCTACTCCGGCCTGAGCCGCGAGCAGGTCGAGCGCCTGCGCGACGAGTTCGGCATCTACGCCGTCGGCACCGGCCGCATCTGCGTGGCCGCGCTGAACCAGAACAACCTGGAGTACGTCGCCAAGGCCGTGGCCACCGTCGCCAAGGGCTGAAGCAAGGTTGCACGGGTTTGAGAACAAAGGCGCCGAAAGGCGCCTTTGTTTTTTGCGCGCTGGTCTCTGTAGAGCCGAGCCTACGCTCGGTTTGTGCGGCATGAAGGACGAAGCGCAGCCGAGCGCGGGCTCGGCTCTACAGAAGCAGGGCGCCCCGCTTCCACGAGCGCAACGCATCTGGAAACGATTACGCCTTCCCGCGCTCACGCACGCGCTTGCCGGACCGGCGACAATAGGCGTTTTCCTGCTGCCGAGACCTGCCCGCTCATGTCCCGTACTTCGTTGACCCGCTTCCTGATCCAGGAACAGCACGCCGGCCGCATCAATGCCGACCTGCGCCAGCTGATCGCGGTCGTCGCCCGCGCCTGCACCAGCATCTCCATCGCCGTCAGCAAGGGCGCCCTCGGTGGCGTGCTCGGCGACGCCGGTACCGGCAACGTGCAGGGCGAAGCGCAGAAGAAGCTGGATGTGATCAGCAACGAGATCCTGCTTGAAGCCAACGCCTGGGGTGGCCACCTCGCCGCGTGCGCCTCCGAAGAAATGGACCACAGCCAGCCGGTGCCGGACATCTACCCGCGCGGCGATTTCCTGCTGCTGTTCGATCCTCTCGATGGCAGCTCCAACATCGACGTCAACGTCTCCGTCGGCACCATCTTCTCCGTGCTGCGTTGCCCGACCAACGTCGAGCTGCCGGGCGATGACGCCTTCCTGCAACCGGGCAGCAAACAGATCGCCGCCGGCTACTGCATCTACGGGCCCAGCACCCAGCTGGTGCTGACCGTCGGCCACGGCACGCACGCCTTCACCCTGGACCGCGAGAAGGGCGAGTTCGTGCTGACCACCGAGAACATGCAGATTCCGGCGGCCACCCAGGAATTCGCCATCAACATGTCCAACCAGCGTCACTGGGAAGCGCCGATGCAGGCCTATGTGGGCGATCTGCTGGCCGGCAAGGAAGGCGCGCGCGGCAAGAACTTCAACATGCGCTGGATCGCCAGCATGGTGGCCGACGTGCATCGCATCCTGACCCGCGGCGGTATCTTCATCTACCCGTGGGACAAGAAGGACCCGTCCAAGGCCGGCAAGCTGCGCCTGATGTACGAAGCCAACCCGATGGGCCTGCTGGTCGAACAGGCCGGCGGCGCCGCCTGGACCGGCCGCGAGCGCATCCTCGACATCCAGCCCGACCAGCTGCACCAGCGCGTGCCGGTGTTCCTCGGTTCGCGCGAGGAAGTGGCCGAAGCCGTGCGCTACCACCACGCGCACGACGACGCGCAGGGCTGATGGGCGGTTGCCGGACGACGGTCATGGCAGATCGATGACATGACCGTGGGGTGACACCGAGGGCGGCAAACGGCACCATCAAGCCGTTGCCGCCTAAGGAATGCACGCATGCACGAGCAGGGCCCGGTCGATTTCATCGAGGTCATCCACAACGCGGTCCCCAGCGAGGTCTGCGCAGCGATCGTCGAGCGCATGCGGGCGGCGCGTGGCCTGCAGCCCGGTGCCGTGGGCAGTGGCGTGTTCCCGGAACTCAAGCACAGCAAGGATCTGCGCATCAGCGGCCTTGATGGCTGGCAGGATGTGGACCATCAGCTGCAGCACGCGGTGTTCGACGGCCTGCTGACTTATCTACGCCGTTATCCACAGGCATTGATCGCCCCGCTGATGTTGCAGATCCAGGACAGCAACGGCCAACCGCGACGCCTGTCTGCCGAGGACTTCCCTGACATGCCGCAGCAGCAACTGGCCGATCTTGCCCGCACCTGCCTGCGCCCGGGTGCGATCAACCTGCAGTGGTATGCGGCAGGCGAAGGCGGTTACCCGTACTGGCACTGCGAGCTGTACCCGAAGGATGCGCAGGCCGAGACCCTGCACCGGCACGTGCTGTGGACGCTGTACCTCAACGACGACTTTGACGAAGGCGAGACCGAGTTCCTGTTCCAGGGGCGGAAGATCGTGCCGCGCACCGGCAGTCTGTTGATTGCGCCGACCGCGTTCACCCACACCCATCGGGGCAACCGACCGCAGGGCGGCGACAAGTTCATCGCCACCAGCTGGATCCTGTTCCAGAGTGCGCAGAAGTTGTTCGGGGGTTGATCTCGAGCCTGCTCGACAGCCTCGAATGCAGCGTCGAGCCATGCTCGACTGATGGACTCAGAACAGACTTCCCTGCGGCGAATCCTTCTTCGGCGGCAACGGCTTCTGGAACCGGCTGCAATCCAGCTTCGGCCAATGGCTGTTCTGCGCATTGAAGCCGAGACGCTTTCGCGCCAGCTTGAAGCGGTTGTTCAACAGATCGGCATACACGCCCTGGCCGCGCATGCGCGTGCCGAACTGGCTGTCGTAGTCTTTGCCGCCGCGCAGCTGCTGAATGGTGCTCATCACGTGCGCGGCGCGATCGGGATGATGGGTATCGAGCCAGTCGCGGAACAACGGCGCCACTTCCAGCGGCAGGCGCAGCAGCACGTAACCGGCTGTGCTGGCGCCGGCATCATGTGCGGCCTCCAGCACGGCTTCCAGTTCGCTGTCGTTGATCCACGGGATTACCGGCGCCACCATCACTCCCACCGGAATGCCCGCTTCATGCAGGCGCTTCATCGCGCGCAGCCGTGCATGCGGCGCTGATGCACGCGGTTCCAGCTTTGCGGAAAGATGAGGGTCCAGCGAGGTCACCGAGAAGTGCACGCTGACCAGGTTTTCCGCCGCCAACGGTGCGAGCAGATCGATGTCGCGCTCGACCAGCGCGTTCTTGGTAATCAACGAAAATGGATGCTTGGTTTCCAGCATCACTTCGATCAGCTGGCGGGTCAGCTTGAACTTGCGCTCGATCGGCTGGTACGCGTCGGTGTTGATGCCCAGCGCGATCGGCTGTGGCACATAGCCCGGCTTCGACAACTCCTTGCGCAGCAGCTGCGGCGCATTGGTCTTGGCAAACAGCTTGGTCTCGAAATCCAGGCCCGGCGACAGGTTCAGATAGGCGTGCGAGGGACGCGCGAAGCAGTACGAGCAGCCATGCTCGCAACCGCGGTACGGATTCACCGATTGGCTGAAGCCAACGTCCGGCGAAGTGTTGCGGCTGATGATGCTGCGTGCGGTCTCGGCGCGTACTTCGGTGCGCAGGCGCGGCGCGAGGAACTCCTCGCTCTCGTCAACCGCCCAGCCGTCGTCCACCGCCTCGCTGACGGTGCTTTCAAAGCGTCCGGCAAGGTGGGACGTGGAACCTCGGCCCTTGATCGCGATACCCATGCCCGCAGGGTACGCCGCGCCTGTCTCAGCGGCTGCGACGGCCGCCTGAAGGGTTCAGGGCAAGTCTGAGCCGAGCGTGGGCTCGGCTCTACAGTGGGATACGGCTACCTTTTGTAGAGCCGAGCCCATGCTCGGCTGCATCCATCGGTTACAGCAGTGCCAGGTAGCCCCGCACCGTGGCATCCAGCCCGTCATACAGCGCCTCGCCGATCAGCGCATGACCGATCGACACCTCCAGCACGTCCGGCACGTGGGCCAGGAAATCGCGCAGGTTGTCCTGCGACAGGTCGTGGCCGGCGTTGACGCCCAGTCCCACCGCCTGTGCGCGGCGCGCGGCGGTGGCGAACAACGCCAGCATTGCCTCGGCATCGCCGGCGGCGTGCGCTTCGGCGTAGGGGCCGGTGTACAGCTCGATGCGATCTGCACCGACTTCGGCCGCCTGCTCCAGCAGCGGATTACCGGCGTCGACGAACAGGCTGACCCGGCAACCCATCGCCTTCAGTTCGGCCACCAGTGGTCGCAGCCGCTCGCCGTCACGCTCGAAGTCGAAACCGTGATCGGACGTGATCTGCCCATCGCCATCCGGCACCAGCGTGGCCTGCGCCGGGCGGGTCTGTTCGCACAACGGCAGCAGCCCGGGGTAGCCCTCGCGCGGCGGCGCGAATGGGTTGCCTTCGATGTTGAATTCGACGCCCCGCGCGCGGGTCAGCGTCGACAGCGCCAGCACGTCCTCGGCGGTGATATGGCGGCGGTCCGGCCGCGGGTGCACGGTGATGCCATGCGCACCGGCATCCAGGCAGGCCTGGGCGGCACGCACCACGTCCGGTTCGGCGCCGCCGCGCGAATTACGCAGGACGGCGATCTTGTTGACGTTGACGCTGAGCTGGGTCATGGAACGGAACTACTTGGAAAGAGGGGACGGATCGTGGTCGTTGGCGTCGTCATTGCGGCGGGCCTGGGCCTGCTCGCGCAGGCGGCGCAGTTCCTCGGCATCGACAAGCGTGGCAGGGTCCCGCTGAAGGTCGCCGAAGCGGGCCACATAGCGGCCGCGCACCCAGGCCAGCAGGAAGGCCAGGGCGGCCAGCAGGCACAGGGTCATCAATGCGGCGCTGGGGGTCTTCAGCGCGAAGGCGAAACAGCCCAGCGCCAGCAGCAGGTACAACCAGTACATAGTCGGGCTCCCCGGATGATCGCCGCAGTGTAGCGCTGCGTCAGAGCAGCGGCGAGGCCAGCCGGGCGAAGGCCTCGGGCAGGCGGTGCAGCCACAGCGAGCGGCCGGCCTGGTCGTGCACGCGGGTGGCGCGGTCGAACTCTCCCTGCAGCAGCCCGGCCAGGGCGGCGACGCGGTCACGGTCGCTGATCATCATCGACAGCTCGAAGTTCAGCCGGAAGCTGCGGTGGTCGAAGTTGGCACTGCCGACGATGCAGACGTCGTCATCGGCGATGAAGGCCTTGGTATGCAGCATGCGCGGGCCGTACTCGTAGATCTTTACCCCGGCATGCAGCAGTTCGTCGAAGTAGGAGCGCGCGGCCTGGGTGACGAACCAGGAATCGCTCATCTTCGGCACCAGCAGGCGCACGTCCAGGCCGCCCAGCGCGGCCGAGGTCAGCGCCATCCGCGCGGCTTCGCCGGGCACGAAGTAGGGCGTCACCAGCCAGACCCGTTCGTGCGCCTCCTGGATCGCCGCCACGTGCAGCCGATGGATGGTTTCCCAGCCGGAGTCTGGCCCTGAGACCAGCACCTGGGCGTTGATGGCACCATCGCCGCGCAGCGGCATGTCGGCCGGCCAAAGACGGGCAATGTCCATGCGCGAGGGATCCTGGCCACTGGCATAGAGCCAGTCTTCGGCGAACACCAGCTGCAGGCTGCGCACCACATGGCCGCGGATGCGCATGTGCAGGTCGCGGTAGGCGTCGGGCCGGCGGCTTTCGTCCTCTTCGTCAGTGATGTTGATGCCACCGGTGAAGGCCAAGCGACCGTCGATGATCACCAGCTTGCGGTGGGTACGCAGGTTCAGCCACGGGCGCTTGAAGGGCTTCAGCAGTTGCCGCGGATGGAACCAGATGGCCTCGCCGCCTGCGTCCAGCAATGGTTGCAGGAAGCGGCGGGGGAGGGCGGAGGATCCCACGGCATCCAGCAGCAGGCGCACCTGCACGCCGGCGCGGGCGCGTTCGACCAGGGCATCGCGCAGCGCGGTGCCGGCGTGGTCCGGATTGAAGATGTAGTACTCCAGGTGCACGTGATCGCGAGCCTGCGTCACCGCTTCCAACAGAGCGGCGTACGTAGCGGCACCGTCCACAAGCCAGGTCACTTCGGTGGCGCTGCTCGGCGCCAGGCCGGTGGTGGCCTGGGCGATCTTGGCCAGCTCGGTGCAGTCGGCATCGGGCGGGCAGACGTCGCTGTAGTGCTCCATGCCCGAACGGGCACGGCCACGGCGCAGCCGCTGACGCTTCACCTTCTGCGGGCCCAGCAGGTAATAGATGAACAAGCCGAGGTAGGGCAGCAGCGCCAGCGACAGGATCCAGCTCAGCGTGGCCACCGGCTCACGCTTCTGCAGCATGATCCAGCCGGTCAGCGCGAGCAGGTACAGCAGATAGGCTACCGCCAGGATCGTGCCGAGGTGGGCGATGCCGTCGAGCCAGTGGCGCAGGGAGTCGAAGAGGGCGAGCATCCGCCGATCATAGCGGGCGCGTGCTCCCTGATGGGGTCAGATCCCTTTTCCTGAGGAAAAGGGATCTGACCCCATGGCGGCGTGATGAGCGCAAAAAAAAACGCCCCTGTTTCCAGGGGCGTCTGCAGTCGCGTCATGACTGTTGTGTTGCGGTGTAGCGATTACTGCTGCACAAAACCGATCTTCTTCATCTGAGCATTCTTCGCGGCGGCCAGAACCTTGGCCATCACGTCGTACTCGGAATCCGGGCTGGCGTCGATGCGCAGTTCCGGCTGGTTGGTCGGGTCACGCTGGACCTCCTGCTCCATCCGCTGCTGCAGCTCGCTGGTATTGATCGGGCTGTTGTTCCACGAGACCTGGTTGCTGGCGTCGATCTTCAGTTCGATCGGCGGCGGCGGTTCAACCAGCTGCGGCGGTGGGTTGAGCACGCGCTGCGGCAGGTCGACGGCGATCGGGTACGTCATGATCGGCGCGGTCACGATGAAGATGATCAGCAGAACCAGCATCACGTCCACGAGGGGCGTGACGTTGATGTCTGCCATGGGGCCCTTGCCACCACCACTACTGAATGCCATGGCTTATTGCCCCTTTTCTTTGGTCGCGACGAAGCCGACGTCCAGCATGCCCTGCTCCTGCGCGACCTTGGTCAGGTCGTTGATGACGCGCATCTTGGTGGTGCGGTCACCACGCAGGTTCAGCGGCGGCTGCGGGGTCTGCTGGGCGGCGGTCGCCAAGCGGGACTCGAGAGTCTGCTTGTTGATTTCTTCGTCGTTCCAGTAGATCGAGCCGTCTTCCTTGACTGCCAGGGTGATCGGTCCGGAACGCTTTTCAGCGTCTTCCGGCTTCTGGATCAGGTTGGCTTCCGGCAGATCCACCTTGACCTTGTGGGACATCAGGGGCGCCGTGATGATGAAGATGATCAGCAGCACCAGCATCACGTCCACGAGGGGCGTAACGTTGATGTCGGCCATGGGGCCGCCGCTGTTACCACTACTGAAAGCCATAACGGGCTCCGTCTAGATCTTGGTGACTACTTACGTTCGTCGCTGGGTGACGCGCGCCGCAATTAGCGGACGCGCGAGCCGGTGGCGAAGAAGTCGTGCAGGTCGTGCGCGAAGGTATCGAACTTGCTGATGGTCGCGCTGTTGATCTTGCTGAAGAAGTTGAAGGCGAACACGGCCGGGATTGCGACGAACAGACCGATCGCGGTCATGATCAGCGCTTCACCCACCGGGCCGGCAACGGCGTCGATCGAAGCGGAGCCGGTGGCACCGATCTTGATCAGCGCGCCGTAGATGCCCCACACGGTACCCAGCAGACCGACGAACGGAGCGGTCGCGCCGACGGTGGCCAGCAGGGTCATGCCCGACTGCAGCTTGTTGCTTTCGCGGGTCACGGCCTGACGCAGGGCGCGGTCGACGAACTCCGAACGGCTCAGGTTCTCACCCACGCCGCCGGTGGCGCCGCCTTCAGCGCGCTGGTGGTGCGCAGCAGCCTGGGCAGCGTCCAGGGCGATCTTCGAGAACGGCTCCGAAGCCGGCTGCTCTTCCATCGCACGGATGGCGTCCTGTGCGTTCGGGGTGTCCCAGAACAGGCTGACGACGCGATCAGCGGCGCTCTTCAGGCGGGTCGCACGGAAGATGTTGATGACGGTCCAGTACCAGGACATGGCCGACATGGCGATCAGGGTCAGCAGCACGACCCAGGAAACCGCGAAATCACCCGGCTTGGTGGTCATTTCGTGGATCAGGTGCTCGAAGCCCATCTGCGACAGGGCGTTGGACGGATTGCCCCCGGCAGCAGCGGCGATGAAAATTTCCTGCAGCATGACGCTTACCTTTGTTGTGTGTGGTGATAAAGGGTGTAGCTAAGCTAAACAATCGAACCGGGAGCGGGGGTGGCCAGGCGGCCACCCGGGCGCATCAGTTCAGCGCAAAGTTGACCGGGACGCGAACGCGACCTGCCGCCTTCTTACCGCCAGATTCAGCGGCGTTGAAGCGCCACTTGCGAGCCGCTTCCATCGCGGCACGGTCCAGGTCGCGGTTACGGCTGGACTTTTCCACCGTGACATTGGTGACGTTGCCGCTGGCATCGACATCAATGATCAGGATCACTTCGCCCTGGATACCAGCGCGGAAGGCTGCCGGCGGGTAGCGCGGCGGATTCATGGCCTTCGACGAGATGTCCACGCTGGCCTCGATCGAGGTCGCAGGTGCCGGCGGCGCGGGGGGCGACGGCGGGGTGACGATATCGCTCGGGCGCGGCTCCGGCACGTCCACGACCGGCGCCTGCGGCGGCGGCGGGACCGGCGACGGCTTCGGCGGCGACAGATTCTTCACCGGCGGCGGCGGAGTATCGGTCGGCGGCGGCGGCGGCGGCGGCGGCGGCGGCGGCGGCGGCGCATCGACGATGGTCACCATGACGTTGCGCTCCTTCTCAGCCACGGCCTTGGGAGCCACGGCGGGAATGAGGAGCATCATGAAGGCGGCCAGATGCAGGGCAATTACAAACGCGATGCCGACGATGCGAGGCCAGCTCAGCCCCTTGTCATCGGGTTGTTCGTACCGGTGAACGACTAGTTGTTCCGTCATGCGCCAAGAGCTCAATAGTGGGGCCGGGATGCCGGGGGCGGAATCCCTGATCAGCGGTGCATGACACCGCAGGAACCTCCAAGCTTATACCAATCCTGAGCGCCTGCGCATCAACTGAGCAGGCATTCAGGCGTTATTCCTACTTACTTCAGGTTGATGATTTTCTTGGCATCAGCCTGGTTCTTCACACCCTTCGCCAGCGCCTGCTGGGCGGCCTGCTTGGCCTCCGGGATGCGACCTTCGGCATGCAGGACGCGTGCCAGGTTCAGGTAGGTCTCACCGTCCTTGGACAGCGGGGCAGCCTTCTGCCACGCATCGATCGCCTGCGGCACCTGGTCGGAGTAGTAGTAGGACTGGGCCAGCGCCAGGTAAACCTGGTAGTCCGGCTTGAGGATGCCCTTCTGCAACCCTTCGTTGATGACCGCGATGACGTCCTTTTCCTTTTTGTCGGTGTTGGCATAGATCGAGTACAGCTGCTTGTACTCGCGCTCTTCGGTGAGCTGGCCGCTGCTGCGCAGCTTGTCCATCACCGCGGCCGCCTTGTCCATCTGGTCGGCCTGCATGTACATGCTGGCCAGGTTCAGCTGGGCCTTCTTGTCGTTCGGGTTCTTGGCGGCCAGCGCCTCGGCTTCCTTGACCGCTTCACCGGACTGGCCGGCTTCGGACAGGGCCGCCATCAGCAGCTGGTTCCAGTTGTCCTTCGGTTCGGCGGAACCGGCGATGGCCTGCTTCAGCACCGGGATCGCTTCCTGGTAGCGCTCCAGCTGGTACAGCGCCTGGCCCTTGGCGATCAGTTCTTCCGGCTTGGTCGACTTGCTCTCGGCGAAGTACTTGTCGAGGGTTGCCAGGCCTTCGGCGGTCTTGTCTTCCTGCAGCTCCAGCTGGCCCAGCATCAGCATCGACTGGAAGTGGCCATTGTTGTCCAGGCCGTTGAACTGCAGAACCTGCTTCAGATAGGCGATCGCCGCCGGGGCGTCGTCGGTCTGGTAGGCCGCCTGCGAGGCCAGCTGCGCGGCCAGCGACTTGTCGTACTCGTTCGCGGCGCTGTCAGCCAGGATCGCGTCGGCCTGCTCGCGGGTCTCCGGGAACTTTTCCTTGTTGTAGCTGTCGATCATTTTCTGCAGCTTGCTGCCCATCTTGGCCGAGGCCTTGACCGTCGGCTCCTGGCGGGTCGCGTTCGGGTACAGCGCCTCGGCCTTGGCCTGCTTGCCGCCGCGGTTGCCGCGCTCGGAGGAACGCGAGGACTGCGCGAAGGCATCGGTGACCACGGCGCCGGTCAGGGCGGTCGCGACGAGGACGGAAAGCACAGCTTTGTGGTTACGGAAAATCATCGTTCACCTCGATCGAACCGCCGGTTAGCGGCAAAGTCGGACTGTCAGAAAAATCTGAGCCGCCAAACGTATCAGAAACAGATGGCGTGAGAAATCGTTTTATGTGCTGCAATACAGCATAGAACTGCGCACTCATCCGCACTTTGGCCGCAGCCCGGCCGCCTGCGCCTGCTGATAGACCGGCGTCAGGGCCGGGGCATCGCGTCGCAGTTCCTGGATCCGGTTGGCCGGATCGGGGTGGGTGGACAGCCATTGCGGGCTGCGGCCGCCGCTGGCGGCCATCATGTTCTGCCACAGGTCCACTGCCTGCGCCGGATTGAAACCGGCCTGGGCCATCAGCCGCTGGCCGATTACGTCAGCCTCGCTTTCCTGGGTGCGTGAGCCGGGCAGCAGGAAGGCCGTCTGCGCGCCCATGCCGCCGAGCTGGTTGACGGTGCTGGCAGCGCCTTCGCCATAGGCCGCACCGGCCAGCGCACCGAGCACGGCCAGGCCGGTCTGCGCGCCCATCTGGCGGGTGATGCGTTCTTCGTGGTGACGGGCGATGACATGGCCGATTTCATGGCCGATCACGGCAGCCAGCTGGTCCTGATTCTTGGCCACGGTGAAGATGCCGGTGTTCACGCCGACCTTGCCGCCGGGCAGGGCGAAGGCGTTGGGCTCCTTGTCGACGAACACTGCCGTCTCCCACCGTACGCCACGGTACTGAGGCGGCAACTGCGCGACCAGGGCATTGACCACGCACTGCACGTAACCGTTCTGGCGGCCGTCGGTGCTGATCTTTTCCTTCTGCTTTGTTTCGGCGAACGCCTGTGCGCCGAGCTGGTCCAGCTGTGCCTGCGAGACGCCGCCCACCATCTGCCGGCGGCCGGTAGGGGAGGTGGTGGTCGCGCAGGCGCTGACCAGAGTGGTGATGACAAGGGCCAGCAGCAGTTGTTTCATGGAAGCTCCCCCGTGTTCATATGGGCAGTGTGTAGCGTAGCGGCTTAATCTTTCGTCAAGCGGACGCGGCGTTACGTTGACCCCAGGAACACCATCGCGGCAAGGGCAACCGCATTGTTCAACGCATGCGCGGTGATCGCCGCCCACAACGTGCCGGTACGCTGGTAGAGCCAGCAGAACGCAGCCCCCATGCCGCCATAGACCAGCCAAAGTTGTGCGATTTCGGCCGGGCCATTGGCGCTGGTTCCAGGGATCTCATGGATCAGGGCGAATGCGAGGCTGCTCAGTACCACGCCCAACCACGGGCGCCCGGCCTTCCACAGGCGGCCAAACAGCACGCGGCGGAACAGCAGTTCCTCGTAGGCCGGCGCCAGTGCCACGGCGAACAGCACCAGGAACAACGGGAAACGTGCGATCGCGCTCTGCATCAGCGCCAGATTGGTGGGGACCGGCTCGATGCCGAACTGCTTGGCCAGGAAGGCAATGCCGTTGCTGCCGAGCACGATCAGGGTCGCCACCAGCAGGGTCCAGCCCCAGGTGGAGGGGCGGCGCAGCGCCTGGCGCGACGCGTGACGCTCGGCGGTATTGGCTGGCCGTCGCCAGAAGTACAGCAGCAACGCAGCGCCACCGGTGGCAAACAGCGCCATGAGAATCTGTGCAAGCGCGCCGGGCTGGCCCAGTGTCGCCGCGACCGAATTGGCGTCGGGCGTTCCACCGCTGGCCTGCGCATTGGCGTAGCCAACCACCACACCACGGTAAAGGCCCCACAGCAGGCCGCTGATCAGGCTCAGGCCGAACAGGGTGACAGCGGCGATGCCCAGATCGATGAAAAACCCCGCCAGCGGTGAAGCGACACGCGGCGCGGCCGAGGCCGGCGGAATCGGGGGCGGGGCGGAAGCCGGGGCGGATGCGGACATCGGGTACCTGCGTTCAAGGATCGAAGGCCGGCGCGCCTCCCCGCGCACCGGCCATCACCGGATTGTGTCAGATATCCAGGTTGGCGACCTTCAGCGCGTTGTCCTCGATGAAATCGCGACGCGGTTCGACGACATCGCCCATCAGGGTGCTGAAGATCTGGTCGGCTGCGACAGCGTCTTCGATGCGCACCTGCAGCAGTCGGCGGGTTTCCGGGTTCACGGTGGTGTCCCACAGCTGCTCCGGATTCATTTCACCCAGACCCTTGAATCGCTGGATCTGGCGGCCACGCTTGGCCTCTTCGAGCAGCCAGTTCTGCGCCTTGGCGAAGCTGTCCACTTCGATCGACTTGGCGCCGCGGGAGATGGTTGCACCTTCGCGAACCAGGCCATGCAGCAGCTTGGAGGCCTGGTGGATCGCGCGCAGTTCACCACTCTCGAACGCCGACATGGGCAGTACCTGGATGTGCTGTTCGCCCATGTGGCGACGGGTGACCAGTACGGCGGCCGGACGCTCATCGTTGGCTTCCTGCAGCTCCAGGCTGAAGCGCGGGCTGCCCAGGCTGCCCTGGTTGAGTCGCTTGGCCAGTGCATCCAGGCCTTCGCCTTCGCCGGCACTGCGCAGGCTCTCCAGGTCCATCGGCACGAAATCGACCAGCGCTTCGAGCAGGTTGCGGTCGTAGCGGTGCGCGTTGCGCTCGATGGAATCGAGGGCAGCGGCGTACGCCAGCAGCAGCTTCTCCAGTGCCAGGCCTTCGATGCCTGGTTCGCCGGTGGCCGGCACCAGCGCAGCGTTTTCCACCGCGCTGCTGGCCAGGTAGCTGTCCAGCGCCGGGTCATCCTTCAGATACAGCTCCTGCTTGCCCTGCTTGATCTTGTACAGCGGCGGCAGGCCGATGTAGACGTAACCGCGCTCGATCAGCTCCGGCATCTGACGGTAGAAGAACGTCAGCAGCAGGGTGCGGATGTGGGCGCCGTCGACGTCGGCGTCGGTCATGATGATGATCTTGTGGTAACGCAGCTTGTCCGGGTTGTACTCGTCACGGCCGATGCCGGTGCCCAGCGCGGTGATCAGCGTACCGACCTGGTCGGAGGACAGCATGCGGTCGAAGCGCGCGCGTTCCACGTTGAGGATCTTGCCGCGCAGCGGCAGCACCGCCTGGTTCTTGCGATTGCGGCCCTGCTTGGCCGAGCCACCTGCCGAGTCACCCTCGACGATGAACAGCTCGGACAGCGCCGGATCCTTTTCCTGGCAGTCGGCCAGCTTGCCCGGCAGGCCGGCGATATCCAGCGCACCCTTGCGGCGGGTCAGGTCGCGGGCCTTGCGCGCGGCTTCACGTGCACGTGCGGCATCGACGATCTTGCCGGCGATCGCCTTGGCTTCGTTCGGGTTTTCCTGCAGGAATTCTTCCAGGCGCGCACCGAAGGCGTTTTCCACCGCCGGGCGCACGTCGGAGCTGACCAGCTTTTCCTTGGTCTGGCTGGAGAAGCTCGGGTCCGGCACCTTCACCGACAGCACCGCAATCATGCCTTCGCGCATGTCGTCGCCGGTCAGGTTGATCTTGGCCTGCTTGGCGATGCCGTTCTGCTCGATGTAGTTGTTGAGCACGCGGGTCAGCGCACCGCGGAAACCGGCCAGGTGGGTACCACCGTCCTTCTGCGGGATGTTGTTGGTGAAGCAGTACATCGTCTCCTGGTAGGAGTCGGTCCACTGCAGCGCCACATCCACCACGATGCCATTGTGCTCGCCGGTAACCGAGATGACATTCGGGTGCAGCGGGGTCTTCAGCTGGGCCAGGTGCTCCACGAAGCTGCGGATGCCGCCTTCGTAGTGGAAGTCATCGCGGCGGCCATCGCCACGCTCGTCAGCAAGGACGATCTTGACGCCGGAGTTCAGGAACGACAGTTCGCGCAGGCGACGGGCCAGGATGTCGTAGTGGAACTCCACGTTGTCGTGGAAGGCGACGGTGGACGGCCAGAAGCGCACGGTGGTGCCGCGCTTGGTGGTGGTTTCCAGCTTGGCCAGCGCGGTCACTGCGGCGCCGTTGCTGAATTCCTGCTGGTAGTGAAAGCCGTTCTGGAACACGTCCACCAGCAGCTTCTGCGACAGCGCATTGACCACGCTGACGCCGACGCCGTGCAGACCGCCCGAAACCTTGTAGCTGTTGTCGTCGAACTTGCCGCCTGCGTGCAGGACGGTCATGACGACTTCGGCCGCAGACACTTCGCGACCGAGCTTGGCACTCATCTGCTCATGCTTGCCGGTCGGGATACCACGGCCGTTGTCGGACACCGAAACCGAGCCGTCGGCGTGGATCGTCACCGCGACGTGGTCGGCGTGGCCGGCCAGCGCTTCGTCGATCGAGTTGTCGACAACCTCGAACACCATGTGGTGCAGACCGGTGCCGTCATGCACGTCACCGATGTACATGCCGGGACGCTTGCGGACAGCCTCCAGGCCTTCCAGGGCGGTAATGCTGTTGGCGTCGTAATTGCCGTTGTTTGCCGGGGTGTTCTGTTCGTCGCTCATTGCGCTTGCCGTAGGCTCCGCAGGTCGGCCACCGCTTGGGGCGATGCGCCGAGAATGAAAGGATTCCAACCCGAATTATACCAGCCGGGGTCGAGCGGCCCTGGTGCGCCCACTATGGCACAGCCACGATCTGTGCATGTTCCACGTGGAACCGGGCGATGTGGGTCAGTTCGTGCAGCGCCGCTGGGGTTTCGGTGGCGGTGATGAAGATCTGTGCTGGGCCATTGAGCAGGCGCTCCAGTACCCGCGCCTGGTGGGTGCGATCCAGCTCCGAAGCCAGATCATCCAGCGCGATCACCGGCCATTCGCCACGCTGTTCGGCATAGTCTTCGGCCTGCGCGAGCAGGCAGGCCAATGCCGTCAGCTTGGCCTGGCCCCGGGACAGCGCATCGCGACCCGGAATGCTCTGGAAATCAACGCTCCAGTCCGCCCGGTGCGGGCCGACCGAGGTATACCCAGCCTGGCGGTCGCGTTCCCGGGCCAGAAGCAGGGCATCGGCCAGCGGAAGTTCATGCCGCCGCCATCCAGGACTCAGTTCCAGTCCCTGGATGCCGAGTTGCGGCGCCAGGCTGGCGGCCAAGGCCACAGTGCGCTGCTGCAGACGCTCCAGGTAGTGCTGGCGGCGGCTTGTCAGTGGTTCTCCGGCCTCTGCCAGCTCGTGATCCCAGGTATCGAGCATCCGCGAGGGCCCGCCCTGCTTGAGCAGGGCATTGCGCTGCTTCAGCGCCCGGGAGTAACGGCGCCACAGGGACAGAAAGCCCGGTTCCACGTGGAACAAGCCCCAATCGAGGAAGCGGCGGCGGGGCTCGCCACCACCACTGACCAACGCATGGCTGCCGGGCTCGAACGTCACCACCGCCAGCGCTGCACAGAGATTGCCCAGCTGCGCGACATCTTCGCCGTCCAATCGCCCCTTCCAGTCCTGGCCGCTGTGGCGCAGCCCGGCCTTTCGGCGGTGGGACGGGTGATCGGCACGCTGTTCGTCCCATTCCACGAAGATTTCCAACGCTTCCTGGCCCTGGCGCACCAATCCATCGCGGACCCGGCCACGGAAGCTGCGTCCATAGGCCATCAGATGCAAGGCTTCGAGCACGCTGGTCTTGCCGGCACCGTTGTCGCCGGTCAGCAGGTTCAATCCCGGCTGGGGCGACAGGTCCACCGCACTGAAACGACGCAGTTGGTGCAGGGCGAGGCGGCGGATAAGCATGGGGCGCGAAAGACCATCCGCACGAGGCGGTAGTGGGGCAGGGAATCCATCAGCTTACTGCATCGGTCAAGGAGGACGCGCCACGCCAGCGACCAAGCAGAGCAGAGGCCTCTGCGCGCTTGGCAATCGCACGTTCCACGTGGCCCCACGCCGTCCGCTTGGCCCCTTGCAGGCCTGGACGTGACCGAAATCCCTTCAATTCTGCCGAGGGCAGCAGGGCATCGACCCTCAGATTTCAACGATTCCAGCGCTTTTACACAGGTGTGAGTGCGCGCTTCGGCAGGGGGTGCGGTCGGATGCCCCCCCCGGATTCCTTCAAATCTGCGATCCAGTGTCCTGGAGGGTTCCACAGATTTCAAAGAATTCAGCGCCTTCGTTTCACGCTGTCCACAGCGGGTCTGTATGACTTATACACAAGGTATGGGCAATCTGTGGATAAAAAAGCCCTTTTGCCTGCCGCTGAAAACTATCCACAGGTTCCCCCCCAGCCTTAGGGGCCTCTATACAGGGGGTTTCAGGCTTATAAATTTCTTTTAAATCATATAGATAGCTTGTTTCTCCACGAAATCTGGCCCTACCATCACCACCATGCTTTAGATTTATACCCAGATTTAGAAGCTAGGCTTGGCCCAAACTGCCTCGAATCGCTCCTGTGGACAGAGGCGTTTGCAGAAGCAGCGGGGATCGCGGCATCAGCGGCGGGGCGCTTCGTCAATCCAGTCAGATCTGGCCGAATGCACCGCGTTGAGAATCCAGGTGCGGGCGCTTCCGATCGAAGGGGATGCGCCAGCGGGCATTGGCTGCAATCGCAGGTTCCAACGCTCGCCATGAATGGTGCTGAAGGCAGAGCGAAAGAGGGGACCAACAAGAAGGATGACGTCCCTCCAAACGGAGGCTGCTCGGCAACCCGATTCAATGCTCCACGTGGAACAAAAAAAACGCCCGGGAAGATCCCGGGCGTCGTTCGGTTCCACGTGGAACAGCGCTGCTGTCAGAGACGCAGCGGCATGACTACGTGACGCGACTTCTCACTGCTGGATTCACGCACCAGCGCCGAGGAATTGGAGTCGCGCAGCTGGATGATGACTTCCTCGTCGCGCAGCGCGGACAGGGCATCCAGCAGGTAGTTCACATTGAAGCCAATGGCCAGATCGCTGACCGTGGTGTCGGCTTCGATTTCTTCCTGGGCTTCTTCCTGCTCCGGGTTGTGCGCGCTGATCTTCAGGTTGCCCGGCGAGACTTCCACGCGGATGCCGCGATACTTCTCGTTGGACAGGATCGCAGCGCGCTGCAGCGAGGCGCGCAGCGCTTCGCGATCCACCTTAACTTCGCGGTCGGCACCGATCGGGATCACCGCCTCGTAATCCGGGAAGCGACCGTCGATCAGCTTCGAGGTGAAGGTGACATCGTCGCGCTTGACGCGGACGTGGCTGCGGCCGACTTCCAGCTCGATCTCGCGATCGCCGCTTTCCAGCAGGCGCTGCAGTTCGGTCACGCCCTTGCGGGGCACGATGATCTGGCGCTTGGAACCGCTGGGCTTGGCCAGGTCGGTTTCACACAGGGCCAGGCGATGGCCGTCGGTGGCGACGGTCCGCAGGGCATCGCCGCGCAGATCGAACAGCAGGCCGTTGAGGTAGTAGCGCACGTCCTGCTGGGCCATCGCGAACGCGGTGCGTTCGATCAGTTCCTTGAGGGTCGCTTCGCCAATGGCCACGCGCTCGGTGGCTTCCACTTCGTCCACCGACGGGAAGTCGTTGGAGGGCAGGGTTGCCAGGGTGAAGCGGCTGCGGCCGGCCTGCACGGTGATCTTGTCACCGGTCTGCGAGACGGTGATCCGGCTGCCGTCGGGCAGGGCACGGATGATCTCGAACAGTTTGCGGGCGGGAATGGTGGTTTCGCCGTCCTGGGCGTCTTCAACCGCGATCCGCGACACCATCTCCACTTCCAGGTCGGTACCGGTCAGCGACAGCTGGCCGTTCTGTACCTGGACCAGGAAATTGGCCAGAACCGGAAGGGTCTGGCGGCGTTCGACCACGTTGACGACCTGTGCCAACGGCTTGAGAAAGGCTTCGCGCTGCAGTGTGAAACGCATGTGGTTCCGTGCCCCTATGCTTTAAAAAATGTGGAATAAATCAAAAGCTTGGTGGTGCTGGTAGAGACAGAATCGCTGGAAAACAACGCTAAGTCTTTGTAAATAAAGGAATTTCATACCTCGAAACCCTCTGTATTACCGACCCCCAGGGGGTGGGGAAAGCTGTGGATAAATTCGGCGCGATTTCAAACGCCATTTTTATCCACAACGTGTCCCGCGCTTGCTACCGGATTCTGCACCGTTTTGTGCGATGACGCCTCATCGGCATCCGTGCATCATTCGCTCAGCTTCCGGATCAGCTTGTCCCAGTCCTCGCGGAGCTTGCCGTCGGTTTCCATCAGGGTGCGGATCTGGCGGCAGGCATGCAGCACCGTGGTGTGATCGCGACCGGCAAACGCGTCGCCGATCTCGGGCAGGCTGTGCTCGGTCAGCTCCTTGGTCAGGGCCATGGCGACCTGGCGGGGGCGGGCCAGCGAACGGGTCCGACGCTTGGACAGCAGATCCTTGATCTGCAGCCCGTAGTAGTCGGCCACGGTTTTCTGGATGTTGGGAATGCTGATCGCCTGCTGCTGGGCACGCAGCAGGTCGCGCAGGGTTTCCTGGGCGAATTCGGTGGTGATCGCGCGGCCCGTGAAATTGGCGCGGGCGGTCAGGGTATTGAGCGCGCCCTCGAGGTCGCGCACGTTGGAGCGCATCTTCTTGGCGATCAGGAACGCAACATCATCGGGAATCTCGGCCCCGCGTTCGCGCGCCTTGGCCAGCACGATGGCGGCGCGGGTTTCAAAGTCCGGCGGTTCGATCGCGACCGACAGGCCCCAGGCAAGCCGCGACTTCAGGCGCGCTTCCAGGCCCTCGACCTCGCGCGGATAACGGTCGCAGGTCAGGATGATCTGCTGCTTGCCATCGAACAGCGCGTTGAAGGTGTGGAAGAACTCTTCCTGGGTGCGGTCCTTGCCGGCGAAGAACTGGATGTCATCGATCAGCAGCGCGTCCACCTGCTGGAACTGGCGCTTGAACTGATCCATGGTCTTTTCCTGCAGGGCCCGGATCATTGCGCTGAAGAACTGTTCCGAGCGCAGGTACAGCACCTTCGCGCCTGGATTGGCCTGGCGCATCGCGTTGCCGGCGGCGAACATCAGGTGGGTCTTGCCCAGGCCGGTGCCTCCGTACAGCAGCAGTGGGTTGTGCGCACGGTCGCCCGGTTTCTGCGCAGCCTGGAACGCCGCGGCCAGGCCCAGCTGGTTGCTGCGGCCTTCAACGAAGTTGGCGAACGTGTAGTGATTGTCCAGGTTGCCGGCAAACGGCACCTGCGGTTCGCTGGACACATGCGCCGATGGCGTGGAAACCGGCGAGTTCTGTGCCTCCACAGGGCGCGGGCGCGAGCCGATTTCAAGAAAAACGTCGCTGAAGCCGGCGAAATGCGCCAGCAGTTCGCGGATCCGGGCCAGATAAAGCTCGCGGACCTGGTCGACGATGAAGGCATTCGGTGCATACAGCACCAGGCTGTCCACGCGCAGATCGGCCTGCAGTGGCTTCAACCAGGTATGAACGTCTTCCGGCGGGAACTCCGCTTCGAGGCGCTCGAGACTACGGGACCAAGCATCCAT